>PLYW01000390.1 GCA_003151875.1 Acidobacteriaceae bacterium
GAGCGCTTTGCCATGCGGCCCGAAGCCCTGGCCCGCCAGATTCAGCAGGACCGGCAATCGGGGCTGGTACCTTTCTTCGTTTCAGCCACGGTGGGGACTACTTCTTCTAACGCGCTTGATCCCTTGCCGGCCATCGGCNNGCACTGTGTCCGGAGTTCCGCTACATCCAGGATGGGCTCGAACTTGCCGACAGCTACACCTTTAATCCCCACAAGTGGATGTTCACCAACTTCGATTGCAACTGTTTCTATGTGGCCGACCGCAAGGCGCTCATTGACACGCTGAGCATCCTGCCCGAATACCTTCGCAACCAGGCAACCGAATCGGGCGCAGTGTTTGATTATCGTGACTGGCACATTCCTCTTGGCCGCCGTTTTCGTTCGCTCAAACTATGGTTCGTGATCCGGCACTACGGAGTGGAGGGGTTGCAATACCACGTGCGCCGGCACATAGAAATAGCGCAGCAATTTGCCCAGTGGGTCAAGCAGGACGAGCGCTTCGAGATGGTGGCGCCAGCGCCGCTGAACCTGGTATGCTTCCGGCATCGCGGCAGCGATGAGAGCAATCAGCTCCTGATGGACCGCCTCAACCACAGTGGCGACTTATATCTCACCCATACCCGGCTCAACGATCGCTTCACTTTGCGCTTCTGCGTCGGCCAAACACACACCGCCTTGCGTCACGTGGAGAATGCCTGGAGACGCATTCAGGAAGAAGCCGGGAAACTGTGACGAAGAGCCGCCTTAGTTGTTTGGTTTATCCCGCGGCGGTTCCGACGCGAAGAAGTCTTGCCGGAAGCGTTGCGCGTAATTGCTAATCAGCTCTTGCACCCGGCCGGGATCGGACGATTTCACGATCAGGCCGGCATGGTGTTTCTTGTCATTCAGGCGCCAGACAATTTCCGGATCGTTGTACCCCGAGGTGTCGGGCTGCTCCTGCCGCGCCAGCGAAATAAGCAGGCCGGCACTGTCGTTTCTCGCAACCGGCGGCTGGTAAGGGGCCTTTCCGCCGGCGATTTCGATCTTGGCCCATTCCGCCCAGAGATTGATTCCTGTGGCCGCTTCCACCAGGTCAGCGATGTGCGCGCCTCCGACACGGGCGGACGTCTCCAGAAAATACAACTTGCCATCGCGGCCGGCGATAAATTCGCTGTGTGAAACGCCCCGGACCAAGCCAAAGGCCTGCAAGACTTTTTCGTTGAGCGCCAGCAGAGGCCGTTCCTCCGCCGAGCCTCGGGGCAAAGTACGCGTGGTGAAAATGTCGCCCTCGTGCGAGACCTCCATCGGAGGACGGCCATAGCGACTGGCGATGGCAAACAGCAGTTCGCGCTCATAGACAATGGTATCCACGTGGTAGATATCGCCGGGCACATACTGTTCGAGCAGGTAATAGGACTGCTGATCGCCCAAGAGCTCCAATGCCGCCCAAAGTTCCTCGGCACTGGCGATTTTCTTGATGCCCATGGATCCAGCCAGCGATCTCGGCTTCAGCACCCAGGGCGGCGGCACGCGATTCATGAAATCGCGCAGCCTGCCGTAGTTCAGGACGTGGATGAATTCCGGCACTGCCAGGCCTTCGTCGCGCGCCTTGGTGCGCATGGCGAGTTTGTCGCGAAAGTAACGTGCCGTGCTGTCGCCCATGCCGGGGACGCGCAAATGCTCGCGCAGCATGGCCGCGGTTTCCACGTCGAAGTCATCCAGAGGAACGATGCGATCGATGTTTTCCGACCGCGCCATGTAGCTGACGCCCAGCATTACATCTTCGATCTTCCACTTCTTGTCCACATCCGGCATGTAGAAGAACTGGTCGATGCTCTCGCGCGGCCATTCTTCGTCGCGCAGGCTGTGCGAGGTAAGCAATAGCACGCGACAGCCTTGCCGCCGGCACTCGCCAATGAAATCGAGTCCCTTAAAGTAGCTGGCGAGGCAGAGGATGGTCAGCCGCGGTTTCGCTGGATCATTGCCGGGCGAAGTTAACATGGGCTCTCCCTAACCGCGCAAGTCAGTTCGAAAGAATGTACCTCATGAGTTGCAACTCCGACAATTGCGCAGCGGACTCATGCGCGAGGGATCGGCGTTTCTCCCCTACTTCTTCTCCTGTACCTCCACGCTGGCGATGGTGTTCTCCCAATCCAGTTTCAACACCGCCGAGTTCGCACTGGTCTTGTCGAGCGAGATGGTGAATGTCTCCATCACCGCGTTCTTCTGGCTCACTTTCATGTCCACCCGCGCCAAGTCCTGGCCTTCGCTGTATTCGGTGCCCCATTGGCCGGTCTGCTTGTTGATGATCAGCTTCCAGCNNGAGTTCGCGCCGGTGCGCCAGACCTGGTCGTACGGAACCAGTCCGCCAAAGATCTTCCGGCTGCGCATGGAAGGACGGCTGTACTGAATGGTGACGGTTTTCCCGTCGTCGAACTTGACCGAGGCTTCGCCCGGAGGGCTCAGCGGCTTCTTATCTTTCTCTTGCGCCACGCAGACTGCGGTGCATACAACGATGGCAAGCATGACGAACATTCCCAGACGGCTCTTACGCATTGCATTCTCCTGTTGATTGCAGATTGTCACTTCCTATTGCCGCTCTATTATTCACACTGGAGCCGAACGATACAATTCAATGCATGGGCATTCTGGACGAAAAGCGTGAAGAGTTGGAGCAATACGAGTTCATGATGGGTGTGCCGCGGGGACGGCTGGCGGTGGCGCTCGATGTCTTGACGGACGCGCTGACCATGGTGGGCCAGCACGGCGTCTATTGCCAGAGCGCGCGCCAGGCGGGCATGCCGGCCATGGACATCCAGATCGTGATGAAGGGCATTACCGACGCGAAGGAGCTGATCTCGTCGGTGATGGAGGAGATCAGAAAAGCGAAAGAAGCGGAGTGAACGCACGAAATGCGACTAAGAAAGCCCCGATTGCTTGTGATATGGCAATTTATCGCCACTTGGCGTCCGAACGCCCTCTCGTGTAATTGAGCACAGCCTCAAAACCGGCTGTTTCCAGATTTGACGTTACGCTCTTTAATGCCGCATCGTCGCGAGTGTAAAACGTTGTGTATTCGTCGTGGTCGGCATATATTGCAACGACTTCCGGTGTAGGAACGAAAACAAAATCTACCCAATCGCCTAAAGCAGCTCGAAGCAAGCCGGCTATTTCTCGTTCGCCGTCGGCTCGTATCGTCAAATGGTAGCAGTCCTTCACCGGCACCGAATTGTGTGCCAGTAGCAGAAGGAGGTCTTTGGGTTCAAACACGACTTCATCGGTACTTAGAGCACCTTTCTCAAGCGAGAATGTCGCGAGGCAGGTCGAGACGAACCTGTTTAGGTCTTTCAGTGGGGTCTTGAACGTCTGCTGAAACGGCCACGGATCATCGCGGAATCGCTGAATTTCTTCGGTTGGTTCGGAAAGAAGAGTAAGCATTAGTGGCTGCTATAGCAGTAACAATAGCCGAGTTCAGGTGCGATGTGAAGGATAGTTGGCGAAATCAGGCGATTACACCAGCAACCGTGCCGCAGTTGCTCGCTTTAGAGCGCCGGGCACAGAGACACGGCGAAGTCATTGCGAATCCCCGTCTCTCTGTGCCCCTGCGGTGAGCGAGTTATCTACGCCGTCACGTACTTCCCCATCTCCAGCACGCGGCTGGCGATGGACTCCTGCAACGCGATTACGTTGACTGGGTCGTGCTTTGCCAGGCGGCGCACAATTGCCATCTGGGTGCGCAGCATGTCGCCTTCAGCAACATCGGCGATCACTTTCTTCGCCGCGGCCTCCAGCTTGGCAAATGCGCCTTCCAGATAGACCTGGGTCATGGCGATGACCAGCGCGCCTTTGGCTTCGCCATTGGCCTCGACGTACTTGCGCGCGCGCAGCAGGCTGGAATCCATGGCGAAAGTCTCGATCACCATGTCGGCGATGGCGCCCATGACTTCCTGATGATCGACCAGCTTCTGCATGTATTTCTGCGAAGCCGCGCCCGCCACCAGCATGGCCAGCTTCTTGCCGTTCTCCACCAGCTTGCGCTCGGCGGCCAGCGTGCCTTCCAACTCCTCGTGAGATGGACCCGCCATCACCTCGTCCATGGTCTTCTTGATGGCCGGCAGCAGCGCGAGTTGTCCGCTCATGGCCCGCTTCAGCAACCATCCGGTGATGATCAGGCGATTGATCTCGTTCGTACCTTCGAAGATGCGGTTGACGCGCGAGTCGCGATACGCCTGCTCGGCGGGATATTCCTCGACAAAGCCGTAGCCGCCGTAAACCTGCACGGTCTCGTCCACCACAAAGTCGAGCATTTCGGAAGCCGAAACTTTGATGATGGAGCATTCGACCGCATACTCCTCAATCGCCTTGCGCACGGTCTCGGGACTGTGCTCGATCGCAGAGAGCGCCGTGTCCATCATGCCGACGGTGCGATACACCATCGACTCGCATGCGTACAGCCAGGCCGCCATCTGCGCCAGCTTCTCACGAATCAGGCCGAACTCCGCGATGCTCTTGCCGAAGGCCTTGCGCTCCTTGGCATAGGCAATGGAATGCTGCAACGAAGTGCGCGCACCGCCGACGCAGCTTGCGCCCAGCTTGAAGCGGCCCACGTTCAGAATGTTGAAGGCGATGATGTGCCCTTTGCCGATCTCGCCGAGCACGTTCTCCACCGGCACCTTGCACTCGTTCAGGATGAGCGGCGCGGTGGACGAGCCGCGGATGCCCATCTTCTTTTCCTCGTTGCCGACGGAGAAGCCCGGGAAGTCCTTCTCAACCAGGAAGGCCGTGAACTTTTCGCCGTCGATCTTGGCAAAGATGGTGAACAGGTCGGCGAAGTGGGCGTTGGTGATCCACATCTTCTCGCCGGTCAGGAGGTAGTGCTTGCCGTCGGGCGACAGCACCGCGCGGGTGCGGCTGTTCATCGCGTCCGAGCCGCTGGTGCTCTCCGACAGCGCATACGCGCCAATGATTTCGCCCGTCGCCAGGCGTGGCAGATATTTCTTCTTCTGCGCTTCCGTGCCGAAGAACACGATGGGCAAGGTGCCGATGCCGCTGTGCGCGCCCATGCTCACCATGAAGCTGCCGTACTTGGCCATGTAGTCGGCGATGATCGCGGACGAGGTCTTGTCCATCTCCGATCCGCCGTACTCGGCCGGAACGTCGGCGTTAGTCAGGCCCATTTCAGCGGCCTTCTGCAGCAGTTGGCGCGACACCGCCCAGTCCTTGTGCTCCATCTTCTCGGCATTGGGCAGGATCTCGTTGGTGGCAAACTCCTCCGCCAGCTTGGCGACCATCTGCTGATCTTCGTTAAAGTCCTCCGGAGTGAAGACGTTTTCCAGGTTGTGATCTTCGAGCAGAAAACTTCCGCCCGTGGTCTTGGTCTTGGGAACTGCCGATACCGTGGTAGCCATAAAGTCCTCGCTTTTCGCTCTTCGCCTTTCGCTCTTCGCTAAAGGCATTCTTCAAAATCTGCTCACCGTTTGCTTTTGCCGAATAGCGAAAAGCGAACGGCGAATAGCGGCTCTACTGTAAATTCTCAAAGATGCCCGCCGCGCCCATGCCGCCGCCGACGCACATGGTCACCATGCCGTAGCGTCCGTTGCGGCGCTTAAGTTCGCGGATGATGCTCGCGGTGAGCTTGGCGCCGGTGCATCCCAACGGATGTCCCAGCGCGATGGCTCCGCCGTTGACGTTGATGCGCTCCGGGTCCAGCTTGCCTTCCTGGATGACGGCCAGCGACTGCACCGCAAACGCCTCGTTCAACTCGATGACTTCAATGTCGCTCAGCTTCAGTCCAGCCAACTTCAGCGCTTTCGGGATGGCAAACACCGGCCCGACGCCCATCTCTTCCGGCTTGTACCCCGCCGTTGCGAATGCCACGTAGCGCGCCAGCGGTTTCAATCCCAGCGCCTTGGCGCGTTCGGCGGACATGACCACCGCGACTGCTGCGCCGTCGGACATCTGTGACGAATTGCCGGCCGTGACCGTGCCCTTCAGGTGGAACGCCGGTTTGAGCGCAAGCAGCGCTTCCAGCGAGGTGTCGGCGCGCGGGCCTTCGTCCATCTTGAACACGATGTCGGTGCGCTTTGGCTTATTGCCGTTCGGGGTGGTGAGACCGACCGGCACGGGAACGATCTCTTCGTCGAACTTTCCCGCCTGGATCGCTGCGATGGCCTTCTTGTGGCTATCGACAGAGAATTGGTCGGACTGCTCGCGTGTGATGTGGTAGCGCTGGGCCATCCTTTCGGCGGTGAGGCCCATCGAGAGATAAGCGTCGGGATAATTCGACACCAGCCACGGGTTGGCCGAAACTTTGTGGCCGCCCATGGGGATCATGGTCATGGACTCGACGCCCCCGGCGACCACAATCTCCGCCCCTCCGGCCATGATGCGCTCGGCGGCCATGGCAATCGCCTGCAGCCCCGACGAGCAGAAGCGGTTGATGGTCATGGCCGAAACCTCAACCGGCAGACCAGCGCGTAGCGATGCGATGCGCGCGACGTTCATGCCTTGCTCGGCTTCCGGCATGGCGCAGCCGAAGATCACATCCTCGATCTCTTTGGGATCGACCTGCGGCACGCGTTCCAGCGCGCCCTTGATGGCGACGGCAGCGAGATCATCGGGACGCGTCGCCCGCAGAGTTCCTTTATAAGCCTTGCCGACCGGCGTCCGGACGGCACTGACGATTACAACTTCACGCATTCGAGGCTCCTAGCACTTAGCACTTAGCTTTCGGCTATCAGCCGTCAGCTATCAGCTAGACCGAATCTGCTTTACGTTCGTCTCTTTCATGGTTGTAACTGACAACTGGCAACTACTTTCTCAGTTCCTTAGCGTCTTGCCCGTCTTCAGCGTGTACTGGATCCGCTCTTGCGTCTTCTTCTCGCCGCAGAGCGACTTGAACGCCTCGCGCTCCAGGTCGAGCAGATACTGCTCGCTCACCAACGTACCCGGATTCAGCGCGCCGCCGCACAGCACCTCTGCCACTTTGTTGGCGATTTTGACCTCGTGATCGGTAATGAATTGGCCCTCGTGCATGATGTGCACGCCCAGTTTCAACGTCGCCAGAATGCTCTCGCCGGGCGCGGGAATGTCCGTCCGCGGCGTGGGGGCGCGATAGCCTTCACTCGCCAACTCCAGCGCCCGCTCCTTGGCGTCGGTGAGCACCCGCTCCCGATTCATAGTGATGTCGTCGCCGCTGGAAAGGAACCCAAGATTCCGCGCCTCGAAGGCCGACATGGAGACTTTTGCCATGGCGACGGTCTCGAATGCCTGCTTCATGGCTTCCATCAGCTCGACACTCTCGCCGCGTCCGTGAGGACGAACGTGATAAGCCTTATCGAGAGCGCGCAGCGTCATCTCCTTGCAGCCACCGCCTCCGGGCAGCAGACCCACGCCGACCTCGACCAACCCGGCGTAAAGCTCTGCATGCGGCTGGCGGGCCGCAGCATGAAGCGTGACCTCGGCGCCTCCGCCTAGCGTCATGCCGAACGGCGCAACCACCACCGGCTTGGACGAGAACTTGATGGCCTGGGTCATGTTCTGGAACTGGCGGACGGCGAGATCAACTTCGTCCCACTCTTCTTCCTGCACCGCCATGAGCAGCATCATGATGTTGGCGCCGACAGAGAAATTGGCAGCGTCGTTGGTGATGACGAAGGCGTCGAAATTCTCACCTGCGCCGCCGGGCTTCAGCGTCTGGGTGATCATCTGCACAATGTCGCCGCCCAGCGCGTTCATCTTGGAGTGGAACTCGATGCAGGCGACGCCATCGCCGAGATCGACCAGCGACGCGCCCGCATTCTTCTTCACCACGAAGTTTGACTTCCTGGCGACCGTGACCGACCAGACTCCCGGCGGCACCACTTCCGGGCGATAGTTGTCGCTGCGCAGGTCAAAGTAAACCCGTCCGCTGGCGGCCTTAGGATCGTCGGCGTACCAACTCTCCTCGCCCGAGGCGAGCAACTTCTCGACGTTGGGCGAAACCGGCCTGCCGTCCACTTTCATCCGCTTTACGGTCTTGGCGACGCCGGCGGCATCCCACAGCTCGAACGGCCCCATCTCCCAGTTGAAGCCCATCTTCATGGCACGATCGATCTCAACCACCGAGTCGGCGATCTCGCCGATGCGATTGGCGGCATACGTCCAAAGGTCCGCCAATGCCGACCAGAGAAAGGCGCCAGCCTTGTCCTTCGACGGCGCAAGCAGCATGTGGAGCCGCTCAGGCAGGTTCTCCACGGTCTTTGCCATTTCCAGCGAGGCAAACTTGGGCCTCTGTTGCGGACGATATTCCAGCGTCTTCCAGTCGAGCGCGAAACGCTGGTCGCCCTCGGCGCTCTTCTGCTTCTTGTAGAAGCCGCCCCTGGTCTTGTCGCCCAGCCACTTGCGCTCCAGCATCGCCAGGAAGAAGTCGGGCAGCTTCAAATCGCTGCGCTCGTCGTGGATATTGGCACTCGCGTTGCGTACGACGTGGCCGAGCACGTCCAGCCCAACCATGTCCGTCAGGCGGAAGGTCGCCATCTTGGGCCAGCCGACGGCCTGCCCGGTGAGCGCATCCACTTCCTCGATGCTGAGGTCCATCTCCTGCATCAGGCGCATGACATTCAGCGCGGAGAACGTCCCGATACGGTTGGCGATGAAATTCGGGGTGTCCTTGGCGTGCACCACGCCCTTGCCGAGATGCAGATCGCAGAAGTGCGCGATGACGTCCATCGCGGCCGGATCGGCGTCGGGAGTGGGAATCAGTTCCAGCAGCCGCATGTAACGCGGCGGATTGAAGAAATGCGTGCCAAACCAGTGGCGGCGGAACTCGTCGGGGAAGCCTTCGACGATCTTGGCCACCGGCAATCCGCTGGTATTGGTGGTGACAATCGTTCCGGGCTTGCGGACCGCGTCCACCTTGCGCAGCAAGGTGCGCTTGATCTCGAGATCTTCAACCACCGCTTCGATGATCCAATCCACCTCAGCCAGCTTCTTCAGATCGTCATCGAAATTGCCGATGGTGACCAGTTTGGCCAGCGAAGGCTCGAAGAAGGCGGCGGGCTTCGATTTCACCGCAGCTTCCAGTCCGGCGGCAGCGAAGCGGTTGCGCGCCGGACCGTCGGCGTCGGGCGGAACAATGTCGAGCAGATACGAGGGCACACCGGCGTTGGCCAGGTGCGCAGAGATGCGAGCGCCCATGGTGCCGGCACCTAGAACAGCGACCTTCTCAATCCGTTTCGTCATGGGATGATGATGACTCCAGCGCTAAAACTATTATTGGTTGAGAGCTTGCGCGCAAAGGCGCGTCTAACGCCGACGCGATCCGGGACTACGAACTTCGATTGTGGTTAATGGAGAATGGCTGCTGAGTGAGATGGTTTATATGAGACGTAGAGATGGACAGCATTGTCCGGACAATTCTCCTCAAAGGCAAAACGGCAACGCACATATAACGGCCCAAAATACAAGCAGCGCGCGCCGTAAGATGTGGGGTGAGGATGGCAACGGCGCGCGCCTATTAAGTTGGATTGATCGTACTGAATGAATCCTCATTCAGTCAAGGGAAATTTACCTAAATTCTTTTCCCATATTGGGTTAGGAAATCAGTTTGGCCAACAAGAAGGCTGCTCCGGCAGCAAGTCCCCCAATCACAATAGTTTGGGAGGCAGAACGGCCCGGTCGCGAGCCGGTGAAGCGCCCCTTGATATAGCCGAAAATTCCCAGCGCGACCAGGGTGACCACTACGGACCAGACGAGAGCCATGCGCGCACTGTGCAACGTCATGTAGGGCGCCAGCGGGATGATGCCTCCGCAAATGTACGAGGCAGCGATGGTGAACGCGCTCTGCATGGCCCGCTTGGGATCGGGCTCTTCCAGGCCCAACTCAAAGCGCATCATGAAGTCCACCCACTGCTTCGGCTTTCGCGTTAATGCCTGCACCACGGGAACGCTCTCGTCGTGCGACAGACCGTAATCGGCGAAGACCTTTTGCACTTCGAGCGCTTCCTCGTCGGGGATCTCNNGCGGCCAGATAGCCGCCCAGTCCCATGGCGATGGAGCCGGCGGCGATCTCGGCCAGTCCGGCGACCACCACGATGTGGCTGTTATCGACCGCGCCGGAGAGACCGGCAGCCAGCGCGAAGGGCACGGTCAGCCCGTCGGACATGCCGATGACAACGTCGCGGACAACTGCGCCCGCAGTGAAGTGACGCTCAATGTGTGGTGTCTGTGGCATGATCTCCTAACTCCGGATGAGCTTTCAGATATTGCAGCGCGCTCTTGGCGACTTCGCGCTCGCCGGCATAGCTTAAGGTTTTGGGGGCATCCTCCAGCGGAAGCCAATAGGCGTTCTGCACTTCGATCCGCATGTCGGGCGAGATGTTTCCCAGGCGGCCTGAGCGGTAGATTAAAAGATAGAAGCTGACAATCTTGAAGACCCGCGCGCCATCGCCCCAGTTGCGCACGTAGTAGTACTTGATGTCGGTCAGCTTGGTCACCAGATTCGCTTGCACTCCGGTTTCTTCGCTGACCTCGCGAAGCGCCGTTTGTTCCGGCTTCTCGCCTTTGTCGATGGCGCCCTTGGGCAGGGCCACCAGCGCGGCGGGCGCCTTTCGCGGGCCGTCCGAACGCTTGGGCGATTTCTTGGGCCGGGTCATGTGCGGTTCGATGGCCGCCAGAAACCAGCGGCCGCGCATCTTCCGCAGCACCACGCCTCCCGCCGAGAATTCGCGCACCACCATGAGCGTCCGTCACAGAACCGGCTAGTTTCGCAGACTCTGGCTTAGCTGACAATCAAAAGTGATGCGGAACCAGCGGTCATTTCGGGGAGAGCCGGAGAACCGCCCAAGTGTGGCCAGGTCCCGCGCATGGACATGGGTTGGGCTGGCGATTACCGAATTTTGTTGCAAATCGAAGGCCCTTTGTCCCGGTTTTCATCTTGTTGCAATCAAGTTCAGGCACACTGCAGCTAGCTCTACGTCAGTTACTGATAAGGAAGATGGAAAGGTCTTACCGTAACGACGATCTGGTCGGGGTGGAATCATGTTGAGAATTAGTATCCACGCTGCGCATCCGAACGTGACACTGCACTGTTCGGGCAGAATTGTGCTTG
>PLYW01000192.1 GCA_003151875.1 Acidobacteriaceae bacterium
AGGATGCAAGTCGCACGCTCAGATTGATCACTACCCGGCGATCGCGCCGAAAGGTAATGTCTGAGCCACCAACAATGCCGCTGGTACCACGGTCCGGCATCTCCCACATGCCGGTTTCCATGGACATTGAAGAAAAGGCAATTCCACGGGACGCCGACTTCTCGTCCAAGTGATTTAGCCTGCCCCACAGGACTGACTCCACGCCAGATCCGCACACACATGCGCGTTTGAACTAAGCCGCTAGCGCGGCGGACGCTGCCGCGTNNACTACGCTCAGAACACCGTCCGTGCTTATATCCATGCCATAGAGGATTTCGCGAAGTACTTCCACCGTTCGCCCGATCGCCTCGGCCCAGCGCATATTCGCGAGTACCAGGTTCACCTGTTTCGCGACTGCAAGCTCTCGCCGGGGACTATTGAGGGTCGTACCGCTGCTCTGCGTTTTCTCTTCGTCAAGACGCTAAGGCGCCCATATCTTCCCGATCACATTCCGTTTCCCAAGCGTCAGCGGCGGCTGCCCACAGTACTGAGTCAGGAGGAAGTGTCACGGCTCATTGCTTCCGCGCAGAACCTGATGCACCGCACCATGCTGATGACGCTGTATGCAACCGGCCTGCGCCGGGCTGAACTATGCCACCTCAAAGTCTGCGATATCGACAGCGAACGCATGGTCATTCATGTTCGCCAAGGCAAGGGTGGCCGTGACCGCGACGNNACCGTCAACAACTGGCGGGCCGACGTACCCATCACAGAGAAGATTGTCTGGAAGGCCGTGGCGGAGGCCGCGAAACATGCTGGTGTCAGCAAGCATGTCTCTCCACATACCCTCAGGCATAGCTTTGCCACTCACATGCTGGAAGCCGGTGCCGATCTGCGCACGATCCAGGTCCTATTGGGCCATGCCAAGCTCGCCGACACCACTGTGTATCTGCACTTGTCCCGGCGGCATTTGCAGGCGGTTCCCAGCCCGCTGGAAGCGATCGACGTATCCAGCCCCAAAGAGGTGAAGCGTTCCAGGAGGCTGATCAAGCGATGAGTCGGCCCACCCTTGAGGTGGCCGACATCGTCCGTGCATCCGGCAACAGATTTTGGGAGCACTACGGCTCACACCTTGCATGGCAGCATCGCAAGGTACTCGATGCCATCGTCTGCTGCCGCACTGCGGCTTTGGGCGGTCATCGTGACCGGTGCATGCGCTGCGGACATCAGGCTATCTCTTACAACTCATGCCGTAACCGGCACTGCCCCAGATGTCAGGGGAGCGCCCGCTCCCGGTGGTTGGCCGAGCGCAGAGATGAGCTGTTGCCCGTCTCTTACTTTCACATTGTCTTCACGCTGCCGCACGAGCTCTCCGCTCTAACCTTGCAGAACAAGCGGCTGCTTTACGATCTGCTGTTCCGAGCCAGTGCAGCGACGCTGCTCGAACTTGCCGGCGACCCGAAGCATCTGGGAGCAGACATCGGGTTCCTTGGCGTGCTCCACACTTGGGGACAGAACCTTCACCATCATCCGCACATCCATTACGTTGTTCCCGCTGGCGGTCTTGCACGCGACGGTTCCAGATGGATCGCCTCTTCTGGACGATTCTTCCTGCCCGTCGCCGCGCTGAGTCGCGTCTTCCGGGGCAAGTTCACAGCCGGACTGAAACAACTCTTTTGGCAGCACAAGCTCCAGTTTCACGGCTTACTCCAGAGTCTTGCTGATCCACGGCGCTTTCGCCAGTTTCTCCGACAGCTCTTCCACCAAGACTGGGTCGTCTACGCCAAGCCACCCTTCGGCGGTCCCGAGCATGTTCTGAACTATCTTGCTCGCTATACGCACCGCGTCGCCATCTCCAACCATCGACTGGTTGCCTTCCAGAATGATCGAGTCTCATTTCGCTGGAAAGACTATGCACACGGCGGCAAGCAGAAGATTATGACGGTCTCTGCAGATGAGTTCCTGCGCCGATTCTTAGTCCACGTTCTGCCCAAAGGCTTGGTTCGCATCCGCCACTTCGGCCTTTTTGCCAACCGCAGGCGCGGCATTATGCTCGCACGCTGCCGTGCGCTGCTTGGTGTAGACGACTGTGCAACTGATCCCGAGATCACTACCCAGCTGTGCTGTCCGGTTTGCTGCGGTCCCATGCTCATCGTCGACCGGATGACCAGTAGTGAACTTTATTTCCGCTCAGGCCTTACAGTGACTGATCCAAAGAGGTGCGGAGTTGATTCTTCCTGAGTTGTCGATGGCGCAATCTGCTTCGATCATCGTCCCTCGCAGGTGTGTTCAAGCACGTCATGCCCTCGTATGCTCAACCGGCGGTTCTGCCCACGGATACGAACTCTTCTTCCGCAGTCCTAGACTCCACGGCGGCTCACAAGAACACATCCACGGCTCTCTTCGTTCCCGTTTGTTGCTGAAAAGACGATTCGTAACCTGCACCGCCGAATCCAAATCCCATAGAACTCACCGCGTCCGCCGCAAACGCTAGCGGCTCAGTTCAAACGACCCTATCGAAACTGCCCCGACCATGACACCTCCGCACAACCCTCGCCTGTCCTTTCGGGCCAGTCCCGATAGGGCCCTATCGTTTGTCGGTACTAACCGTCTGGACCGAAGAGCAACTAGACGGTCATCATGCCTCATAAGCTCAGGAGACTGAATATTTCAAACGGTCCATCTCCCTTAAGATCGTTATGATTGCGACCGCAATCTGATGAGAATGTTCGGCTTCCTGCCGAGTCGAATTGACGTAGCCCCAATGTGCTATCCGATTACGACGATTGAACAGCTCGTTCTGAAAGTACCTTGAAGGCAGTATCTTGTTGGGGTTCGGCAACCCCAAGAAAGCGTGCGCAGTGACGATGTTGTTGCTCATAACGAACTGGTCGAATGTCAGCCCGGTGAATTGCTTTGCTACAAAATCACTCGGCTTTAGGAATCCACCACTTCGCGGGTATTCTTTTTCCCACTGTGCCTCCAGAGACTCGTTCGGAAGTTCAAAGGTGGTCGCGTAATTCTCCATCCCTTTAAGCTTTAGGAACAGCCTCGTAAGATAGGATTCGACAGCAATAGTCGCGATGACGATTGAAAGACTATAGTCCCCATTTTCCAGCTCTGCTTTGCTGCGATACAGGAGCCTTTCAGCCGTAACACTCACGCTTAAGGGATCGATAAGATAGGTCGTCTTTTTGCATGACAAGCATTCACCTAGGCCGAATTTCTCCTCACCTGTAGCCGAGAAAACGATCTTTCCGCCGCATTCGCAGGCGGTTTCATAGGTAAACTTCATCCGCGATCCTCCCCCGAAGGACTCTGCAACCGATCCGTAATCGTATCAGTTAGTCCGCATAAGTCGGCATGGCATCACGTTTTCTCGCAGCGACGGCATCTCGTCGCATGAAAGGTGCCATGCCCGTTTAGCAGGACTTAGGCACGGGAGCCCGGGGCAAGTTTGACCGTTCGCGCCTTACGGGAGGTTACGTCGTGTATCCATAAACCGAATGAGCGAGAATGGTGGGGACCGGGCTACAGCCGAGGGGGAAAGTCGCTTTGCGTTAGCGCTTGAGAGCGGCGGGGGTACCCGATATCATCTTCGATATGGCTAGATGCACAGCACCCGTAAGGGGCCATCGCTCAGCGGCCGCCGCAGCGGACTGCCCTGCATGTGGTAGTCGCTATGGCCGCTACGGCGGCTACAGTTACGGAGCATACTCCGCCCCGTCCTACTCCTCGTCGGGGAGTAGCGGCGGCGGCTGGAGCAGCGGCGGCGGATCCGGTAGCAGCGCAAGGCCGCGCTGGTCGCGAGTCGGTTCGTCCGTGGTGTACACGACTGCTGAGGTGCGTTCACTCACGCCGGTCCGCGAAACCGTCGAAAAACTAGCGCCGTTGCCTGAAGGTAGGGACTTCTTCCTCTGCCATGCGTGGGACGACCGGGCAGGAGCCGCTAAGGAACTGTACGATTTGCTCCAGTCACGCGGCGTCTCGGTCTGGTTCAGCGAAAAAGACATCGTCCTCGGTACACCGTTCCTTCGCGAAATCGACAAGGGATTGGCGAAGTCGAAAGTCGGAATCGTGCTGGTGACGCCTGCGCTGCTGCGCCGTCTCCAAGGAGAGAGTATCGCCGACAAAGAGCTATCGGTACTCCTAGCGCGTGAACAGCTAGTCCCCGTGGTGCACGGCACGACGTACGAAGCTCTCCGCGAAATCAGCCCCCTGCTTGCCTCGCGAAACGGCCTGAATACTCAAGAAAATCCGATGGCAGTCGTCGCGGCCAAGCTCGCTGAGCTGGTCGCCCTCTAGCTCTATCGCCGGGGTGGCCTACGATGAAATCGAATCGACGCTGGAACAGACCAGCTTGGACAGTAGTCTGCAGCTGTAAGAGTCATTGTTGAGTCTGGTTAGTTCCCACAAGTCTTAGGGCTGTATCTGAAGCGCCCATCACGCAACAGTCCGCAGTCGAATGATCTTGGACAGGGCGCTTCGGATACAGCGACTTGAAGGAAGCCGCCCCGGGTGAGGAAGCCTATGGGACTTGAATGGAATTGATCGGCGGCCAGGAGTCTACGAACTTGCTGTTTTGGATTGGGGTCACTGTTGGCTGGGCGGGAGGACGCGGAATAGCAGCGCGTGCAGGTGTAGGGCAGCGGTTGAAAGGATCAACTAGCAAGCCTCCCAAGCCCGATAAGACAGGGGATCTCGGTGCGTGCTGGAGCACGAGCAGAGGCTGCGGATGTGGATCGAAGGTCATGCTGCACCCTGTTCGAGTTCAGGTGGCGAGCGGAGCAAGAGTTGAGCGGCAGAGAGCCGTTCTACGACGTGCATGGTTCCGCCGCAGGCTGGACAGTTCCAGAGTGAGCGAGGCTGGTCGGTAGAGGGCAGTGGTGCCGAAGTGGGTCTGCTCTCGGAGTCACCGAGCAGTTGAAAGCAGAGCGGCAGGAGGGTAGCGCGTTGCCTGTTGGCGAGGAAGCCGAAGTTGCGGATGCGCACGAAGCCTTTGGGAAGCACGTGCAACAGGAAGCGGCGCAGGAACTCCTCGACGGGCAGCGTCATGAATCTCTTCTTGTTGCCATGGGCGGAATCTCGCCAGCGGAAGGTCACGTCGTTCTCGGCGAGCGCGACCAGCCTGCTGTTGGAGATAGCCACGCGATGGGTGTAGGCGCCGAGATAGCGCAGCGCGTGTTCCGGTCCTCGGAATGGCCGCTTGGAATAGACAACCCAGTCGTAGCGGAACAGGACTCGCAGCCAGGCAGCAAAGGCGCGTGGCTCAGCCAGGGGCAGAAGTCTGCCGTGAAACTGGAGCGTGCCTGTAAGGAACGCGCTGCGGAGTCCGGCGACGAACTTGCCGCGGAAGACGCGGCTGAGTACCTTGATGGGAAGAAAGAAGGATCTGCGTGAGGAGATCCAGCGAGAGTGATCCGGAGCGAGACCGCCGGCGGCGAGCACGCAGTGGACGTGAGGATGATGTTGCAGTCGCTGGTTCCAGGTGTGCAGTACGCTGAAGAAGCCAATCTCGGCACCAAGATGCCGGGGATCGTGGGCGATCTCGAGCAAAGTCTCAGCACTGGCATGAAACAGCAGGTCATAGATCACCTTCTTGTTCTGCAAGGCGAGCGGGGCCAGTTCGCGCGGCAGCGTAAAGACGGCATGGACATAGCGGGTGGGCAGTAGTTCCCGCTGGCGTGCCTGGAGCCAGCGCAGACGCGCGTTGCCTTGGCATCTTGGACAATGCCGATTGCGACACGAGTTGTAAGAGATGGCAGTGGTACGTCCGCATCCAGTGCAGCGATCGCGATGTCCGCCTAGCGCGGCGGTTCGGCAGCGCGTGATGGCCAGCAGCACCTTCTGGTGTTGCCAGTTCATCCACCTGCGACTGTGTTCAAGAAAAGACTGTCCTGCACAGCGAACGATATCGGCCACCTCTAGGGGAGGCCGGCTCATGAACTGTGCTTGTGTTCTCCTCGTGCCGTGAACGTGAGTGCGTCGAGCGGACTGGCAGTTGCACTAAGATGCCGTTGGGAGAGATGCAAATAGATCGTCGTCTCTTCAAGGTCTCGATGTCCGAGCAGCATCTGGATGGTGCGCAGGTCGGCGCCGGCCTCGAGCAAGTGTGTGGCAAAGCAGTGGCGCAGAGTGTG
>PLYW01000318.1:0-7453 GCA_003151875.1 Acidobacteriaceae bacterium
GGAGCTGAGGAGCGCCATAGAGCTTCACAAACTACCCGCTCAGGCGGGGGTTTTTGTGGCTGTTCCGTGTTTCCTCAACTCGACCACGTTCGAGTCCGGGAACACCACGGGAACACGAGGATCGGCAACCTTGCGTCGCGCCGCCCGGATCGCACCTTCCAGCGACACCTGTTTGGTCGTCGGCGACCGCTCGAACTCGCGGGCGTCGTGCTTCCAGATGATGTCTGGCGAGTTACCCGCAAGCGCCGCGACCGTCACCGGCGACAGCCCGGCGTGGTCTTTGACAACCGGAGAAGACCCCCGTTGCCCGCCGCGACAACTATTGATCGCTGTAACGTCGGGATATGACCCCAAAATCCCCCCGGTGGACGGCACACCTCAGTCGGTTGCGATAGCGCGGCCACGAACCCGGAAGGGGGCGCAAGATGCCGACGTATCTCACATTCTTTACCTACACCAAGTCCGCCTGGCACGAAATGGTGCAGCGGCCTGAGGATCGCGAGATCGCGACGCGGAAGGTCATCGAAGCCAACGGCGGACGGCTGCTCTGTTTCTACTGGATGTTCGGGGACCACGATGGACTCGCGATCTACGAGGCGCCAGATGCCGTTGTGGCGGCCACCGTNNTCTCGACCGGTCGCATCGAGAAGATGAAGACCAATTCGCTGCTGACTGGCTCCGAATCCCAACGTGTGCTGGACATGGCAAGATTCGCGAGCACCACCTATGCACCACCCGGCGGAGCGACCGACTGGCATGCGGAGTACGGCCTCGAGGGATAACCACTGGGGTACGAGTCCTCTCGGAACTGTGCAGGGGCGCCATCGGCCACCCCCCCCCGGTGAAAACACCGGGCCCCGGACACGACGGGAATATGCGCGAAGTAACGCGCACGCAAACCTCGCGTTTTCGCGATTGCAGGTCCCGCCGCTTCCCTCGTCAGCCCGCCCGAATCACCCGAAGGGCTGCTCGTTCGAGCCCAGGCCGAGGAGCTTTCACACACACCCAGACAGTCCGCAAATTACCCTGTGATGCGGGCTTCTTGGTGTCGTCATGCGTGCCTCCCAAGTTCGGATACATTCTCGACGAGAATGATTCCGATGCCGTTCGGATCCCCGGGGACGCTGATCGGCCCGCAGGCAGCGCACGAGCGACCTAGACGAGATACGGGTCCAGCTCGCGGACGATTTGCTGGCGGGTGAGAGCCTCGCCATCGTTGAGGCGCTCGACTAAGGCAGCAATCGCCTTCTTGGCCGCCAGCGTGCGCTCGCCGCCGAGGAACCCGTCGAACAGATGGTCCCCAGCTAGCGCGCGGCGAATCTCCTCGTCCTTGTTGTGCTCGCCGAGCTCGGTGAAATAGACGACATGGAACTTCAGGTTATACGCACCTTCACGGTAGATCTCGAACATGACGCGTTCGTCCGATCTCAATGACTCGCCCCGCTTGATGCCCCGACCAGCTCAGCCCGCAGTCGGGCCTCCAACTCGACGAGCTGTGCGTCGATCTGCCGCCGGCTCGTGCGCTCCTGGATGAGATCCTCACGGTAGCGCTGCAGGAAGTAGCCGATCGTCTCCACGCGGATCTTGATGGAGCCCGTGGCCTTGTTCTCGTCGATGTCCTTGAAGCAGAANNCACGTACTTGGCGGCCCAGACCTTGGCGCTCGTGTTCTCCGAGTAGGAGTTCTTCCAGACGTCGGTGATGTCGAAGGCGTCGTGAACACGACCCGCGCGAACGTCCTCACCGAACAGGCGGTCCATAAGGTCATCGTCAATCGGGAGCGTGTCTTGGGTGAACACCGGATATCCAATCCGCTGGAACTCGGCGAAGATCTCGTGATTGACGCCTGGGTCGTTGTGATAGGGGCGCCCCAGCAGCACGATGCCCAGGCGATCCTCCGCCTCGAGCCGGTCGAGCACCTCGCGTGCGTCCTGGCGAATGCCGGTCCTGTAACGCTCCAGGCAGCGGTATCCCTCATCGATCGCGCGGCGATGCTCAGCGCGCGTGAGGCCAAGCAAAGCCGACCAGTCATCGAAGAGTTGCTTCTCCAGCAGGCGCGGATCGCTGACGTTCACGAAGGTGTCCTTGTAGATCACTCCCATCTCCGCAAAGACGTCTCCCTCCTTGGTGAAGGCCGCCTTCACGGCCTCCGGGGTCGCAGTCACCGTCGGGCACGCGCGCTGGCCCTGGGTACAGGACAGGTGGGATGTCAGCGTGTCGATCATCGGGAAGAAGATCACGTCTAGCGGGCGCTTGGTGTGATGCTTGTAGAGCAGGTTGTGGACGTGAGGAATGGCGATCTTGCTCGGGAAGCACGGGTCGATCGCGCCCCGCTTTGCGCCCGCCTTGTATAGGTCTTCGCTCGTAAAGTCCGAGTAGACGATGTTCTGCGGCGGAACACCCAGCGCCTCGAGCCATCCGGCGAACAACGGATTCGTCGAGTACGCGTTCAGGACGCGCGGCATCCCGACGCGCAGCGACTCGCGTTTGGCCGCAATCCCTTTGCGCCGGCGCTGCGCCGGCGTGAGTGCGCGGCGGTCCAGGGGATCGGCGACGACCTCCGCTCCCGGTGACCGGAAGACCTTGGTCGCAGAGAGTTCCGGGAAGTTCGGGTAGAGCTCCCGGTTGGCGTCCATGCCCTGCTTGATGACTCGCATCGCCTCGACGTCTTCGACCAACCCGCGCTCGCAGGAGTTGCCGACGATAAGGCGTTTGACCCCCGGCAGGATGGGGATCTTGCCGGGCTGCAACTCTTCCGCCCCATCGCCGCCGACATTGACGTCGATGAAGGTGCGCAAGCACCGATTCTTGCAAAAGAAGCAGCGCGTGTCCTCGTTGCGGTGCGTGGAGTAGGTGATTTCTTGGACCCGATCGATACCGATGAACTCAGTTCGGTACCCCCGGCCGTAGAGACGAACCGCCTCGATAGCGGCCCCGATAGCGCCGGATTCCCCGCAGTGCGGGTGCACTGTGATCTTGGCCTCGGCGTCCTTGCGGGCAAACCGCTCCTCGATGAAGTCGACCTGCGACTTGACCGCGGCGAGATTGTGCTGGGTCCCCCCCTGCAGGACGAAGTGCGTCCCCAGCGCGGCCAGGTTGGGCATCTGGGCCACGTAGAGCCAGATATTCTTGGGCAGGACCGCGGCCAGGCCAGCCATGATTTCCTCGGGCTTCCAGCCTTGGCGCTGGAAGTCGACGATGTCGGTCTGCATGAATACCGCGCATCCATAGCCGAAGGTCGGCATCGCCTCGGCACCGAACGCGATGTCCGCGTACTCGCGGACATCAAAGCCGAACGTCTCAGCCGTGCTCTGAAGGAAGTAGCCGTTGCCCGCCGAGCACTGAGTGTTGAGCTTGAAGTCCTTGACCTGACGGTTCTTGATTACGATGAGCTTAATGTCTTGGCCGCCGACATCGACGACGACGTCCACATCGGTGAAGAAGTGCAGGGCGGACTCTGTGTGCGCGACGGTCTCGACGAGGGCGACGTCGGCGCGAAGCACGTCCTTGAGGATGTCCTTCGCGTAGCCGGTAGTTCCGATTCCGAGCACTTCGAGGGAGGCGCCCGCATCCTCGACCTGCGCCTTGAGCGCCCCAAGGATGTCCTTGGTGTCCTCAATTGGATTGCCTTTGCTGAGCTGATACGCCTTCACCAGGACGTTGCGATCTTCGTCGACCAGAGCGGCTTTGGTCGACGTCGACCCGCCGTCCAGGCCGATAAACCCGCGCACCACTTGACCCGGCGCGAAGGTCGCGGGCGCAAACGGCGGGACCGTGTAGCGCTCGACGAACCGGTCGAGCTCCTCGCGGCTGTCCCACAGCCCGCGGCCTCCGGAGGCCTGCTTTTCCTCGAGACGGCCGACGTCGATATAGTGACGCAGCCGGTTTGTGCCGCGGTAGACGCCGACGCCGTCCTCTTCTTCTTTGCCGAACACCACGGCTCCGAGCGCGGCGAAGTACTGGGCGTTGTTCGGCACCCAGATCAAGTCCCGGGGGTCGTCGCAGTCGGGAAGNNCGGATGTAGGTGTTCGGCCCTCCGAGCAACAGCACGTGGGGCAGCAGCGTGTTGCCCCGGGTCAGCACGGAGAGGTTCTGGCCGACGATGGCATCAAACAGCGATGCCATCAGCTGATCGGCCGGCACCCCCATTTTCTGGAGGCTGTTGACGTCAGTCTCGGCGAACACCCCGCACTTGCCGGCGACCGGATGAATCTTGATGCCGGTGTAACCCATGTCCGACAATTGCTCGATAGGGATCTGCAGCTTGGCGTTGATCTTGTCGATGACCGCGCCCGTGCCTCCCGCGCACTTGTCGTTCATCGACGGGATTTTTTTCTTGCGGCCGGTATTCCCGTCGTCCTTGAAGACGATGATCTTGGCATCCTGCCCGCCCAACTCAATAACTGAGTTCACTTCGGGGTGCAGCTTTTCGACCGCCAGCGACACTGCGGTGACTTCCTGCACAAACTTCGCGCCGACCAGGTTGGCCAGCGCGCCTCCGCCCGAGCCGGTGATGAAGATGCGGCAATTGTGCGGAGCAATGCCGACTTCCTCCTCCATGCGCTTGAGGAATTCCAGCAATTTTTCCGGCTGCTTGGTTTCGTGACGTTGATAGTCCTGCCAGATGATCTGGTCGGTTTCGGCGTTGACAATGACGGCCTTCACCGTCGTCGAGCCAACATCCATGCCGACGGTATAGACAGCCTTGAAGCCCGACTGCGCGTTCACTTCGCGCGAACGGGCCAGAACGCGCGCAGGAAGCGAGTCTTCAACGGGCAACGAGCTCAGAAGGGCGTCCAGTTGGACGTCAACCTTCTGCTCGCCATTACTGCACGAACCTTGCTGGTGAGAATGCGAACCCACTAACCCTCCGAAAAACCGAACCGGTGATAAAAACCTAGTCGCCGAAGTTTCCGCTAACACCCTGAAAGCCACGCTTGGCCTGCGTGAACAGCCAGCGAATCACGCGCTGATCGTTGTAGCAAAACGCCAGAATATGGTTCAGGGTAGAGAAGCAGCTCTTCTGGCACTCTTTCTTCATGTCTTTTAACTGCTTGCTTTCGAACTTGTGGTTCTCGATGGTTCCCCAGTCGTATCCGGCGGAGTACATGGGGAAGCAGGGCGCCAGCGTGCCGTCCACGCGAACAATCAGTGAATTGTGTCCGGCGCGGCAGTTCCAGTCTTCCAGTTCGCCTTGGATGAATTCTTTCATCTGCGAGAGCCGCTCCACCGAATTCACCATGTGGTAACCGGACTTCTGCTTTTCCACCAGCCAGTCGACCAGCTCGCACACCATGGGATGGTCTTCCTCGCGGATGAACGTCGGGTTGGTGTACAGGTGCTTGAAGTGTGGCTGTTCGGTCATGGGTGACTCACAGATGTGATAGTCCGTGGCGATGCCGCTGTCGTGCGCCAGTTCCGTTAGCTGCCGCACATCGTCCATGTTGTTATGGCAGATGTTGATGTTGAGAAAGACGCTGTAGCCGTACTTGTACTGCTTTTTGACCAGATAATCGAAGTACGAGCGGATGGGAACCATCGCCTTCGGCAGTCCCGGCTTAACGTCCCAGGCATCCACCGCGAGGTTGAAGGTGGCGACCCCGGCGTCAGCCAACTTGTCGATTACCTCAGGCCGCATCAGCCGTCCGTTGGTCGGCAGATAGATCCAGAAGTCCTTCTTCGCCGCGTAGTAGATGATCTTATGGGCGAAGTCGGGACGCAGAAGCGGCTCGCCGCCCATCAGCGCCAGCACACGGCATCCGGTGTCGTGCAGCCAGTCGATGGAGCGCTTGGCCACATCCTCAGTCATGCCGCGGACGCTGTTGTCGAACGCCCAGCAGTAGTGGCAATCGAGGTTGCATTTCCACTCGTTGAACAGATAGGCAATGATGGGATGAAACTCGCCCGGCATGATTCGCGAACGGAAGAAGGGGAACGCCCAGCCTTTCGCCGCGCGGTAAATGTGCTTCACTTTGTATTTGCGGGTGCCGTTGTTGGGGAAGAAATCCTCGTCCGCGGCCGACATCAGCTCGGGATACTGCGGGAACACCGGCTTTGGCAGCTTCTGCTCTTTGCCACTCGAAGGCGGTGGCAACAGCCGTGGCTGCTCGGGCGGCTTCATGAGCAGGTCGTGTAGCTGCACATCCAGGCGATACGTGGGAGCAGCTTGCGTACCTTCCGGTACCTGCGCTTCGGGCATGTAGGGAATGACCTTCCTTCCTTGTCGTTCAACCTGCAAGAATCAATGTGCCACTAATCGCCATAGGCGGCGGCCACCGTCAGTTTCTGCGGTGGAGTCACCGGCACGCGCGCCAAGCGTTTCTTGCCGTTCATCAGATCGTTGACGTGCAGCACGAAATTCGCAGCCACGCCGGCGTACCCGTGAACATGCGGCACCGGATAAAACAGGCTGCGCAACTCCGGATGTTTGGCCACGTAGTCCTTGATGTCCTCCAGCCGCTTGCCGGTGGACTTCAGCGCCTGCTCGAACTCCATGCGGGCTTTGACCTTCGCTTCACCGAGGGCCATCTGCACCCGGCTATGGGCATTGATCTCGCCCTCACCCGAAGTTTCGATGGGCAGGAAGATCATCTCCTTGAAGTGGTTGGCCACAGCCGACTGCACGCCATCCGACTGCGACGACGGCATGCAACCGAATGGCTTCAGTGCCAGCACCATGTGGCAGAGACGGTTCTTGGTGTACCAGACGTTCTTGCCGACTTCGAGATGGCCTTCGCCGCCGCGGGCGAATTCGTTGTAGAACGGGTTGGCCATCGCGGCCATTTCCTTCTGGTCCACCAGATGGTGCGCGATATTGCCCAGCCCTTCCACCACGCGATGGTATTGGCGCGCATAGAAATGTTCGCCTACGCCCCACAACCACTGCTTCTGGCGGAACTTCAACTTGTTCACCGCCATCTTGCGCAGCTCGTACCACTTCACTTTCTTGTAGGGAGCGTCGAGCGGCCGGCGGGCGGCAGCGCGGGCCTTGGCCTGGTACATCATGTACATTACCCACGTCCCGATAGGCTCGACCAGCACCTGCGCGCCTTCACNNTCGCCCTCGGTGATCTGCGCCCAGAACTCGCCGATGATCTTGACCACCGGTTTGACGCGCAAGCGGTCCACCTCAATGGTGGCGAGTTGTTCGCGGACGGCCGCCAGCGCCTCTTTGTACGGGTTGCCGTAAAGCTGCTCGCGAACCTTGGCCAGGGAGTTGACCCAAATCTCCCACTTCTTGCCCTTGTTGGCGCGTACTTTCTTGGCCATCCACTCCGGCAGGTCTTCGTGGTCCTCGAACGGCTTGCGCTCGCGCAGCAGGGTGCACAGCGCATCGATGGACGACTGGAAGACTTCATCCGTCTTGCCCTTTTCGACTTCGTAGGGACGAATACGGTAGATCATCTCGTTCATGATGTCGCCCAGGTTGAGGGCATTGAACATGCCCATGCCGA
>PLYW01000318.1:7476-11236 GCA_003151875.1 Acidobacteriaceae bacterium
CCCTGGAGGTGCTGCACCAGATTGCCAACCGTGAAGTAGGTGGGATTGCACTGGCCGTTGTTGCCGTATTCCTTGCCCAGTTGAAACGCGGACACGTTCGGAACGGGCAGAATCTCGCAGTGATATCCGCAGCCCTCAAACACCGCCTGGATCACGCGCTCGTGTTTCCAGGTCAGGCCACCGAAGAGGATGGTCACCTGGTTGCGTTCTTCGGCGGTGAAGGGCTTCTCGGCGGGGCGACGAAAGTGGCGAACCGGACCACTGTCCAGTCCCATCATGCTGGCCAGGCGCGCGCGTTCCTGGGCCAGCTTCCGTTGAATCTCTGCTTCGGATTGGGATTGAGGACGCGTCAATTCATCTATCGGGAAATCAATGCGAGTCACCGGCATCAGTAACCTTCCTCCGTTGTGGGCGGAATGATTATCGGCTGCCTACAGTTGATTGTATGCTTATGTGTGGGCGGCCAAGAGGACAGACGGGGAGTGCGAGGATTGCAGAGATGGCCGAAGCGGGTGAAAACTCTCACGGCAAGAAACTATCTTTGCAAAATCGGACTACTTGCTGAGACTACCGACGAGCGACAATAGACTTACATTGCCGCTCTCCCCAAGTCTGTATAGGTTATGAAATGGAGCGCGCTTATTCAAGGCGTAGGAAGAAAATTGTTGGCAATTAATTTGCTATCAGGAGTGCGGATTTAGCACGTCGGTGCTAGTCGAGTAACGCTACGACTCTAATGGATATTCTGGCGCGCGAATTAATGTCTAGCACCAGACATATGCGAGTGAATTAAGGTTGCATACCAGACCTACAGCTACCAGATTCCTTTATCACTGCCGGTAATTCTGAATGCCACCGCTGCAGCAGAGGCGAGATAAGGAAGCAGCGATAGGCGCAGTGTGGCTGCAACGTCTCCGCGCAAGGCGACGTGAGTAACCTGACGGGTGTAGAGATCGGCGCCGTTGGGCAGGATAGGAATGCGCAGGAACTTGCCGCGAACGAAGACTACCTCTGCGCCGAAGCGGGCTGCCGAGATCACTGCACGCGGAAGTTCGGGAGCAGAGCCGCGGTACTTACGAACATAGTCGCAGACGATCTTCAGGTAAGTGGCGACGCCGGGCCAAATTCCTCCCAGATCGGCGGCACGTTGCAGTTCGTCGAAATCCACCTGCCCCGATTCCAGCACTGCCGCCGTGTTTGCGATGTCGCAGACGCGGAAGTAGAAATGGCGATACATGCGCTGCAAGGTGGCAACGATCAGGCTTTCTTCGGGAGCGGGGACGAGGAAGGGGAGACTCATCAACATTTTCGGAATGCGACGCGCCACAAACCGCTTCGCCATTGCGGTGTGCTCGCCGGTTTGCCCCAGCCGCTTAGCGTGGATCTCTACCGACTCGGGCAATCCAGGGATGGCAAAATTCCACTTGTTCGCCAGGCGGTCGCCCCAACTGCGCGGTTCGATGTGCGCCCCCATCCTGTTTAACATTACGTGGATCACGCGGCGTTCGTCCGCCGTGGTGTAGAGATCGAGGTCACTGCCGAGATCGGGCCAATGGTCCAGCGACTTCATGACTGTCGTCGGACAGCCCCCATTCTCCAATTCGCTGCAGATGTAGTGCAGGAAAGTGAGGGCGTTCTGAATGCGCTCGGTTTCTTTGGCGACCACACCGCTTGCCCATTCCGCCAGAGCAGAATTTGTGCCGGCCTGCTGCGCAACCACCCTGAAGGCGCGAATGACCACATGATTGGCGTCAGCCAGCGCGACGAGCCGGTCGCGCTGCGCGTCACTTAGGCCGGCAACAAAGCCGACTGCGACCTCGGCGTCTTGCGGGGCAAGCGTCAACTGCGAGAGGACGCGAATCTCCGCGGAAACGGTCGTGTCGGCATCGGGCATTTTCGTCGTGAGGTCCTGGGCCAGTAGTGGGTTTGCCCTGACGAGCGGGCGTTTTAATGTTTCTGTAACTTGGATGAGGACTGTGGCGGCAGAGTTGGTCGGCACGATCAGACGTGGTTTTAGTTGAACGTTGCAACTAAGGGGCAGTGCCTTAGATTGGTCGCCCACTATAATCGTCAGTTGCTCCGATTCTGAAGAAACAGCCAACAGGTGTCCCGAGCGCGTTGCTGCGGCGACCACGGAAGCGAGGTTGGTTTGGCCTACTACGATTTGCGAGATTGGATCTCCGTGCTGGATAAAGCGGGAGAGTTGAAGCGCGTTAAAGCGGAAGCTGATCCCGTCCTGGAGATTGCCGAGATCACGGACCGGGTCTCCAAATGGGGACCTCGGGGAAGGCATGGTCCCGGCGGGCCGGCTTTGCTTTTCGAAAACGTCAGAGGTTATCCCGGGGCCAAGCTGCTGATCAACCAATTCGGCTCCGAACGCCGCATGAGGCTGGCGCTGGACGTGGATTCGCTCGATGAGGTCGCCGACCGGATCAAGTACTTCATGGACGTGAAGTCTCCGCAAGGGCTGCTGGACAAAATCAAGATGCTGCCCATGCTGGCGGAGATGGGCAGGTTTTTCCCCAAAGAAGTTTCCAGCGGTCCCTGCAAGGAAGTCATCAAGCGCGACAATTTCTCGCTGTTGGATTTTCCCATCCTGCAATGCTGGCCGCAGGACGGAGGACGCTTCATCACGTTGCCCTCGGTGATCACCAAAGATCCCAAGACAGGGAAGCGCAATGCCGGCACCTATCGCCTGCAGGTGTACGACGAGCGCAGTGCCGGCATGCATTGGCAGCGCCAGAAGCAAGGTGCAGAGAACTACCGTCAACAGATGCGCCAGGCCGCGGCCGCGGGCGAGGCGCATCCCGTTGGCGCAGCTTTGGACATGATGGCGCGCTCAGGTGGGGGCTCGCGAGTGGCGGAAGGGAAGCAGGTCACAGGAAAAATGGAGGTCGCCGTCGCCATCGGCACCGATCCGGCCATGATGTTTTCGTCCATCGTGCCCGCGCCGCCTGATATCGAGGAATACATGATTGCCGGGTTCCTGCGGCAAAAGCCGGTCGAGCTGGTGAAGTGTGAGACCGTGGACCTGGAAGTGCCGGCCGTGGCCGAGATCGTGCTCGAAGGCTACGTGTTATTGGACGAGTTGCGCATGGAGGGACCGTTCGGCGACCACACCGGCTTCTACACGCCGCAAGATCTCTACCCAGTGTTCCACGTCACCTGCATTACCCATCGCAAGGACCCGATCTATTCGACCACCATCGTGGGCAAGCCCCCGATGGAGGACGCGTGGATGGGCAAAGCGGTGGAGCGGATTTTCCTGCCGCTGATGCGCGTCACCATTCCCGAGCTTGTGGACATAAACCTGCCGGTCGAAGGCATCTTTCACAACCTGATGATTGTCTCGATCAAGAAATCGTATCCCGGCCAGGCGCGCAAGGTAATGAACGGGATTTGGTCGCTGGGGCAGGCGATGTCCACGAAATGCATTCTGGTGGTGGATGAAGACGTGGACGTGCAGGACATCGGCGACGTTACGCTCAAAGTGCTGAACAACATCGACCCCGAGCGCGACATCCAGTTCACGCTGGGCCCGGTGGACTCGCTCGATCATGCATCGCGGCTGCCCGACTTCGGCTCCAAGATGGGCGTTGACGCCACGCGCAAGTGGCCAAGCGAAGGCTTCACCCGCCCGTGGCCCGACGAGATCAGGATGGACGAGAAGACCAAGGCGCAAGTGACGAAGCGGTGGAAGGAGTTGGGGCTGGAGTGAAGACCGTCACCGTACCATGGTGTTCGTAGCAAGTTAAAATGT
>PLYW01000133.1 GCA_003151875.1 Acidobacteriaceae bacterium
AAGGCGGCGGCGTCAAGGTCGCCAAAACCGCGGAAGAGGCGGCGCTCATCGCTGAGAAAATGCTCGGCATGACGCTGGTCACACACCAGACCGGACCGGAAGGCCGCGTGGTGCAGCGTCTGCTGGTGGAGGAGGCCCTGCCCCTCAAAGATGCCAGCGAGATGTACCTGGGGATCGTGCTCGACCGGGCTGTGGGCGTACCCATCTTCATGGCGTCGTCAGCCGGCGGCATGGAGATCGAAGAGGTCGCCGCCAAAGATCCCAACGCCATCATCAAAGTGCACATCATCCCCGGCTTCGGGCTGCAAGCCTTTCAGGCGCGCCAGATTGCCTTCCGGCTCGGCCTCGACAGCAAGTACATCAGCGGCGCGGTGAAGTTCATGATGGCGCTGGCGCGCGCGGCCGAAGATACCGACGCCTCGCTGGTCGAGATCAATCCGTTCATCACCACCACCGACGGGCGCCTGTTCGCGCTCGATGCCAAGATGAACTTCGACGACAACGCGCTTTATCGTCATCCCGACATCAAAGAGCTGCGCGACCTGAGCGAGGAAGACCCGCTCGAGGTCGAAGCCAGCAAGTACAACCTGAACTACATCAAGCTCGACGGCAATGTGGGTTGCATGGTCAACGGCGCCGGCCTGGCGATGGCGACCATGGACATCATCCAGTACGCCGGCGGCATGCCCGCCAACTTCCTCGACGTCGGCGGCGGCGCCAACGAAGAGCAGGTCACGCACGCGTTTGAAATCCTGCTGAGCGACAAGAACGTGAGGGCGGTGCTCATCAACATTTTCGGCGGCATCCTGCGCGTGGACACGCTGGCCAACGGCATCGTCAGCGCGGCCCGCAAGACCAACATCCAGTTGCCGATCGTGCTGCGGCTGGAGGGAACCAACGTCGAGCAGGGCCGTGTGACCCTGAAGGAGAGCGGACTGAAATTCATCGTGGCAGAGACCATGAAAGACGCGGCCGAGAAAGTTGTCGCCGCCGCCAAGGGGGTCCAATGAGCATACTGGTTGATAAGTCAACGCGATTACTGGTGCAGGGACTGACGGGGCGCGAGGGCACCTTCCACGCCAAGAATGCCGCTGCTTATGGAACGAATGTTGTCGGCGGCGTGACTCCCGGCAAGGGCGGCACTACGCATGAAGGCTGGGCGATCTTCAACACCGTGAGCGATGCGGTGGAGAAAACCGGCGCCAACGCAACGGTGATCTTTGTTCCGCCGCCGGGCGCAGCCGACGCCATCATGGAAGCTGCCGATGCCGGCGTGCCACTCATCGTCTGCATCAGCGAAGGCATTCCCACGATGGATATGGTGAAGGTATGGGAGTTCCTGAAGACGAAGAACTCGCGCCTGATTGGACCGAACTGTCCGGGAATCATTTCGCCCGGCAGGTGCAAGATCGGCATCATGCCGGCGCACATTCACAAGGAAGGCAACGTCGGCATCGTTTCGCGCTCGGGCACGCTGACCTACGAGGCGGTGTACCAGTTGACGACGCGCGGTATCGGGCAGTCCACGGCACTCGGCATCGGAGGCGATCCGATCATCGGAACAAACTTCGTGGACGCGATCAGCCTGTTCAACGACGATCCGGAGACGGAAGCAATCATCATGATCGGCGAAATCGGCGGCACCGCGGAGGAGACTGCGGCCGAGTTCATCAAGAAGAATGTGCGCAAGCCGGTGGTCGGCTTCATCGCCGGGCAGACTGCGCCTCCGGGACGCCGCATGGGTCACGCGGGAGCCATCATCTCCGGCGGGAAGGGAACTGCCGCGGAGAAGATCAAGGCCATGGAAGCGGCGGGCATTCACGTTGCGAAATCGCCGGCCGAGATCGGGGAAACGCTGGTGCAGGCGACCGGCATGGCGGCGAAACGATAGAGCTCGCTATTCGCCTTTCGCCAGAGGGTCTGTCCGAGGCAAGCATTCGTTCTACAGCTTGTTTGATAAATGGTTGACCCACCTGCCGGGGCTGAAGCCCCGTAATTCAGAACGTCGGGTTTCGCGGGCCTGAAGGCCCGCGCTTCCACCGAAAGACCTGAAAGAGTATTTATGAAACAAGTTCTAACAATTGCAAGATACGACAGAGCGGATTATGAGCCGTTGTCGCTAAGAGCCAAAGCTAAGAGCTAACAGTCTCTGGCGAAGAGCGAAAGGCGAATAGCGAATAGCGAAACGGAACGCAAGGACATAACAAACCCATGAAAACCATCCAACGTACTCTTTCCATCATCAAGCCTGACGCCTTTGAGCGGGGCGCCAGCGGCGACATCATCAACACGCTGCTGGAAAACAACTTCCGCATTGTCGGCATGAAGATGCTGCACATCACCAAGGCGCAGGCCGAAGGCTTCTACGCCGTGCACGTCCACCGGCCGTTCTTCGAGTCGCTGACCGACTTCATGTCGAGCGGTCCGATCGTGGTGATGGCGCTGGAGAAGGAAGCCGCCATCGCCGACTACCGCAAACTGATGGGCGCCACCGATCCGGCGAAGGTCGAGGCAGGCACCATCCGCAAGAAGTGGGCGTCGAGCATCGAGAAGAACGCAGTGCACGGTTCCGATGGCGAAGACACGGCGCGTTTCGAGCTCAGTTATTTTTTCGCCGGATACGAACTGTCGAAGTAAACTGGGTACGCCATCCTGCGCGATGCCGGATTGCCGCTCTGGCCGAGCCGCAAGACATACTGTCGTCTTTGGCGGGCATATCCGCAGGACCTAGGGAGGGCCCGATGCCACACGTTCAGATCACCATGCTGCAAGGCCGCAGCACCGACCAGAAACGCCGGGCGGCCAAGCGCATCACTGAGGTCTTGCAAGAGGAACTCAGCGTCACCCCGGATAAGTTGACTATCGTTTTTGTCGAAGTGCCGCGCGATAGCTATGCCCGAAGCGGCATTCTGGTCAGCGATCGAGAGCCTCCGAAATAAGCTCCGACCTAAGAAGGCCGCATCCGGACAGTCAAGTCCGCACCGTCTCCCCGCAGAACTCTGATGTTCCGGTGGCGGAGTGATGCATTAGAATGACAGGAAGAGAGTGCGCTGAGGCGGCGTTGTCGAGCGAAGGAGACTCGGCGAGCTCCGCCAACCGTGGCGTACTCCCCGAAGAGAACCACACTGCCGCCCAATCGATCAGCAGGCAGAGGGACGATTCTCCGGGAGCTACCCTAGAGCGGACAGGCCGCCATTTTCTATGTCATCCCCCGAGTTCCTCACGCAGGGCCAGCCCGCCGATTTTTTGCGCGAAGCCATCCTGCGGCACGTCCGTTACACCCTGGTCCGCCCCACCTCAGACTTGAAGCCCTCCGATTACCTGAAGCCGGTGTCGCTGGCCATTCGCGATCGCATCGTGGACCGGCTGCTGGAGACCGACTCGCGCTACCGCCACAGGGATTCCAAGAAGCTGTACTACCTTTCGATGGAATTCCTGATGGGGCGCTCGCTGGCCGACAATCTGGCGAACCTGCGGGTGGCGGAACTTTGTCGCGAGGTGCTGGCCGGTCTGGGCGTCAGCCTCGACGAGGTGCTGGACAGCGAGCCCGACGCCGGACTGGGCAATGGCGGCCTGGGCCGGCTGGCGGCGTGCTTTCTGGAGTCGCTGGCCACCCTGGGCATGGCCGGCTACGGCTATGGCATCGACTACGAATACGGCATGTTCAAGCAGGAGATCTTCAACGGCTTCCAGCGCGAGAAACCTGACCGTTGGAAGGCCAACGGCACTCCTTTTGAGATCGAGCATCCGGAAGACGCGGTCAGCATTCCGCTGTATGGTCGAGTGGAAACCGGCAGCGATCCTGACGAGAACCTGAAACAAAGCTGGCTTAACCCGAAGATTGTGGTGGGCATACCCGCGGACATGCCCATCGTCGGCTACCTGGGACAAACCGTGAACTGGCTGCGATTGTTCAGCGCCCGCGCCTCGGAGGAGTTCGACATCGAGATCTTCAATCGCGGAGATTACATCCGCGCCGTCGAACAGAAGATCGCTTCGGAAAATATTTCCCGGCTGCTGTATCCCGCCGACTCGGTCATGAGCGGCAAGGAACTGCGCCTGGTGCAGGAGTACTTCCTGGTGGCCTGCGCCCTCGGCGACTTGATGCGCCGTTTCCGTCAGCAGCATAAAGACATCGATTCACTGCCGTCCAAAGTCGCCATCCAGATGAACGACACTCATCCCAGCCTGGCGGTTGTCGAGCTGATGCGCGTATTGCTCGACGACTACCAGTTGGAGTGGGACCACGCTTGGGACATCACTCAGCGCACCCTGGGTTATACCAATCACACCCTGCTGCCCGAGGCGCTGGAAAAGTGGTCGGTGCCGCTGCTGGAAAAGGTGCTGCCGCGGCATATGCTGATCATCTACAACATCAACCATCAGTTCTTGCGCGAGATGCAGCAGTATTCCTTCCTCGACGGCGAGAAGTTGCGCAAGATGTCGATCATCGAGGAAGGCTACGAAAAGCAGGTGCGCATGGTGCACCTCTGCATCGTGGGCNNATTTGGCCGCAGAAGTTCAACAATAAGACGAATGGCGTCGCGCCCCGCCGCTGGCTGATGGAAGCCAATCCCGGACTCACCGAGTTGATCAGCAACACGCTCGACGAGCGCAAGTGGATTACCGATCTCAACCGCCTGCATGAGCTGGAAAAGTTTGCCACGGATGCGAATTTCCGCGAGGCCTTCAANNCCGGATTCGCTGTTCGATGTCCAGATCAAGCGCATTCACGAGTACAAGCGGCAATTGTTGAACGTGATGGGCATCATCCACGATTATCTGGGCATTGTGGAGCGCGGCGAGATACCCGACGTGCCGCGCACGTACGTTTTTGCGGGCAAGGCCGCTCCCGGATATTGGGCGGCCAAGCAAATCATCAAGCTCATCCACAGCGTGGCCGAGGTGGTGAACCATGATGAGAAGGTGAAAGATAGCATCAAGATTGCCTTCCTGCCCGACTATCGTGTCTCGCTGGCGCAGTTGATCATGCCCGCCGCCGACCTGAGCGAGCAGATCTCGATGGCCGGCATGGAAGCCTCGGGGACCGGCAACATGAAGCTGGCGATGAACGGCGCACTCACCATCGGGACCTACGACGGGGCCAACATTGAGATCGCGGAGGAAGTTGGCGCCGACAACATCTACATCTTCGGTTTGCGCTCGGAAGAAATTCAGGAGATGCAGAAGAAGGGCTCGTACAATCCGCGCGATCGCTACGACAACGACGCCAGCGTGCGCGAGGTGATGGACGCGCTGGCCTCAGACCGCTTCTGTCCCAACGAGCACGGCCTGTTCCGCTGGATCTTCGACGAACTGGTGCATCGCGGCGACCGCTACTACCACATTGCCGATTTTCCCGATTACGTCGCGACCCAGCAAGTCATCAGCGGCGAATATCGCAAGGAAGAAATCTGGTGGCGCAAGGCCATCCTGAATGTGGCCCGCATCGGCAAGTTTTCCAGCGACCGCACGGTCACCGAATACGCGCGCGACATCTGGCACATTGGCCCGTTCGAAAAATTGAACCGGCCGGGCAAATTGCCGGCGCGTCCCGAAGCGCCCGCCGCCAAACCTAACGGCGAAGCTGCCGCGTTGGACACAGTCGCGCCACCCACCGAAGCGAAAACCCATCAGGAAGTTTAAGCGTTGTTGCTGAGTTGGCGGCTCGTGAAGGTGTCATCCTGAGCCAAGCGCCCGTAACGGGCGCGAAGGGTGGGGCACCCCAAGTAAAGATTCACGCCGAAAGGCTGGGCCACCCGCCGCCAACTATATTACTTCTTGTCCGCATAAGACCTACATTGAGTAACAGCAGACGGAGCGAGCAGATCCTTGACCGGAACTGTGAACCTTGGCCCTCGTTCGATTCGCTTGATGGCAGCGACAAGATCCTCCTGCGTCCCTGTGCCTCCCAAGGGAGGCTCAACAAACTCTATGCTGCCAATGCTTTTCTTCGACTTCATGAACCTTGCATTGTTCTGAACGTCGAAGATTTGGCGCCCACTCCGTTCGCTAACAAAGATAGTGAACACCTTGCCGCCATGTCCCGCAGTGTCGAAGTAGTCCACTACAAAAAGGATCTTTTCATCCAGATATGACTTGGTGTCAAACAAGTATCCCAGGTTAAGCGTAGTAGCGTTTGAGCGCGTCAAACCCAGCCAATCTTGTTTTTCGACGGCAAGGCAGTGAGCAGCATTGAGCAAAAGTACCGGCGTCTTCTCCTGTGCAAAGAGAGGAGCACTCAGGGAGGTAAACAACAGACAAAGAATTGAGTATCTTTTCATCGCTAGTGCCCGGGTCGTTGTAGATGTAGATGTACTGCCGGGTGCCCCACTCATTCCTGCCTTTGGAATGAGTGGGAAGTATCGTTATAACATCTCATTGCCTTCGATTCGGACTCTCACTCTCCCTCACATTCGAAACCCGCGAATGTGTGGGGCACCCACTCGTCCCCTTGCGGAGGTTGCAGGTTACGGCGAGCGCAGCTAAATTAGGTGCGAGAGTTTGGAGCTGAACATGAAAAAGTCCGTCCCGGTCAGCCACCCCACGAAGCCAATACCGGGCTTCGTGGGGAACCCGGTGGAATCCGCCTCTGCATTCATCGACGAGAGAATCAAGCAACTTGGCGACTGGCGCGGGAAGATGCTCGCGAAAGTGCGCGCAATCATACACGCGGCCGACCCTGAGATCGTCGAAGAACGGAAGTGGGTCCGGGCGACATCGCCGGGGACTCCCGTCTTTTCGCACGGCGGCATCGTCTGCACGGGAGAGACGTACAAGGACGTCGTCAAGATGACATTTGCCAAGGGAGCTGCGTTGCAGGACCCTTCCGGTCTATTCAACTCCAGCCTCGAGGGGAACGTCAGGCGCGCCATCGACATCCACGAAGGCGACAAGGTCGATGAGGCGGCCTTGAAGGACCTCATCCGCGCTGCCGTGGCGCTCAATCTCAAAGGCAAGAGCAAGCCGAAGCCCCNNACGCCTGGATGGGGCACACTTCTTCCCATGAAACCGTTACTCACTTGTCCATAAGTTCTCAAAAACAGGATGGGCTGCAAGTCTGTAACAAGTTATTGGATCTCGTATACCGTGCCACATCCTCCACTACAGAACTGTGAATAACCGCCAAACAGGCTAGTTCCCAACACGCTACCGTTTGGCAACACCGTCACTCCGGTAAATGGTTCTGAGGCATCGGACGGAGCTCCAAAGCTATGCAGAATATTTTCTGTCCAGTGTCCGCCCGATAGAGCCAGGGTAAAAACCGTACCCAGTCCATATTGGCCGCCCGCCACCGTGGTACCGTAAAGTACGCCATTTAAACCTGGGGTAAGGCTTGCTACCGGAATGCTGCCATCACCAGGCGCGTCAAAGCTATGGACAATAGTTTCACTCCAAATGACGCCTGTGGGTGACAGCTCAAATACTATGCCGTGGTTGGATGCTCCACCTCCGTAAGTCGTGCCAAATAGATTCCCATGCACGTCCATATATAACCCTGCAGTAGGATGGTCTCCATCATTAGCCCCGCCTCTAAAGATGTGTAAAACGGTTTTCCTCCAACCCCCAGCATTTGTGAGGCTAAATGCAGTGCTCTTTCCGTCCGTGTCGTTTAGTCCACCCGAGGTTGTGCCATACAGGACGCTTCCTCTTGCTATTAACCGTCCGTAAGGTTCAGCGCCATCGTTTCCGCCTTGGAAGGAATAAATGGTGCTTTCCCCCCAAGTTCCGTTTGCTGAGAGCGTCAATTCGAAAACGATGCCACACCCGCTTCCCGACCAACACCCGTTGGGACCGCCCAGCGCCGTTGTTCCAAATAGGTTGCCAGTGCCATCCATATAGAGGCCAGCACGTGGTTGCCATCCATCAACACCACCTTGAAGGTGGCCTCCTTGGAAGGAATAGAGTACCGTTTGTGTCCATTGTCCCCCGGGCGCTGGAGGTGATAACTCGTAAACTGTTCCGCAACCGTATGGACAGATCATGTTACCTCCCTCGACGGTTGTGCCGTAAAGATTACCCTGGGCATCCATTACCAAATTGCCGGTAGCGACAGCACCGTTTGTCCCGTGAAAAGTAAGAATCGTCTTTTCGATCCAGCCGTTCGGACCTCTTGCGAGCATGTACACGGTCCCGCAGCCAGTGAACCATCCGCCACCGGCAATGCAGCCTATATCTCCACCACCGCTCGTTGTGCCGTAATAAACACCATTAGGTCCGGCGAGGATTTCTCCGTAAGCATTTGCCCCATCGCGTATCAAGCCAAAATCGCCCTTAAAACCATAAATGATACTCTCCGTAACAGCCTGCGCCACAGAATTGCCCACAAGCATCCCCACAAATGCTAGCGCAATGCTAATAAGAACTTTACAGTTTGCCCGTGAGCGACCCACATCAACTATGGTGGTCAACATAGACAAGATGCTCCTAAAGTGACGAATATGGACGTCGACAGTTCCTGGCCTTACTCTAGCGCCGCCCGAGGAAGCCTTCCAGCTTGCTGATCTCCGCGTTGGCCTGGTCGAGATAACGCCGGGCCCGCTCGGGGTCGGAGCCCTCCAGCGCCTGCTTGGCTTTCTGCATGTCGCTGCGCATGCTGGCGCGGGCGGAGACCATGTCGCCACGCAATCCCAAACCGCTCTGACGCATCTGCTGCTCCAGAGCTTCCAGACTGCTCTCGACCGCGGCCGCGCGGCTTTCCAGGTGATCGTCTTCAATCTCCATTGCGTCCAACAGCTT
>PLYW01000304.1 GCA_003151875.1 Acidobacteriaceae bacterium
CGCGGAGAAATTATGTGGATGCCGCAAAACGCCAGCGCCTGCAACTGCTCTGAAGGGCGGACCAATTCACTCGCGTCATCGCCCCCGAACCGCCGGCCGCAAAGTTGGAACTGCTGGTCGAACAGCAAGTAGCGAGAACTCTTGCGCGATCGCATCGCCAGTGTAGCGAGGGCCCGATTTTCGAGGTGAAACTGCAGCATGCGCGGGAAATCGATGGTGCTGATGACATCGACATTGTGCAGAATAAACGGCTCTTCCGGCTCGCTGGAATTCGCGAGAAAGAAATGTGCAGCGTTTTTCAGGCCGCCACCGGTGTCAAGCAGTATCTCCTCGCGCGAGACTTCAATCTTCATGCCGAAGTTGTCGTTGGCTTTCAGATACTCGACGATCATGCCGGCAAAGTGATGCGCATTGACAATCACCTCGCGTATTCCAATGGCACGCAAACGGGCCAGCGTGATCTCCAGCATGCTGCGCCCAGCGACTTCCACCAGCGCCTTGGGACGATCGTCGGTAAGCGGCCGCAATCGCGTTCCCAGGCCGGCGGCCAAAATCATCGCTTTCATTTGCCCCAATTCTCCGATTCGCGATGCTGCACCACCACCTCCACCCCTTCCCTGCCGCGTAAATGTTTGGCCAATTGCTCCGCCAGATAGACCGAGCGATGCTGGCCGCCGGTGCAGCCAAACGACACCGTCAGGCTCTTGAAGCCACGCCGCTGATAATCGCTCACGCTGGCATCCACCAGCGCCGTGACGCCAGCCAGAAATTGATGCACGCTCTCTTGCTGATTCAGATAATCGGCCACTGGCTGGTCTTTCCCGGTAAGCGTTCTGAAGCGCTCTTCGCGCCCGGGATTAGGAAGACTGCGCGCATCGAAGACGAAGCCGCCGCCGTGTCCGGTCTCGTCCTTCAGCGGGCCGCGGTGGAATGAAAAACTGCAAACCCGCACCGTGACATTGCCCGTTCCCGGCGCCAGACCCTGCAATTTGTCGGAGCCGAGAATGCTCTGGAACGCGTCCATCAGCGCCGGCAGCGCGATGGGCAGTTCGACGTTATGCAGCAGCCAGCGCAGGTTCTTGACCGCATACGGCACGCTTTGCAGGAAATGCGCTTTGCGCTCATAAAATCCGCGAAAGCCATAAGCGCCCATCGCCTGCATGACGCGAATGTACACGTAGCCGTAGTAATGCCGCAGGAACGCTTCGCGGTCCAGTTCGATGAAACCGGCCAGCGTGTCGAGATAATGATCGAGCAACTGCTGGCGCAATTCGGGCGGCAAGTCGGCCTTGGCGTCGAATAAGAGGGACGCAATATCGTATTGCAGCGCGCCTCTGCGGCCGCCCTGGTAATCCACGAAAAATGGATTGCCGTCGCGCCACATGACATTGCGCGATTGGAAATCACGATACAGAAAGTAATCGCGGGCGGCGCTCAGGAGGAACTTCGTCAGGCGGCCGAAATCGAGTTCCAGCGCCTGTTCGTTGAACGAAATGTTGGCCAGCCGAAGAAAATAGTACTTGAAATAATTCAGGTCCCAGGCGATGGACTGGCGATCGAAACTGGCGCGCGGATAGCACAGCTTGTAATTCAAATCGCGGCCGGCTTCCACCTGAAAACGCGGCAACACGGCCACAACTTTGCGATAGGCTTCAACGACTTGGGAAGCAACGGCGTCGCCCACACGATGGTTGGAGAGAAAATCGAAGAGCGTGGTGTCGCCCAGGTCTTCTTCCAGATAAGCGCCGTGGGGCAAATCTTGCGCATAGATTTCGGGCACCGGCAGGCCGTGACGGCGAAAATGCCGGGAGAATTCCAGAAAAGCGACGTTCTCTTCGCGCACCTCGTAGCGCACGCCAATGGCGCTGACTTTATCGCTGGCCAGCCGGACCATGCTACGCCCCGAGCCGCCCAGCGGGCCGTGCAGCGGCTCCGCCTTTTCCACCGCGGTATGGAAGTACTGCTCAAAAAGTTGTTGGAGAACGTCCATGAATATGGTTCCCAGCGATTCATTCTAGAGTAATCGCGGGAATTGACCTATTAAGGATGGGGCGAACGGGGGAGTCGCACGGCTTTTAAGGTTTGCTAGAATGACGGCGCTCAGGAGAAAGTACAAATGCCTCCCACACTGAAGAATGGCAAGATTTGCTACCTCGAGATTCCCACCACCGACATCGCGCGCTCGGCTGAGTCCTACCGGCAGGTCTTCGGTTGGAATGTCAGGCAACGCGCTAATGGCAGCACCGCCTTCGACGACTCGGTCGGTGAAGTAAGTGGCAGTTGGGTACTGGGACGCCCACCTGCCTCACAGCCCGGCCTTCTGGTGTACGTCATGGTGGACAGCGTGGCGGCGACGCTGCAGGCAGTCGTCGCCAACGGAGGCGAGATCGCACAGCCGATCGGCGCCGACGCGCCCGAGATCACCGCCCGCTTCCGCGATCCGGCAGGCAACGTGATTGGGCTTTACCAGCAACCCGTGTGAGGGACTGCCGAATCCCATCCTTCGCCAAGAGCGGGCGTATGGATGGCGCATCCGGCGGTTTTGATAAGATAGAGGCATGAGCGTTATTGAAGATGCCCGCAAGGTGATGCAGGACCTGATTGCGCCAGAGTTGCGGGCGTTGTCTGTCCGTCTCGACGCGGTGGACAAGCAACTCGAGGTCATCGATAAACGGTTTGACGGTGTGGACAAGAAGTTTGATGACGTCGACCGCCGGGCCGAAAAGCGTCATCAAGAACTCATGCATCACATGGATCAGCGCATAGACGATCTCGGCTTCCTGCTGCGCAAATCCGATGGAAGTCAAAGAGATTGTTGAGCGCGTGGCCGCACTCGAAGACAAGGTCAAGCAGCTCGCCCACTGAGCGCTTCAGGATCAGCACCGCCCGCGAAGCCCAGTCAGCAACAACCGCACTAATTCCTCGTAGCTAATCTCCTAAACTTTCTTCCCGGCTTGCCGAGAGCGGCTTGCGGCAGGTCTCGGCCGAATCATGATTTCACTTCAGCTCACTTCCCACGTTTGCGCAGCGACTCCGCGTTGTACTGCTCGCTCTGGCCTTTGGGCACGCTCAGCGATTTCCACGCCGCACCCTTCCAATGTTTCGCCAGGTACACGATCTGTCCCACGTGATAGGCGTAGTGCACCACCTGGCGGTTGATGGCTTGCAGCACGGAATGCGGTTCGCTGCGAATCATGACCCGGTGCCCCAGGTCGTCAGGATGGAGCGAGTTGATCGTCTCGAAAACCAGATGCCAATTCTGCTCCCACGAGCTGAGCACTTCTTCGCGTTTGGCGTCGGCGTGCATGATGAATTCGCGGTCGCGATTGCGGTCGGGTTTTTCGCCATCGCTGGTGAGGAAGCCGGTAAAGCGCGAGCGCATGTTGCCCGCCATGTGCTTCACCATGACAGCCACGCTGTTGGACTCAGCGTCGGGCGCGGCAAAAAATTGCTCATCCGTAAGCTGGGCGATGGCGTCATCGGCCAGACGCTTGTGGCCGCGCAGGCTGCGGAAAACTTCGTCGAGGTAGAGATCATCAATGCCGGGCATAGAAAAGGTGCGTCTCCGTTCGGTGGCGAGTGCCGTCTTTCAATTCTAACCTTCTGCCTTCGTTTAATGCTTGGCGATCGGCTGGCGGCCGTTCTGGCTTTTCTTTTGGCTAGGGCGAGGATTTTCACTGACACTCGGCCTCTGGCCACCGCCTACTGCTTCTCTCACGAGCGCACCTGCGCCAGGATGGAGTGCACCACGTTGAGGGTGTGC
>PLYW01000248.1 GCA_003151875.1 Acidobacteriaceae bacterium
GCCTCGAACATGGCGCGGCGCATCTCGGGTGAAGGCTTGGTGAAGGTGTCGCTGCGCAGTTCAATGACTTCGCTGGAGTGCCGGTGATCAGTGGCTGCGAAATCGGCAGCATGAGTGTACATGGGTTATAGTCTATCCAATCTCGTCCGTCGAAAATCATCAATCAGGAGCAAACGATTCTGCTATGGCAACTAATCTTGCATCCGGCGGCAACGCGGCGCAGCGCAACATTCCTGCGCCGCTCATCGACGACGCGCGCCGGCACGTCTATGAAGCTGCCCTTCGCACTCCGCTGGTGCGGCTCAACTATGACGGCCCATCCGACATTTATCTGAAGTTGGAGTGCTTGCAACCCATCGGTTCCTTCAAAATCAGGGGAGCGTACAACGCGGTCCGGCTGCTGCCTGAAGAAGAGCGGCGGCGCGGGGTTTGGACCGTCAGCGCCGGCAACGCTGCCCAGGGAGTGGCGCTGGCGGCGCGCAAGGCCGGCGTGCCCTGCAAAATCCTGATGATCGAAGAGGCGCCAGCGGCCAAGCTCGATGCGGTACGCCGTCTCGGCGGAGAAGTCGTAAAGGCCTCCTACGACCAGTGTTGGCAGGCCCTGGCTGACCGCGCGCATCCCGCGATGACCGGCGCATTTATCCATCCGTTCGAAGATGACGGATTTATTGCGGGCAATGCTTCGGCTGGGCTGGAAATCCTGGAGGACCTGCCCGACGTGGATTGCGTGGTGGCGGCCTTCGGCGGTGGAGGCTTATCGTGTGGGATCGCCGCCGCTTTGAAAGCGCGCGGACACCAGGCGAAAGTGTTTGCCGCCGAGCCGGAGACGGCGGCCCCGCTGGCGCGGTCGTTCGCCGCGGGATCGCCCCAGAGTTTTCCCGGCTGGACGGCCAGTTTTGTGGACGGCTGCGGCGGCAAGTCGGTCTTTCCTCGCATGTGGGAGCTGGCGCATCATCTGCTCGCCGGGTCCATTGTTTGCACGCTCGAGGAGATCCGCAAGGCCATGCGCCTGGTGGCCGAGCGCAATCGCGTGATCAGTGAAGGCGCGGGTGCCTGTGCCGTGGCGGCTGGCCTCAGCGGCAAGTGCGGCCCAGGAAAGATTGTGTGCGTAGTCAGCGGCGGGAACATTGACCTGGCAAAATTTGCGGAGTTGGTGACGCGGTCCGATACGACGTCATAAGCCGTCGGGATCCTGTCCATGAGCTTCGGTGCATTGGGCGAAAAAGTCGGTTGAGCGAGAGAACTCGTCCCGCCTTGCGGGACGAAAGATCATAGCCCAGCGCTTCAGCGCTGGGTAGTCGTTCAATTTTGATTATTGAGCCCCTTCAGGGGCGGCACAGGGCTCGCGCAAGAATCGCGCAAACACTTCGTTCGACAACAATCGTCCGCGTGCCGTGAGCCTCAATCGATCGCCCTCGCCTTCCAACAACGCCGCATCAACCAACTCGGCGATGACGGGCGCATCATCCGCGATTGCGTCGTCGCCGAAACGCTTGCGAAGCTCAGACAGCGACATGCCGCGATTCAATCGCAGTCCCAGGAAGAACGACTCCTCGAGCGCCGCCTGCGCATTGACCACGGTGCGCGATGCCAGGAGTTGTTCTGCGCGGGCAGCGACCGGATTCGCCGCGTTGGTCGCTGCCGAGTAACCCTCCAGCGAATCCGGAGTGGCAAAGCGCACCGCCTCGACTGCCATCGCGTGCAGATCATCTCCCGCCAATAGCATCGAATGCGCATCTACCCCGAATCCGAGATACGGCTGGCGCGTCCAGTACTTCAGATTATGTTTCGAGTCGCGCAGCCCGATGCCATGGGTGACCGGCCGCGCGAAGTTCGAGATCTCGTATTGCTGCACGCCGCCCTGCTCCAGGCGCTCGCACGCCGCGAGGTAGAGGTCGGCGGTGCGATCGTCGTCGGGAACAAAGTGTGCGTGATAGCGGCTGCCACCTGCGAGCAGCTCCGTGCCCAGACGCGAGTCCTCATCCACCTCCAGCATGTACACGCTGACGTGAGGCACGCCGCTGGCGAGGGTCTCGTCAAGCGAAAGCTGCCAACTCTGCTCAGTCTGGTGCGGCAGGCCCGCGATCAGGTCAACGCTGATGTTGCCGATTCCGCTGGATCGCAGGCGCGCAATGTCGTCCAGCGTGATGGCCCGCGTGTGCAGGCGGCCGACCGACGAAGACTCCTTGTCCACGAACGACTGCACGCCCAGGCTCACGCGATTTACACCGCAGGCAAGCAGGACGTCGGTGACCTCGCCGGAGATGGTGCCGGGCGCACACTCGACCGTAATCTCCGCGGCGCCCTCGACCTCAAAGTTCTCGCGAACGGCCTGAAATAAGCGCCGTAATTGATCGGGCGCGAGCACCGACGGTGTACCTCCGCCGAGGTAAATCGAGTCTACACGACGGTCCAACTGTCCGCCGAGTTCTCGTGCCAGATTGTTGGCGGCCTCGATCTCGGCGCACACCTGGCCGACATAGCGGTCGAACAGCGCACGCGAAAATACCCCGGAAGCGAAGTTACAGAAGCTGCACTTCGTGCGGCAGAACGGCACCGAAATGTAAATTCCTTGTGACAACTGGCTCGCGGAAAGCGCCTTCCGCGTACTAGAGTAGCAGGAAGGAACTGGCACTTGGCACTTAGCACTTAGCACTTGGCAATTAGCAACTAGCAATCAGTAACAAGCCTCTAGCTGTTAGCATGTAATGGTTTACAGCCTCTGCGGACAGAACGAGGGTCTCAGACTTTTCCTTTTCGCTTTTCGCCGTTTGCTTTTGGCTATTCGCTTTTCGCTTCTTGCTTTTTGCTAATTGCTAACTGCTAAGTGCTAATTGCTCCTGATGAAACAACGCGTGGTCATCACCGGAATGGGCGTGGTCAGCCCCAACGGCATCGGCAACGAAGCCTTCTGCCGCGCTGTTTTGGCCGGAACCAGCGGGGTCAAGCGCATCCGCAGCTTCGATCCCAGCGACCTGCCGGTGCAGATCGCCGGCGAGGTGCAGGATTTCGACGAGCTGGCCTGGGTTGACGCGCACGAGCGCAAACACGTCTCGCGCGCCGTGCCGCTGGCGCTGGCCGCCTCCACCGAAGCCTTGGCCGCTGCCGGCATCGACCCGACGAAACTCTCGCTGGCGCAGCAACGCGAAATCGGCGTGGTGCTGGGCTCAGGCGGTGGCGCGCAGGAGTTTTCCGAGGAGCAAGTCCGGCTGTGGCTGACCGGCAAGGTCAAGCAGGTGAGCCTGTTTTGCATTCCCAGCGGGACCATGGGCACGCTCTCCAGCGAAGTCAGCATGCGCTTCGGTCTGCGCGGCATGAGCCACGTCATCACTACCGGTTGCACATCGTCCACCGACGCCTTCGGTTACGCGCTGCGGCAAATCCAGTTCGGGTTTCTGCCGGTGATGCTCGTCGGTGGCGTGGATGCGCCCATCGCGCCGGGAATCATGAAGGGCTTCACCCTGATGAAGATCATGACCTCGTCGTGGAACCACGCGCCGGAGCGCGCCTCGCGGCCATTTTCGTTTGATCGCGACGGATTCGTGGTCGCCGAAGGTTCATGGATGTTCGTGGTGGAAGAATACGAACATGCGCGCGCGCGCGGGGCGCGAATCCTCGCCGAGGTCGCAGGCTATGGTTCCACCTGCGAGGCCTTCCATCGCGTACGTTTGCAGGAGTGCGGCGAAGAACCGGCCCGCGCCATTCAGATGGCGATGGAAGATGCCGCCATCGACGCTGCAGCCGTTGATTACGTCAACCTGCACGGCACCTCGACGCAGTTGAACGACCGCATTGAGACCCGCGCGCTGAAATTGGCGCTCGGCGAAAAAGCGCGCCGGACGCCGATGTCGAGCCTGAAGTCGCAGATCGGACATCCCCAGGGTGCCTGCGGCGCAGCCGGCATTGCCGCCACGCTAGTCGCCATGCATCACGGGCAAATTCCGCCGACCATCAATTTGGAGAAGCCCGATCCTGAGTGCGACTTGGATTATGTACCTGAATCAGGACGGCGCGCCGAAATCGAACATGCGGTTTGCAACTGCATCGCATTTGGGTCGAAGAATTCCGCGCTGGTGCTGAGGAAGATGGGCTGAGTTCTTGAGGTGTCATCCTGAGCGACGAGTCCGGTCGCCGTGGCGACCGGACAAGGAGTCGAAGGAACCCTATGGTCACCAGTAATCCCGAGACTAGTCGCTTTGCCAAGCGAGCAAAGTGTGATTTCTCGCGGCTATAGGGGTCCTTCGACTCCTCGCTACGCTCGTCGCTCAGGATGACAGACAGAAAAGCGGCGCTCTCCGACTTCCCACCCGGCTCAAGCCAACATCCCTGCTCTTCCTCTCCCCATCTTTTCCATCCCGCCGCTGTCCGCGCTCGTCTATATGTCTTCCGGCATTTGTTTACAATCGCATAAGGGACATGGCTTCCATCCACGACGAAGAGGTTCTAGGCAAGGCATATGACAGTAGGCTGATGAAGCGCCTGCTCACCTATCTGCGCCCCTATCGGATGCAGGTCGTCATCGCCCTGATCGCCATCGTGCTGAAAGCGGGTGCCGACGTGCTCGGCCCCTATCTCACCAAGGTCGCAATCGATAAATATCTCGCCAGCCACACCGAATCACACTCCCTGCTGGATCGCTTTCTCAGCCCCCGGCCGCTGACCGGCATCGCGCAGATCGCCGGCATCTACGTCGGTCTGCTGCTGTTCAGTTTTCTGCTTGAATTTGCCCAGACCTACATCATGCAGTGGACGGGACAGAAGGTGATGTTCGATCTGCGGGCGCAGATTTTCCGCCACCTGCAAGGCCTGCATATTGCCTTCTTCGATCGCAACCCGGTCGGGCGGCTGGTGACCCGCGTCACCAGCGACGTGGACGCGCTGAACGAAATGTTCACCGCCGGCGTGGTCTCCATCTTCGAAGACATCTTCGTGCTGCTGGGCATCCTGGTCATCATGCTGAACATGAACTGGCGGCTGGCGCTGATCACCTTCGCCGTGCTGCCGCTCATTTTCTACGCGACTTCGATTTTTCGCCGTAAGGTGCGCGAGAGCTACCGGCGCATTCGCATCGCCATAGCCAGGATCAACGCCTACCTGCAAGAGCATGTGACCGGCATCGTCGTGCTGCAACTGTTCAATCGCGAGAAGGAAGCCTACGAGCGTTTCGAGAAGATCAACCGCACCCACATGGACGCCTTCAAAGACGCGATCATGGCCCACGCCGTGTATTACCCGGTGGTGGAAGTGCTGTCGGCGACGGCGATCGCCTGCGTGGTGTGGTTCGGCGGCGGCCAGGTCATGCGCAACCTGGTGACCTTGGGTGTGCTGGTGGCGTTCATGCAATACGCGCAGCGCTTCTTCCGGCCCATTCAGGACCTCAGCGAGAAATACAACATTCTGCAGTCGGCGATGGCCTCGAGCGAGCGCATTTTCAAGCTGCTGGATACCACACCGGAGATCGTCACCCCGGCATCGCCGAAGGTGCCCGCCGGACCGGGCCGCATCGAGTTCGATGGCGTGTGGTTCGCCTATCGCACCCTGGCGCAGGCCGCGGAAGAAGCCGCCAGCAAGGGGGAGACGCTCAAGACCGCCATCGAAGGAACCGGCGATCTCGCTCTGGAGTACGACTGGGTGCTGCGCGATGTGTCGTTCACCATCGATCCGGGCGAGACGGTTGCCATCGTTGGCCACACCGGCGCGGGAAAGACCACCATCATCTCGCTGCTGCTGCGTTTTTATGACGTGCAGAAGGGCGCCATCCGCATTGACGGCGTCGATATTCGCGACATGAACTTGAACGATCTGCGGCGCCGCTACGGCGTGGTGCTGCAAGACCCGTTCCTGTTCTCCGGCACGGTTGCCGACAACATTCGCCTGGGCTCGCATTGGATTGAAGACCAGGCGGTCGAGAATGCCGCCGAGCAGGTCAACGTCGCGGATTTCATTCGCTCGCTGCCGGGCGGCTTCGGCGAAGAAGTGCGCGAGCGCGGCAGCACGCTGTCCACCGGGCAGAAACAGCTCATCTCGTTTGCGCGCGCGTTGGCGCACAATCCCAAGATCCTCATTCTCGACGAGGCCACCTCCAGCGTGGACACCGAAACCGAGTTCCGCGTCCGCGAGGCGCTCACCCGCATGGTGGAAGGCCGCACCTCCATCATCATCGCCCATCGCTTGAGCACCATTCAGCGCGCCAACAAGATCATCGTCATGCACAAGGGCAAGGTGCGCGAGATCGGATCGCATCAGCAGTTGCTGGCCAATCGCGGTATTTATTGGAAGTTGTATCAGCTGCAGTACAAGGATCAGGAGATCCCCACGCCCGCTGTTATTGCCGCGAACGAATATTCCACGACGGGCGTCAACGTTTCGGCCGACGACTAGAGCGGTTCCGGGATTAGTGTATCCGCCCGCACGGGTAGTGCGGCGCTTCAGCCCGGGGTCCCCGGCACACGCCGCTTTTGCGTGTGCTGGGGTGGTAGCGCCGCGTTCGGCGCAGCCAAACGCCTCGCACTACCCATGCAAACCGGACACATCTGTTGCGGAACTGCGTTAGACCGAAAATGCTCCACACCCTTTATGTCGGCAACTAAAAGAGTGGGAGCAAAGAATCTGGGTCTGTGTGGCTGCCGGTCTATTGCGGCGGCGGGGTTGTGGTCGTTGTCGTGGTGGTGTTCTTCTGCGCCTCAGGCGCCGGCGTGGTTGTGCTGGTTGTCGTGTCGGTCTGCTTCACCTTGTGGTGCTTGGACTTGGTAGTGGAACTGGTGGTCTGAGTGGTCTGGGCCGGCGGCGCAGTTGCCGCATCCTGCGAAGTCGTGGTGGTGGTGCTCTGCGCCTGAGCGGGAGGTGGATTCTGTGTCGTCGTGGTGGAACTGGATTGTGTGGTGCTCTGTGCCAGTACCGGCAGGGACAGGGCGAGCACAACCAGCGACCCCAGGATGACAGCAAATAGCTTCTTGAAATTCATTCGATTCTCCTTGATTACGTTGGTCAGTCCCTATGGTATGGGTCTCATTACTCCTTAATCTGGTCACAATTGCTCACTGCCCGCGAAACCACAGCGAGGTACGCTAGCCGCAAAATTGCTCCTTGGTTGAAATCCGGCTGACCACGGCGGCCGGAAAACCGCGCCCCACGGCTCTCGCCTGTCATAATCCCAGTGTGCGAATCCTCATCTCCGCGGGAGAGGCCTCCGGCGAGTTTTATGGCGCCAAGCTCATGGAAGCTTTGCGCGGCCAACTCTCGCGTCAAACTTCGGCGCCCGAGTTGGACTTCTTCGGCGTTGGCGGAGATCAGATGCGCGCCGCCGGTTGCGAGCTTCTGGTGGATGCGCGCGAGATCGCCGAAGTCGGCATCGTCGAGGTGATCAAGCACATTCCGCTCATCTATCGCCGCTTCCGCAAAGTGGTGCGCGAAACCGAACGGCGACGCCCAGACGCCGCGGTGCTCATCGACTTCCCCGATTTCAACCTGCGCCTGGCGCGCGAGCTGCACAAGCTTGGGGTGCCGGTCATTTATTACGTCAGCCCGCAACTGTGGGCGTGGAAGCAAGGCCGCATCGAGCAGGTGCGCAAATACGTTCGCAAGATGCTGGTGATCTTCCCCTTCGAGGAGCGCTTCTATCGCGAGCGCGGCATTGAGGCACAGTTTGTCGGCCATCCGCTGGCCGATCTGCCATCGCCGCAGGTGACCCGGGAACAGTTTGCCGCGCAGCACAAGCTTGATCCGGCGCGGGAATGGATTGCCTTGCTGCCCGGCAGCCGGCGCGGCGAAGTTTCGCGCATTTTCCCCACGCTGTTAGAAGCAGCGCAACTTCTCGGCCCGGACTACGTTTACATAGTTCCCGTTGCCTCCACCCTCGATGCAGGCTGGGTAGCTTCGTTTTTGCGCGACTATAAGGGCCCACAGATTACTTTTACGCGCGACGCCCAGGCCAGTTTGCTGCACGCGCGGGCGGCGGCGGTGGCCAGCGGCACGTCCACGCTGGAGGCGGCCTTGATCGGCACGCCGTTCACCATGGTGTACCGGGTGGCACCGCTCACTTGGGGGCTCGGCCGCCGTCTAGTAAAGGTAGATCGCTTCGCGATGGTGAACCTGATCGCGGAACGTGACGTGGTTCCGGAGCTGGTGCAGAGCGAGTTCACGCCGCAACGGGTTTGCGCCGAGCTGCGGCGGCTCATTCCNNTTTAGGTTTCGAGTTTCAAGTTTCGAGTTTCGGACCGTCGGGGTGAACCGTTCAATTTGAAAACATTCACCACAGAGGCACAGAGAATCTTTTAGGTTTGAATCGTTCCAGTTCACAACTTGAAACTGGAAACTGGAAACTTGAAACTCGAAACTGCGTCCCTTTGCGGCGGGTTTTCCATCGTTTATAGTGAGCAGAAGAGCAGGAGCAACCTCCCTAATGCAAATTGCAGCGCGATCTCTGGTGCGCGTCGTTCTGGTGCTGTTGGCTATCGGTCTGGTTTCGCCGTGCTTCGCGGCGGAGAAGCAGCGCCTCCAAGTCAACGACTACGCCATCCAGGCAGTCGTCTCGCCGCAGACCCATCAGATCAAGGCACAGGCCCGCGTGCGCTTTACGGCGCTCGACGACATCACCATCGCCATCTTCGAATTGCACAATGCGCTGCGGCCGACGCTCGTACTCGATGCCAGCGGCCAGCCCCTGTCGGTGGAGCGGGTCAGCCAGGACTCGACCATCCGCATCTCCTTGCCCAATGGCTTAACCAAGGGCAGCAGCGACACTCTGACCTTCGAGTACGAAGGCGCAATCCAGTCGGGAGACGACAGCCCGGTGCCGGGGCTGAAGCTGGCCTACATTGGCGATCCCATCACGTACTTGCTCTACGCCGGGCGATGGTTCCCCATGGTCGGCTATGGGGTCGATCGCTTCACCTCGACCATCAGCGTCAGCGTTCCCCCCAACTACACCGTGATTGGCAGCGGCAAGCAGAGATCCGGGGCGGCTGCTGAAATCGCGCCAGAACCCGCCGGCCGCAAGGGCGCCGCAACGCATGAGACGCTTAGCAAGCTGGCTGTTCCCGCCGGATACAAGACCGTCACCTTCAGCTATGAAAATAAGCCCAGCTTTCCCGGGACCATTTTGATTGGCAAGTGGGAACCGACCAAGAGCACCGAAGGCGGATTGAATGTGACGGTGTACACCACGCCGGAGCACAAGGCGCTCGCCACCCAGTACGCCGACACCGCGACAAAGGAATTTTTCTTCTACACCTCGACCTACAGTCCTCCATTCAGCAGCACCCTGAACGTGGTCGAGTTGCCCGATGACACGGTCCCCTCCGCCTGGGCGCCGGAGATTGCGGCACTGGCCTCACGCGCCTTTGCCAGCAAGATCAATTACCGGCTGCTGGCCAACAGCGTTGCACATCAGTGGTTCGGAACCATGGTGAGTCCGGCAACCAAGAATGACTGGTGGCTGAACGACGGCTGCGCCCGCTATTCCGAGGCCCTCTACGTGGAGCACGTTGCCGGCCGCGCTGGTTTCCAGGAAGTCACCAAAGACATGTCGGTGGGCGCGCTGGCTTACCTATCGGTCCCGCTGGCGGATGTCGGGAAGCTGGATACGTTCTCGCCCGAGTTCCAATCGCTGACGGCCGACAAGGGCGGCATGATCCTGCAAATGCTGCGCTGGGTGATTGGCGACAACCCTTTCGACAAAACCATGCGCACCTTCGTTACCGAGTACGCGGGCAAAGCGGCCTCGGTGGACGATTTTCGCAAGGTTGCGGAGCAGAGTTCGGGACAGCAGCTTACCTGGTTCTTTACCCAATGGCTGAACTCCACCGGCGCCCCTGAGTTCAAGAACAAATATACGGTGTACCGCACGCAGAAGGGCTTTCGCGTGGTCGGCGAGATACAACAGGACATGGACCTCTTCCGCATGCCGGTGGAGTTAAGGATCGACACGGATGGCAAGACCGAGACCAAGCGTGTGGAAGTTTCGGGCACGAATTCGGCCTATGCGGTGGAAACCTTCGGCAAGCCGCGGCGCATCTCGATCGATCCCAACAATGATGTCTTGCAGAACTCGCAGGAATTGCAGGTGCGCACCTCCATCATGCGCGGGCAGCAGGACGTGGAACAGGGCGACCTGACCGAGGCGCTGAAGGAATTCCAGAAGGCGCTCGACATCAACAAGAACAGCTCGCTGGCGCACTACCGCATCGCCGAGGTGTTCTTCCTGCAGCACAACTACCAGTCCTCCGCCAACGCCTATCGTGAATCGCTCAACGGCGATGGCGAACCGCGCTGGACCGAGGTTTGGAGCCATATCCAACTGGGCAAGATCTTTGACCTGACGCAGCAGCGCGAGCGCGCCACCAACGAGTATCGCCAGGCCCTGCAGACCAACGACAATACCCAGAACGCGCTCGATGAGGCGCGTAAGTATTTGCAATCCCCCTACCAGCCCGCGAGCGCGGACAAGCCCGGAATGTAGAAATGGTGCTCAGTGAGACAGCTTTAGGCCGCTCAACCCAGCGGCCTTTTCTTTCGCCACCCCCGCTGACATCAGCAGCACCTGAAATGTTTCACCCATGCCGGTGGGCGAAATCAAGTGTTTCAGTTGCAACGCCACCTTGGCGCGCTCCTGGGGAAGTTTGCATTCCTGAAATGCATCCGCGAATTGCGTCTCTTCGCTAATGCCGATCAAGAATTGCGACTGGGTCAGCAGGGCCACCGGATCGAGTCCGCGCTGCAAGCCTCTCGCGCGTATCGCCGTGAAGTTTACGTGGGCGGTGATGTCCTGCTCGCCCGGGGCTTCGTAGGGCGACGCGCTGGCGGTGTGCTGGCGGTAGCTCATGACGGTGTCGCGATGGCGTCCCGCCAGTTGCTCCTCGCGCGTGTAGCCGTAGTCGATCACGACAAGGAAGCCACGCTTACCGCGAAATGCCTCCGCGATGCGTTCCATCCATTCCAATGCCACTAGCGGCGCTTCCACGCGTTCGCCTTTTTCCGGACGAACACTGTAGCGATCGAGGAATTCGAGTTCCGCCGCGGTTGGCGGAACGAACGTCTCTACGAATCTCCCGTTCTTCAGGCCAATCCGCAACCCGCCGTGATAGTCCACCACCTCGACCGGAAGCGCATCGAAGAACTCATTGCCGAAGACGATAATGTTTTCGCCCGCGGTCGAAGCCGCCGCTTCGAGCGACTCGAAGACGCCCGCTCTTTCCGCCGCGATGTGCTCGGCGAGCCGCTCCTGCAACCGATCGCGCAAATGCGCCGACTGCTCCACCAGCGCATAACGGAAAGAGCGCGCGAATTCCGGGAACTGCTTTGCCGACCAGTCCAGCACATCGCGCGCGAACAGACCGCGTCCGGGTCCCAGTTCGATGACGTCAATGCGTTGCGGCGAATCCAGAGCGCGCCACATCTCCTCGAACTGTCGCGCCAGCAGCCGCCCAAACACGGCATGAACGTCGCTCGAAGTATAAAAGTCTCCGGCTTTGCCGAATTGCTCGCGCAAGCGCGAATAGTAGCCAAGCTCGGGCTCATAGAGACACATCTGCATGTAGCGCGAGAACGGTATGGGGCCATGGCGACGAATCTCGTCGGCAATGCGCTGGCGCAGGCGCGATTCGCCGCCACCGCCGCTCTCCGGCTGGTTGGGGCTGATGGTCACAGCTTGCCTTCGCGCTCCATCTGCTGGTTCTCTTTGCGGTGCTGCGGCGTGCGCACGAACATCTCCACCAGATAATCGTGCAGGCAGTCGAAGAGCTGGCGCTGAAAGGCCCACTCGAATTGCGCGTCGTCCAGATCGCGGGGATGCAGCTCGAAGTAATAGGTGTGGACCGGCGGGTCGCTAAAACGCGGCCGGATGATCACCTCGACGGCTTCACCTTTGCGGCGCGCGTCGAACTCCACCAGGGGATGCTCGTACAGTCGCAACTGCTGCTGCACGCGTTCCAGGCGATCAGAGGTCATCGGGCGATTGTAGCCGACATCGGAGCCGGTCCGCAGGGGCCGGGCTGACCCCTGCCTCAGTACCTCGGTGCCACCACCTGATGCTTCATGGTTGGTTCTATGTAACCTTTCGGCTTCTGCCGCCCCGGCAGCTTTGGTGGCTTATACGGAACTTCCTGGTAGGGAATGCGGCTGAGTAGATCGGCAATGCAGTTGAGCCGGGCGCGTTTCTTGTCGTCCGATGGCACGATGTACCAGGGAGCGGTAGCGGTGTCGGTGGCGGCCAGCATGGCATCGCGGGCCCGCGAAAAATCGTACCAACGGCGATGCGATTCCAAATCCATCGGGCTCAGCTTCCAGCGTTTGGAAGGGTCTTCGATCCTGGCGAGAAATCGCTTGTGCTGCTCCTTCTCCGAAACGTCGAGCCAGTACTTCAGCAGGACGATGCCGGCGCTGATTACGCTGTTCTCGAACGCCGGACAGTACTTCAGGAAGTCCTTGTACTGCTGCTCGCTGCAAAAGCCCATCACATGTTCGACGCCGGCGCGGTTGTACCAGCTGCGATCGAAAATCACAACCTCTCCGGCCGCCGGAAGATGCGCGATGTAACGCTGCCAGTAAATCTGCGTCTTCTCGCGCTCCGTTGGCGCGGGTAGCGCCACCAGGCGAAAAACACGGGGACTCACGCGTTCCGTAATGCGCTTGATGACGCCGCCCTTGCCGGCGGCATCGCGTCCCTCAAACAAGACGACAATGCGTGCACCGGTTTCCTTCACCCAATCCTGGAGCTTTACCAGCTCCGTCTGCAGGTTGAAAAGTTCGCGCTCGTAATCTTCCTTCTTGAGCTTCGTCGGGGCCTGGTTGTTCTTGTCAGGATTGTCCTTCGTCCCCACTTCGGACTCTTTTACATGGCCTTTCTTGGATTGTTTTCCCATGAGACTTCTCTCGGCAAAATCAGGATGTAGGATGAAAAACAGAATTCTACGCCCTCACCACAATGCCAGGCTGTGACTGGCACGCGAAGCCCGCACGCTCTCGGCCGAAAATCGGCTTCCGTTCAGCGCCGTGAGAGACCCGATGGCTGCGCATTTCCCCCGTTCACTGCGAACCTGCTTCACTCCTGGGGGTGAGGCGCGACACAGCGCCGCAACGGCCTTCGGAGCGACAATCATGGATGAGGCGGCGCGATGGGGTGTTGTTTCTTGCTCATCTTTCTCCTTTGCCATCGCGCTGCCTCGATTCCGAGGTGAATACCCAAGTGAGCACTCAGACGTTGTCGCCAGAAGTTACTATCCCAAACTTCCCATCTAACCTGGATCGGGCGAAGAAGCCTTCTCCGACCAAGCGGCCCACTCTGCGCATCCTGCAACCCGACGTGACTTACACCGGCTCGCCTATCCAGCCACTGCAGAAAGGCTTGCCCAAGCAGACTGAGTCACTGTGTCCGGAATGCAACAAGGTCATCCGGGCAGACATCTTCGCCGACGACGGCCAGGTGGTGATGGAAAAATCCTGCGCCCAGCATGGCAGCTTTCGCGACATCATCTTCAGCGACGTCGAACTGTACCTCAAGATGGAGGAGTGGAACTTCGGCGACAATCTGGGCCTCGCCAATCCGCAGATCGAAGGCGGAAAGGTGTGTCCCGACGATTGCGGCCTGTGCGGCATGCACACCTCGCACACGGCGCTCGCCAACGTCGATCTCACCAACCGCTGCAACCTGACGTGCCCGGTGTGCTTCGCCAACGCCAATGTCGCAGGCTATCTGTATGAGCCCTCGGTTGAGCAGATCCGCGGCATGCTGCAAACGCTGCGCGGCGAGCGCCCGGTGGACGGCCGGGTGGTGCAGTTCTCCGGCGGCGAGCCCACCATTCATCCGCAATTCTTCGAGATCCTCAGCATGGCGCGCGAGATGGGCTTCACCCACATTCAGGCTGCAACTAACGGCATCGAGCTGGCCAATCTGGAATTCGCCAAGCAAGCCAAGGCGGCCGGGCTGGCCACGCTGTACTTGCAATTCGACGGCGTCAGCGATGACGTTTACCTGCGCACCCGCGGGCGGGCGCTGCTTGCGACCAAAATGCGCGTCATCGAGAACTGCCGCGCCACTGGCATGAAGATCGTCTTCGTGCCCACCATCGTGAAGGGCGTCAACGACCACCAGGTCGGCGACATTGTGCGCTGCGCCATCGACAACGTGGACACCGTCTCCGGCATCAGCTTCCAGCCGGTGGCCTTCACCGGACGCATCGCCAAACACGAACTGCTGGCCAAGCGCTTTACCCTCTCCGATCTGGCGCGCTGCGTCAGCGAGCAGACCGGCATCACCGACGCGCGCGCCGACTGGTTTCCGCTGGCCTGCGTCACGCCGTTCTCCAAGCTGACTGCGGCGCTGCGTGGCACCGGCGTGCCCACCATCTCGTCGCACCCGCATTGCTCGCTGGGGACTTACTTTTTCGTGGACGAGAAGTCGAAGAAGGCCGTTCCCATCACCCAATTTGTTGACGTGCCCAACATGCTGCAGGACATGGAAGAGTTGTCGCGCTCAGCCGGCAAGGCGCGCTTCAAGCTCTACAGCAAGGTGAAGGCGTGGAACTCGCTGCAAAAACATTTCAAGCAGCAGCTTGCGCCGCCGGGATTGACGTTTACGAAATTCCTGCAGACCTTGCAAGGGATGACCAACAAGAAACTGGGCCGCGACGGCAAAGATGGNNACGGGTGAAGCGCTGCGTCATTCACTACGCCACGCCCGATGGCAAGCTGTATCCCTTCTGCACCTACAATTCGGGCCCCTGCTATCGCGAAAAGATCGAGCGCCAGTTCTCTGTCCCGTGGGACCCGAAAACGCAGCAGGTGATCACCGGCGGCAATTAGCACCGGGTTTTGTCAGGCTTGGTCCGGATGGAATGTGAAGTCATTGAAGTGCTTGATTATCAGCCGCTGAAGGGATTGTCAGGGCCCCGCGAGGCGTCTAAGATGTTGGTATGAAAACCACTGAAGCAGAGAAGGCCGAGGTCCCCTTGACCGCCGAGGTCGAGGAAACCGTTCGGGAGCGGCTGGAGACCATCGAGGAAGATAAGAAAACCGCATCGCCGTGGCCTGACGTGAAGCGCCGCATTCTCTCACACGCGCCCCATTCTTGAGCCATCCCGTCAAACTTACGAGCTAAGTGAGTCGCCGCGCTCCGGCCCCCGCCCTCAAGCTTATCCCCCAAATCGCCGATGTAATGACCGGCACCTGCAGAGGGAGGAATCCCTCTGCCTTGGCCAGAGTAGCGGGGTTATCAGCCTAGCGCTCCGGAGCCAGTCGTGGTGCATCATCCGCGGTGGTGTGTGGTTGGGGAAGCCTCCGCTGCAGCGGTTTAGGAGGAATCATCGGATGAAGAAACTAGTCGGGTTGGTCGCCATCCTAATGGCCGTCGCGCTGGCGGTCAGCGCACAGGAAATGCCACGCTTTGAGGTGTTTGGTGGGTACTCCTACGTCCACGTGGGCTCGTCGAACCTGGGCACTTCGCAGCAAAAAGCCTTCGGCCTGAACGGCTGGACCGGTCAGGCGAGCGTGAATCTCACCAACTGGCTGGGGGTCACCGCTGACTTCGGCGGCAATTATGGATCTCCGTTCGGCGTGTCCATCCACAATTACAGCTACCTGTTTGGTCCCACGCTGAGCTATCGGGCGCAGCACGTGGTCCCCTTTGCTCACGCTCTGTTTGGCGGCGGCCATCTGAGCGGTTCGATCGGCGGCCTGTCGTCCACTGATAACGCCTTCGCCATGGCCGTGGGCGGTGGCCTCGATATTCCGTTTAAGGAGCACTTCGGGGTGCGCGTGGTGCAAGTGGATTGGATGCGCACCCAGTATTTCAAGACCGACCAAAATAATGTGCGGGTGGCGACGGGAGTGATGTTCAACTTCTGAAACTCGCGGCGCAACAGCGGGAATCAGTAGGGGCAGGCGCACGTCTCTGGCGTGCGCCTTTCCGTTGCCGTCCGCTCGCCGGCGACGTCCTCGCTGCGTCTTGCGGCTATCCCGGCGGCCAGTTCAGATCGCGCCCGCCCAGCAGATGCAGATGCAGGTGGAACACCGACTGCCCGGCACGCGGGCCCACGTTGTACACCGTGCGATATCCGTCCTCGATGCCGCGCTCGCGGCCGATCTTGGCCGCGNNGATGAGCACGTGGGTCGGCGCTTTGGGGTTGATGTCTTCGAAGGCGAACACCTTGTCGTCTTCGTAGACCTTCTTCACGGGAATCTTTCCCGCGATGATCTTGCAGAAGAGGCAGTCGTCCATAATGAGGTCGCTTCCTGACGAACACATGATCATAGCAATCGTGTTCCATGGACTCCAGGGTCTACGGAATGATGACGAGCCGCGCCCGCGACTCTCGTTCCCAAGCGATCTCGACATCGGTAAGTGGCACTGACTCGGTTTGGATGCGGAGCTCGCCATTTGCGAGACGCGATAGCACCTGATGATACGCGTCGAGCAGTCTGTCGAGCGGAGGCGCGGCGCCAGAACCACTGCCGAAAATCTCCAGCCCTGAGCTGCGCAAGGCCGCGGCGGAAAGGGAAATGGTTGGGCCGGCGCTTTCGCCAACTTGAACCAGCCGAATGCTCCCCGAAGGAGCGAAATCGCCGCCGGTGATGGCCGACAAGAACGCCTCGGTCGGGTGGCCCCATAGATAGTCAATGACGACGTTGAATCCCGCTTCACCAGCTTCGCGGGTGAAGGCGTCGACCAGCTTTTCAGATGGCTGATTGAGCGGGATCGTCGAGTCTGCGCCCAGATCGTGCAGCGTATTCAGCGTCGATTCGTCACGTCCCGCAGCGACAACTCGTCCGGCACCCAGGAGCTTGGCTATCTGCACCGCAAGTCTGCCGGTGGTGCCGGTCGCGCCAAGGACCAAGACGTGGTCGCCTTTAGCCAGCTTGGCACGCTCCAAGAGCGTGAGCCAGGCCGATACACCGGGGTTGACGATGGCCGCGGCACTGACGTCGTCAACGTTCTCTGGCAGCGGCCAGCAGCGGGGACGGGCTACAACGGTGCGCTGCGCCATCGCCCCATGGGGCCGTCGCGGTGCGGCGAAGAATACACGGGTACCATCATCAAGGTTGCCAACTCCGTCCAAGCCGCACACAACCGGCAGCTCACGAAAACTGGCATAGTGTGAGCCACTGGCCATCTGTTTGTCGACAGGTTTCAGCGCCGCGGCGCGGACGTGGACAATGACCTCACCCTCGCCCGGAATAGGCTCCGGAAACGGCTCGCACCGGGGCGGCTTTCCAAGAGTGTGCAATACCGCGGCATTCATTAGCGATTTCCTCTGCGACTCCGCATTCACTGTATTGGGGGCAATCGGAGATCCGCACGTAGCTGGGCTTGCCTACTCCTTTTGCTCTTTCCTTCGCAGCTGCAGATACCCCCGGATCAACTCATTCAAATCGCCGTCGAGCACGCGATCGACGTCGCCAATCTCGACGCGCGTCCGCAGGTCCTTCACCATGCGATAGGGCTGTAGCACGTACGAACGGATCTGCGAGCCGAAGTCAATGTCGAGCTTGGAATCCTCGATGCCCTTGGTCACCGCCCGCTTCTTCTCCAGTTCGTACTCATACAGGCGCGAGCGCAGGATGCTCATGGCGCGCTCGCGGTTCTTGTGCTGCGAACGCTCGTTCTGGCAGGCGACCACGATTCCCGTCGCGATGTGTGTAATCCGCACCG
>PLYW01000109.1:0-2341 GCA_003151875.1 Acidobacteriaceae bacterium
ACTGGGACCGCAACCGCGAGACCAATCGCGCGTGGCTCTCGTTGAACATGATGACCGAGGCGCGCGCCGGTTTCCGCGCTTTCCATTACGGCAGCAAGGAACAGCGTGAGGTGGATTTCGTGCTGCTGCGGCGGCGGCTCGCCGAAGGGGTGCCGTGGAGCGAGGAACTGATTCAAGAGATCGCGCCCTGGACGGCCCAAGCTGCGGGCAGCGGTAAACAACCATGAACGCTACCGTCAAAGCGAGGCTGGCGTGAGCCCGGAACTCGCCAACCTGATCCAGCGCGCGCAGGAGTTGAACGACGACTTCGAGCTGACGGCGGTGCGCGCCTGGAAGGAAGCCGGGGCGGGGCGCAAAGCCATCGGGCACATGCCCATCTATGTTCCGCGCGAGCTGATCCATGCCGCCGGGATGCTGCCGGTCGGCATTGTGGGCGCAGGCGAGCGACTGGAGATCATTCGCGGCGATGCATACTTCCAGAGCTACATCTGCCACATCCCGCGCAGCACCATCGAACTCGCTCTCTCGCGCCGGCTCGACGTGCTGGACGGCATGTTGTTTCCCTCCATCTGCGATGTGATCCGCAACCTGTCGGGCATGTGGACCATGCTGTTCCCGGAGCGCTACGTCCGCTACGTCGATTTGCCGCAAAATTTTGAGCCCGCGACAGGCGGTGTTTACTGGCGTCGTGAACTGGAGACACTGCGCGCGGACCTCGCCCGACTGAGCGGCCGCCCGATCGAAGATGACGCCCTGCGGCACAGCATCGCCGTGTACAACGAAAACCGCTCCACCATTTGCGAGCTGTATCGCGCCCGCAGCCGTCAGCCGTGGATCTACCCGACCTCTGAGGTGTATGTGCTGTTGCGGGCAGCGAACGTCCTTCCACCCGAAGATCACACCGCGCTGCTGCGGCAATACCTGCGGCTGGCGCCTCTGGAAACCGACCGCCGCGATCGTGATCAGAGCCGAGTAGTGTTGGTAGGGACCTTCTGCGAGCAGCCGCCGCTGGGTCTGCTGCTCACCTTGGAACGCGCGGGATGCTGGGTCGTGGATGACGACCTGCTTCTCGGATTGCGATGGATCATGGGTGACATCTCGTGCGATGGCGATCCATTGCAAGCGCTGGTCGAGGCCTTCCTTACCCGCAGCGTCGAGACTGCCGCACGCTACCTGCCCGAAGGCAAGCACGGTGGCGCACTCGTAGATTCTGTGCGGCGCAATCGCGCCGAGGGAGTCATCTTTTGTGCGCCCAGTTTCTGCGATCCCGCGCTGCTGGAGCAACCCATGCTGGTGGCAGCCCTCGACCGCGAAGGCATTCCCCACACGCAATTCAAATACTCCGAAGACACCGGCCAGTTCGCAGTCATCCGCGAGCAGGCGGGCACCTTCTCCGATTCCATCCGCCTGTGGAGCCAAGCATGACCGCCGCATCCTCCAGCCCGCGCGTCCCCGCAGAAGCCGGCAAGGAACGCAGCATGTCCCTGCAAAAGCAGATGATCGCCGGCCATTACAGTGCGCTCGCGCGCGCTCCGCAAGAGGGCCGCAAGGTGGTCTATACCTTCGTTCCCGGCAACCTTACCGAACTGTTGCGCTCCTTCGATCTGCTTCCGGTGCTGCCTGAAATCAACGCGCTGCAGTCCGGCATGAGGAAATTGTCGGGCGACTATATCGCCGAAGCGGAGAAGCATGGCCACAGCGAAGACGTCTGCACCTATGTGAAGTGCGACATCGGAATGCTGAAGAAGGGCAACATCGGGCCCACTGGCGAACGGCTGCCGCCGCCGGACTTGTTGCTGCTCTCCTATACCGGCTGTTTCACCTTCATGAAGTGGTTCGAACTGCTGCGCCAGGAATACGACTGCCCGGTGGCCATGCTCCATGTTCCTTACCAATCGGAAGGCCGCATCCTGCCGCATCATGTCGAGTACATCGTGCAGCAGTTGCGCACGGAAGTGATTCCTAAACTTGAAGCAGTCAGCGGCCGTCGCTACGACGAAGACCGTCTGCGCGAAATGCTGCGGCTGTCGGCGCAGGCTGAAGATGATCTGGTCTGGGTGTTGGAATCGGCCAAGCACGTGCCTTCGCCGATCGATGCTTATTTCGGAGGCGTGTACTACATCGGGCCGATGTTTACTGCATTTCGCGGGACCGCTGAAGGCGTGTCGTACTACCGCGTCCTGCGCGAAGAGGTGGAGGCTCGTCTGCGCGCAGGCTTGGGGCCGCTGACCCCGGAGGGATCGCAGGGGAAGGAACGTTATCGCCTGGTGATGGAAGGTCCGCCGAATTGGACCAGCTTCCGCGAGTTCTGGAAGATGTTCTACGACGAAGGCGCTGTGGT
>PLYW01000109.1:2377-21853 GCA_003151875.1 Acidobacteriaceae bacterium
TGCAATTCCTTTAGCGTGGGCCAGCTCCTGATGCTGCGCCAACTGGAGCAAAGTACCGGCGTTCCCGGCGGCTTCATCGAAAGCGACCTGGTGGACCCGCGTTACTTTTCCGCCGCCAACATCAAGAACCGCATTGAAAGCTATTTGCAGATGCTGGAACAAAAGCGCAAGGGCGTGAACGCATGAATCCTCTACGGACCTATGTCGGCATCGACCTTGGCTCTACTACCACCAAGGCGATCGTCTTGGACGACGCCGGCGAGGTGATTGGCCGCGGCATCACCAACAGCCGCAGCAATTATGATGTCGCCTGTCAGGTGGTGCGGGAGGAGGCCATGGTCCGCACCCGGTTCACGCTCACCCGGCAGGCAATCACCGGCGATCCGGCTCTGGCCCAGGTCGAGAAGGCGTTCCTTTCCTCGCTGCAACGAAACTTTCGATTTCGGCAGCACCTCGACCAACTCGCGCGCCTGCGCGAAGCATTGTTCCGTGCCGCCGACGATCCCCGCCACAGCGCTCATCGCAGCGAATTAAATACTGCGCTTGAAAGCATTGTGGATGGAATGGTCGAGCGGGCCGGATTGCATTTCAGCGAATTGGCGGTGCGCAAGAGCGACTTCTTCCGCGATCTCGCGACCGCCGATTACATGCAACTGGCGGAACAACGCAGCGATCCCCGCGGCATCACCTTCGACATGCTGTGCGGGCTGTTCGACGCCGCGATCCTCGTGGTGGAGAACGCGACTGCTCAGGGTAGCTTCGAAACACAATTGCGGGGCGCGCTGGAGCCTACTCTGGCATCGGCAACGTTGGCGGTGCAAGAGAAAGCTTCGCGGCTGCGCGAGGTGGTGGAGACGACCTGCGACGCGCAGATCGTGGAAGCCGGGACCGTGGGCACAGGGTATGGACGCCAGCGCTTGCCTTTTCCCAAGGAACAGATTCGCAGCGAGATTCTTTGCCACGGGCTGGGCGCGCACGCCATGTTTCCCGGCAGCCGGACTGTGTTGGACATCGGCGGGCAGGACACCAAGGCAATCCAGGTGGACGGCGACGGACTGGTGGTCAGCTTCCAGATGAATGATCGCTGCGCCGCCGGATGCGGTCGTTACCTGGGTTACATCGCAGATGAAATGAATCTGGGCTTGCATGAGTTGGGGCCGCTTGCTCAACAGAGCACGAGCCGGGTGAAGATCAACAGCACGTGTACGGTCTTTGCCGGCGCAGAGTTGCGCGAACGCCTCTCGCTCGGCCAACGCCGCGAGGACATCGTGGCGGGGCTGCATCGCGCCATCATCTTGCGCGCGATGTCGCTGCTGGCGCGCTCGGGGGGAGTCCGTGACGAGTTCACCTTCACCGGCGGAGTGGCCCGCAATCCGGCAGCTGTGGACGCACTGCGCCAGTTGGTGCAGGAGAATTACGGCGAGCGGACGCTGAACATTTCTGCCGATTCGATCTACACCGGCGCTCTGGGCGCGGCTTTATTTGCCCGGCGCGCTGCACAGGCCAACGCATGACAACCGCTGCCATCTCGTCGAGGACTCGGTCTGCTGAGGAGCAGATCACCGCTGGCGTCGATGTCGGCTCCAGCGCCGTGAAGATTGCGGTCCTGCTGACGATCGCCGGGGAGACCGAGGTCCTGGCGCTGCTCAATGAGCGAATCCGCCGCCGCGAGTTGCGCAAGGTGGTGAATGACGGGTATCAGGCAGCACTCTGCGCGGCTGGCGTGGCTGCCGATGACGTTTGCTATGTGGCCAGCACCGGCGAAGGCGAGCTGGTGGATTTTCGTCGCGGACACTTTTACGGCATGACCACCCACGCTCGTGGCGCAATCTTTCTTATGCCGGAAGTGCGCGCCGTTCTCGACGTCGGGGCTTTGCACGCGCGCGCCATGCGCATTGACGAGCGCAGCCGCGTGCTCAGCTACCGCATGACCGGGCAATGCGCGTCCGGCTCGGGCCAGTTCCTGGAAAATGTCGCGCGCTATCTGGGCATTGCATTGGAGGACGTAGGCCCTCTGTCTTGCCGCGCCGGCAAACCCGAAGTGGTCAGCAGCATCTGCGCGGTGCTGGCGGAGACGGATGTGATCAACATGGTCAGCCGGGGAATCACCACCCCCGACATTCTGAAAGGCATTCATCTTTCCATGGCCGGCCGCTACACCAAGTTGCTGCGCGCGATTGATGCACATGGTCAGGTGGCGATCACGGGTGGCCTCTCCGCCGATACCGGGCTGGCCCAGGCTTTGCAGGAGAAATCGCGCGAGGATGGTCTCGACTTGGAAGTCCGCACCCACCCCGACTCCATCTATGCGGGCGCGCTGGGAGCAGCTTTGTGGGGAGCCTATCGCCATCGTATGCTGGCCCGTCACGCGGAGGTGCCGGCATGAGCGGCGTCAATGAACTCGCAGGCAAATATGCCGTCGTCACCGGCGGTTCGGGAGGAATCGGCAGCGCCATCGTTCGCAGTTTGCAAAATGCCGGCGCGGTGGCAACTTCTCTCGACCTCGCGCCGCCGCCCGACAATGACATTCCCTGGCTGCATTGCGATGTGCGCAGCGACGATTCCGTCGGCTCCGCCGTGCAGCAGTTCTTCCAGCAGAACGGGCGGCTCGATCTGGTGATTCACGCCGCCGGAATTTCCCGCGAGGCGGTCGTCTGGAAGCTTGCGGTCGAGGATTGGGACAGGATCCAGGCGGTCAATCTGCGCGGCGCCTTTTTGCTGTTGCGGCACGCCATTCCCCTGATGCGCCAGGGACAGGGTGGGCGCGTGGTCTTGATCGGCTCCATCAACGGATCGCGCGGCAAGTTCGGCACCTCGGCCTATTCCGCCAGCAAGGCGGGACTGATTGGGCTGGCCAAGAGCGTCGCCCGCGAAACCGGCCGCTTTGGAATTCTGGTGAACGTGATCGAGCCCGGCTGGGTCCGCACACCACTGACCGAAGCATTGCCGGCGGCCATTCGCCAAGCGGCGGAAGCGGAAACCGTAACGGGCAGTCTGCTCGAAGTTTCCGACGTTGCCGCCGCCGTGCTGTTTTTGTGCGGGCCGGGCGCAAGCCGTATCACCGGCCAGATTCTGCGGGTGGACGCCGGCCAATTCCTGGGCGGCGGCGCCTAGGCCGAGTTGGGAGAAAGTTTCCGGAAGACCTTGGTGGGAGCCCCCTGCTTCAGCAGGGGGAGCTGGACTTCTAGTCCAGCGAAAAAGGCGATTGATCCTAAAGTGGGCTTAGGCCCGGGGTTTCGCGGTCCCAGCGCTAAAGCGCATTGATTGGGCGCGGGCTTTTTTTCGGAGCGCTGAAGCGCTCCTTCCCCCGCATAAATGCGGGGGCTCCCACCCAGAACTACATTTCTGGGTGTTGCANNCGTCCTCGCTATTTCGAACTCATGCTCCAGCGCAGCATAACCCAGGCAGGGCTGCAAATCTCCCTCGTGGCGGAGTCGGACAGCCGAGTTGTGGGCTTCGTCATTGGGTCGCTCTACTACGGCGAATATGGAGTGGCGGAACCTTCCGCCTCCATTGACGCAATTTCGGTGGATGCTCGCGTGCGCGGAAAAAACGTGGGTAAGGCGCTGATGCGACAGTTGCGCCTCAATCTCGGGGCCCTGCGAATCACAACCTTGCGGACGGAAGTTTCCTGGGACGACTTCGCCCTCTTGGGTTTCTTCCGCAGTCAAGGGTTCAAGCCTTCCGCCAGAATTTGCCTGGAGTGCGCCCTGGATCCAACTCAGCCGGACGATTCCGCCGACGACTAAAATTCCGAGTGCAGTCCTGGCCGGGGAAACCGCTCACCAGCAGTATTATGGCTTAACGCGCAGATTCCGCGTGGAGACATGCTCAGGAGGAGCCTATGTTCAAAGGGTTTCGCGATTTTGTGCTGCGGGGCAACGTAGTTGATCTGGCGGTCGGTGTGGTTATCGGCGCCGCATTCGGTACCGTGGTCAGCGCATTCGTGAAGGATCTGCTGACTCCGGTGATTGCCGCCGTGGCGGGCAAGCCGGACTTTTCCAGCTTCTTTTTCCAGGCCCATGGGTCAAAATTTCTTTACGGCGATTTCGTCAATGCGGTCATCTCATTTCTGCTGATCGCCGCGGCCGTGTATTACTTTGTAGTTTTGCCGGTCAATCATTTGATGAAGCGCTTCGAGAAGCAGGCCCTGCCCGACAAGAAGAAGTGCCCCGAGTGCCAGAGTGATGTCCCGATCCAGGCCCGGCGCTGCGCGTTCTGCACGTCAGCACTGGCCTAGGCTGGATTATTCGTGGGCATTTGAATTGTCATCCTGAGCGACCCCGAACGTCGTGAGGGGGAGTCGAAGGACCCCTATAGCTGCGAGAAATCATGATGTAGCCGCGTGGCTGAGCACCGAGTCGGGAATTGCTGGCGACGATAGTGCTCCTTCGACTCCTCGCTGCGCTCGTCGCTCAGGATGACAGCCGGAAGAGTTTTTCATCCCTATGGGTGGGCCGCAGGCCCATGTGACACTCAGGATGACACTCCAAGAAATTATGTCCGCTTATGAATAATCCAGCCTAGGCGATCTCAATCATGCTGCTAGGAGGCTTGCTCCCGGAGCGGTGCAATCGGTAATCGGACCTGGAATTCAGTCCCTCTGCCCACCACGCTGGTGACATCGATGTGGCCGCCGTGCGCTTCCACCATGCGGCGGGCGAGCGAAAGTCCCAGCCCCGTGCCGTGCCCCTTGGTAGTGAAGAAGGGACGAAAGATGTTGGGCAGGTGTTCCGGCGGGATTCCCTTGCCTTCGTCCGCGACCGTGATGAGCACGTCGTCCTCATCGCTCTCCAGGGAAACCCGGATGACACCCGGCTTGTCCATGGATTGAATGGCGTTGAGCAGCAGGTTCAGCAACACCTGGTTGATCTGGTTGGGGTCATGTTCGGCCGGCGGAATCGCGTCCTTGATTTCCAATTGGACATTGATGCGTTTGGTGATGGCCTGCTGGCGCGCGAACATGACCGCGTGCTCGACCGTGCTGCACATATCGCCGACGCGGAATTGCGGCGGCTTGGGCCGGGCAATCTCCAGCAGTTCGGTAAGAATGCGATTGATCTGCACCGCCTCTTCCTTGGCGTCCTTGATGACGGAACGCGCCGGGCTGTTGGGCGGCAGATCTCGGCCGATGATCTCGATCACGCCGGCAATGCCGGCCAAGGGATTGCGGATTTCGTGGGCCAGTCCGGCCGCCAGTTCTCCCAGAGTGGCGAAGTGTTCGGCGCGCGACATTTGCGTCTGATGCAGACGCTGGATCTCTTCGCGGCTGGCCTCCAGTTGCGCCACCATGTCATTGAAGTCGCGTCCCAGGTCGCCAATCTCGTCGTTACGCGAGGCAAAGCTGACGGAGACGTCCATGTCGCCCAGCCGCACCCGCGCGATCTTGTCTTGCAACTCCAACATGGGACGGCGGACGGAAACCGCCAGCACCATGATGACCGCAACGCAAATGAGCAACGCGCCGGCAGCGGCGACGGCGAGGATGACGTGCCGTTCTCCTTCGGCGAGCGACAAAGAAACCAGCACAAACAACAGCAGGCCGTTCAGTAATACCGCCGCGATCGGCAACACCGCTTTGAGCGCCCAGTTGAGATGGCGCTTACGCGCCACCGGCGGCTGCTCCCAGGGCGGNNAAGGCTACTCCTATAAGGCTACGGCTCGGCTCCTTGAAACTTAAATTTCAGGGCTGGGGGACCGGCGCTGAATCTTGGGGCCTAATCCATCCTCAGAACCGGACCGGCCAGCCCTGTTCCTCATGCGTACGCGTGTAAGCCGGGAAGCAGATACGTGACGCCGAGGAAAGTGAAGATCACAACGCCGAAACCCAGAATGGCGAAGTATGCGGCCCTACGCCCGCGCCACCCCCGCGTGATCCGCATATGCAAATAACCCGCGTAAACCAGCCAGGTGATGGCGGCCCAGGTTTCTTTCGGGTCCCAACTCCAATACGAGCCCCAGGTGCGGTTCGCCCAGTAGGCGCCGGCGGCGATCATGCCGGTCAGCAGCGGGAAGGCGATGCCGATGGTCTTATAGGTGACGCGGTCGAGCGTGTCGGCCGAGGGCAGCAGACCCTGGAGATCGGTGCGCCGCCACAGCAGCATCAAGTACAGCAGGGAAGCAAAAATACCCGTCACCATGCCCCCCAGTAGGAACGGGCTGGCAGCCAGACTGGTCGGGAAGAGTCCATCCTGGTCGGGTGACGGGTAAGCCGCATCGCGAACGCGAAGAACGAAAGCAGCCACTACCACCAGCTGCAACAGAATGCTGATAAACACCGCCTTGTTGGCGGTCCCGTAGAAAGCCCCGTCGTTCTTGACGCGGCCCGCGAAATACAGAAGCAGGGGAGCGATGGCAGCTAACGCCGCAATCACAAACAGCCAACCAAGGTCGGGCACGGTAACGAACAGACGCATGCCGCGGCCTAGAAAGATGTCGGACTTGGTTTGGGCATCCCATCCGGTGACCGACAAACCGCCCCACCGCTCGAAGCGAGTGGCAACGATTCCGACATAGATGGCGCTGACCATCGCGCTTGTCCAGGCAAGGAAGCTCTCGGTCTGGAAGTTGTCCTGGATGAGGAACATCATGGCCAGTGCGCAACTCAAGGCGCAGGCGGCGTAACTCAACATTGCCAGCGTGACATGCACGTGCAACCAGGTAGATTGCAGCGCCGGCACCAGCGGCCGCACTTCCGAGGGCAGCAACTGCATCAGGATGACGCAAACCACCGCCAGCGGCATGGTGATGCTGCCAATGATCTTGACGCCGAACTTCTTCTCGGCAATCAGGGTCATGGCGGCCACCGCCCAGACAAAGCTCAGCAGCATCTCGTAGATGCTGGCGAAGGGCGGGCGACCAGAGAGATACCAGCGGTGCGCCACGGCCAGCGTATTAGCCACCAGGCCGATTGAGGTGGCCACCGAGGCATATCTGACATAACGCGGCGTTCCGGTGACGCCAAATCCCATGTACAGCGCGCCGGCGCCGGCGTAGAAGATCAGCGCCACATAGAGAAAATTGCTTTCGCTGATCAGGCTGCCGCCAGACTTGGCCACACCCAGCAAGGCCACGATCAGCAGAAAAACGACCGATAGTCCGACCAGGACCAGCAGGGCGTTGCCGCCGGTTGCGGCAGGTGGTTCCATTCGTACGACCCGTGCGCGGGTTGCCATCTTCTTTCCTCCGTCTTTCGCACTAATTGATTCTTCGCAAGTCCGGGTAGTGCGGGCCTTGAGGCCCGCGTCAACCCTGTCGCTAATGACCCGGGGCTTTAGCCCCCGTCCGATGCCGCCGGGCTAAAGCCCGGCTTTCAATTCAAATTTCTGCCCAGCCGCGGCGCTGAAGCGCCGCACTACCCGAACTCTTACTTGACCCCGGCCAGCGTTCGTTCAGGTTGTTCTTTGCGAGCCGGCCGCGGTGTGGCCGAAGCGCTTTCCAATTCGCTCCGGATACCTTCGACCACGTCGTTGAACTTTTGTTCGAAGCGGTCGCGGTTCTTGTTGGCTTGACCGCCAATCCACAGCACCAGCTTGCCGTTGGCATCCGGAATGGCCACGACCCACAGGCGCATGTGCACCATGTAGAACGCAACTCCCAGCCCGGCGCTCATCAACAGGACGCCCGCCCACACCAGCCACTGTCCGGGCTCATGCGAAACTTCCAAGCCGGTAATCGCCGCCAAGGCGATGTCCTGGGCGGAGGTCGGATTCTTGAATTGGTAGTTCAGGTTCTCTCCACCGAGGACGGCGCCTTGTGCCGGCAACAGCCAGACCTTGGTGACTTCGGCGGTGGCGCGATCTTTCACTTCCAGGCCGAACGCCAGATTTTCAATGTCGTCGGACTTCTTGAACACCTGGCCGTCGCGAACGAATGCGTTGGGAATGTAGTCCACCAGGGCGACGGTGGCGTTGCCATCCAATGCGACCGGCTGGTTCATTTGCAACTGAAGAGGTGTTTCCTTGCCGTCTTTCGCCACCCACGCGATTTGCAGCGAGTCCACGGTGTGGTTGTCGAGCCAGTAACTGGACTGGTAGAAACGCAATCCCTGATAAACCAGCGGATCGTTCACCACAATTTGCTTTGACTCGACCTCTTTTCCGTCCTGCACCACGGCCAGCTTCGACCACCACTTCTTGGGCGAACCGTCGGCATAGTTTTCTTGTCCGGCGGCGTAACACTTCAACGCGAACGGAAGCTGTTTCTTGCCCCCGCTGCGCAGCTCAATGACGTTGCCGGTTTGACCCTTGTGCAGCGCCAGAAAGCCGCTATACCCGAAGATCCCATCAACAATGCCGCCGGCGAAGATCAGAAGCAGGCTGGCGTGGACGATGTACACCGCCATGACCGAGAAGCGATGCCGCTCGGAATATAAGGAGGGTTCGTTTTTGTAGGCGACACGATCGACCGGCCAGCCCAGCTTCTTGAGGGCACGCTCGGCAGCGTTCAGTCCGTCGTCGGCATTCTTGATGGGCAGCTCAACCTTGTGGGGAAGCGCTGCGCGGAAGTGCCAGTCCGTCTTGCGATATGGTCTGGCGTAAAAGCGCCAGGCATTGGGAAAGCGATCAATCGACACCAACACGATGCTCAGACTTACCAATCCCAACAGAGTGAGAAACCACCAGGAATGGAATACATCGGTGAGCATGAAGCGATCAAGCCAGCGCAGCGTGTTGGGAGAATAAGCCTGGGCGAGTTTGTCCGCGTCAGTGGCGGGGCGCTGCAGAACAAATGTTCCCATGGCAGACGCGATTACAACCAGAATCAACAGGACAATGCCCGTCCGCAAATTGGCGAAGGTCTTATGAATGCGTTTTGGAATGTATGAAAGGCTGAAGGCCATGCGTGCTCCTTCCCGTGAGCACCTGATAAAGTGCACGTTGCAAGCCATCCCGCGAGAAACATGCAAGTCATTGCGATTGGGGCAATTGCGCGAGAGGGAACCCTTCAATGTCCGCCGCTGGAGTGAGCCATATCACGCATTGCGGTGATAAAAGCGCGCATTCGGCAGCTAGCGGGTCCTCGGCCAGCTTCCTCACCTCACCCTTAGGGTGCTATGGCCGGCGGCAGGCGCTTGCGTTACTCTATGGCAGAGAGAAGTTGGTGGGGGATTTCACCTTTGCGTGCGGAGGAAAACCCATTCCGCGAGTCTCAATGCGGCCCTCCCGGGGTGCCAACGGAGAAATCCCGCGGCCGTCTAATTCTCTCCGAAACAATAACTTAGCGCCGTCAGGCCCACGTCTCTGCGGCCTGGCGGGCGACGGCATTCGACTTGCACATATAGTTAGTCTCAGGTGGGGAGGTAGTTTGTGAGGGCAGTACGGTTGTTTTTGGGATTGGGCTTGATTTGGAGCGCCGGCCTGTGCGGCGCGGCCACCCATCCCGTGCCTCTGGACAAGAACACTGACTCCGCCAAGTGTATCGAGTGTCATCAGGACAAAGCCAAGGGCAAGTTCGTGCACTCTGCCATCGCGACCGGCTGCACCAGTTGCCACGAAGTGCGAGTGAACAAGGATGTCACTCGCGTGAAGCTGATCACCGCAACTCCATACGCACTTTGTCTGACCTGCCATGCCGACAAGAAGGCTGCCGACCTGAAAGGCACGGTCCATCCTCCGGCGGTCCGCGATTGCCTCAAGTGTCACGATCCGCACACTTCGGACAACAAGAACCAACTGCTGAAGCCTATGTCCGGCGGCGCCAACGAGAACCTCTGCCTCACCTGCCATACGAAAGGGCTGAATGTTCCTGACAAAGGCAGCCGGCACGCNNTGCGTGCAGTGCCACGATCCCCATCAGTCGTCGTCGCCCAAGCTGATGCAGGCGTTCACCCATGTGCCCTTCGCCAGCGGGGGCTGCGATACCTGTCACGCGCCTGCCAAGGACGGCAAGGTGGTGCTGACCCAGACCGACACCAAGGCCCTCTGCGTGACTTGTCACAGCGAGCAGGCCGAAAAGATCGAGAAGGCGAAGGTGCAACATCCGGGCGCGCAGGGCGAATGCATTGCCTGCCACAATCCGCACGCCGGAGCGACGCCGGGCTTTTTGCAGCCTGATCCGGTGAACGCATGCCTGACGTGCCACTCGGAGCAAGCGGAACAACAGAAGAAGGCCCACCTGCACCAGCCGGCATTCAAGACCGGCTGCGCCACCTGTCACGAGCCGCACGGAGGCGACAACGCACACTTGCTGCGTTCCGCCGAGGTCAACACGCTCTGCCTCGAGTGCCATGGACCAGATACTGTGCCCGAAAAGCTGGAGAGCCTGAACATGATTGCCATCTTCAACGGCAAGGTGAAACTGCCGCTACCCTACAAGGTCCCGGTTCTGCCGTTGAAGTACAACACCGGACACCCGGTGGATTTCCACCCTGTAACCGGTCCGATCAATTCCAAGAATCCTGCGGCGGGCCAGATGACCTGCCTGACCTGCCACCAGCCTCATTCCTCAGCCCAGGCCGATCTGCTGGTGAAAGACCAAAAGGTAGGCATGGCATTCTGCGATACCTGCCACAAGGACAGGCTGATACGGCCGAAATAGTTTTCGATGGAGAGTTAACGATGTTTGCCCAAAGCAAGAGTTCGAATGACCGTTGGACGAAAATCACGATCCTGATTTTGGCGCTGCTCGCGGCGCTTCTTTTTCCCCATCTCAGCTGGGCGCAGAAGAAGAAAAAGGCGGACGCCGACCCTAACAGCAAGTTGCCCAAGAGAGTGAATTTCGACATCAGCAAGATCGTATGGCCGAACCCGCCGGCGATCGCGCGAATCAAGTTCGTGGAGCAGTTTACGGGTGAAAAAATCGATTGGAATGCGATCGCCACGAAAGGTTCAACGAAGCCGAAGCAAGGCTGGATGGACCGTTTGGCCGGCACCAAACCGGTGGAAGAGCAGAACATCACGGTCCCGTTCCAGCTTATTCGGACCTATGGGGTCGGATTTGATTCCAAGGGAAACGTTTACGCCGCAGACCAGGGGGCCGGGGCCATCTTTATCTTTAATCCTGAGACCAAAGCGGTCGAGATGATTCGCAATGCTCACGAAGCGCACTTTGGCTTGATCGTGGGTCTGGCCATCGACGACAACGACCGCATTTTCGTGAGCGACGACAAACTACACCACGTGGCCGTGATCAACGCTAAGCATCAGCAGGAGAGCAGCTTCGGCGCAGAGGTGTTGGTGCGTCCCGGAGGACTCGCCATCGACACCTCAAATCGCTTTCTCTATGTCGTGGACACGGGTAACGACGTCGTGGACGTATTCGACGCGGATAGTTTCAAGCTGCTGCGCAAGATTGGAACGCCCAGTCAGAAGCACATGGCCACCGAGCCGGGGTTGTTCTCACTGCCTACCAATGTCGCGGTCGACCGCGACGGCAACGTTTACGTCACCGACACCCTGAACAATCGCGTGGAGATCTTTGACGCCGACGGGACCTTTATCAGCACCTTCGGCAAGAGCGGTGACGGCCCCGGGTATTTCGCGCGTCCCAAGGGGATTGCGATTGACGCTGACGGCCACATCTGGGTCGTTGACGCCATGCAGCAGCGGGTGCAGGTGTTCAACAACGAGGGACGCCTGCTGATCTACTTCGGCGAGCTTGGGGGATATCCTGGGCAGTTCCAGGATCCGTATGACATTGCCATTGACATCAAATCGAACCGCGTCATCACTTCGGAGCAGTACCAAGGCCGGGTACAGATGTTCCGCTACGTTACCGATGCCGAGGCGGACCAATTGAAGAAGGAGCGGGAGGCGACCCAGGGAAAGACCAGCCCTGCCGCCACCGAGACCGCCAAGAGTGTCCCGGCCAAGGATGCAGTAGCGGCACCGCCAGTAGCTGTCCCGCCGAAATAGCGGTTGAGGTGGTAAGAATCGCCATAAAGTTGGCGTAGATTTCTCCGTAAAGGGAGGAATTCCGCCATTTTTCCAAGCCAAGTGGAAGAATTTTGTCGAATTAGGGTGACTGTCCTAGTGAGTCCCCCAATCGTCCCCTCCAAATTTTCCCCGTAACCAAACCCGAAAAATGCGGCAATTTGCCCTACAGTTCAAGGGGAGTGGATGATTTGGCGCAGTTGCAAGTTTCAACACCCCTTTGACTTCGCCCCCGGCTTCTTTTGTTTTCATAGGTTTGCAATGGTAATGTTGCCCTGGAACGGGCCATTCAGTTTCGGCCAGCTACGTGCATTTGCAGAGGTGGGGGCAGTTGGGGCCAGGCCTCCGGGCAACAGAATCAAAAATTGCAGTTTTATCAGGAGATCGATCTCATGAAAAAAGTAATCCTCATCCTCGCAGTAGTTTTCGCCGCCATGACTATGGCGATGGCGCAAAACTACAGCTCCCCAACTGACGTCTTGGGAGCCCACCTAGTTTACGGGCGCGGTTGCGTGGCTTGTCATAGTCCGCACAGCGGCGCTCGCGGCAACGGCATCGCAACATCCGATAAAACGACTGGCGATGTTGCATTGTGGGGCGCGGACGTGCAACCCTACTACAGCCAGACGTTCAAGTTCGGCGATGCCGGTGGCTACCCAATTACCACGCCGGCCAATACGCTGCTTGGCGCGCACGACGCAGGCACAGGCGTAATGTTCTGCCTGAGCTGCCATGACGGCAACATTGCCGTAAATGGCATGATGACCGGCCAAACGGTTGAAACCATCCCGAACAAGATCGGTGGGCACGCTCCTACCTTCCTGGGCAACGATGGCAACACCGCAGGCGACTACAACAACGACCACCCGGTGGGTCCTGTGGCGGCAGTAGGCTGCGGCGGCCAGTACAACTGGGATTGCCAGATCGACGGCAACGGAAACCTGCAGATGAATGGTCCGGCGTCCTCGCAATTCGTGAAGGATTACGGCTTTACCGTCAGCTTGGCTAAGTTTGCCGGTCAAACGCAAAAGACCCAGGTAGCCTGCACCACCTGCCACGACCAGCACAGCATGACCGTCTACACTGGCAAGATTGGTCTCGTCCAGGGTACCTGGCAGACCATGTTCTTTGTTCGCGGCTACTACAATCCCGGCAGCGCGACCAGCAACTCTGCGGCCCAGTTCTGCCGCAACTGCCACGGCGGAGAATCCAACGAAATGCACAACTCGAACCTGCCGACCACCTAGTCCGCACGTTCCGTACTTCGGGGGAGGGCAGTTTCCTCCCCCTTTTTAATGAGGCATTTTATGAAGTTCCTGATTGCAACCTCCATCCTGATCCTGACCGCCATCAGTTCTCTGTCGGGCCAGATGGCCTCCGCCCACGCCTCGTCCGCAACGGTGAAACCGGTCAGCGTGCCCGCAGCACCTCAAGCTTCCGGTAAACCTGTCGCACGCGTCAACGGAGCGGTGTTGACCGATCGTGACCTGCTGCGCGAGATGTACAACATCTTTCCCTACGCCCGCCAGCACAATGGCAGCTTTCCCAAGGAGCTGGAACCGGGGATCCGGCAGGGCGCGCTGAAGATGATCGTCTTCGAGGAGTTGGTGTACCAGGACGCTGAGCGCCGCAAGTTGACGGTTTCGCCCGTCAAACTGAATAAAGCGGTGGCCGATTTCCGTACGCAGTTCAAGAACCCGGAGGAATACAGATACTTTGTAAAGACCGAGGGCGGCGGCTCGGAGCAAGCCTTGCGGGCCAAGATCCAGAGATCGTTGCTGATTGACCTGGAGTTGCAGCAAGAGATCCAGCACAAGGCCGCGATCTCCCTGGCACAGGCCAAGGCGTACTACGACAAGAACCCCAACCAATTCCGTGTGGGAGAGACCTTCACGATTCAGACCATATCGATACTCCCGCCAGACAAAGCCACTCCGGCACAACTGAAAGACGCACGTAAGAAGGCCGAAGATGCTGTCAAGCAGGCAAAGGCCACCAAAGACTACGAGACCTTCGGCGTTCTGGCAGAGAAGATTTCAGAAGACAACTACAGGGTGATGATGGGTGACCACCATGAGGTGGAAGGGGACAAGCTTCCCCCCGTAGTCGTGAAGGTGCTGCTGACAATGCAACCGGGGCAAGTAAGCAACCTGATTCAGTTCGAAGGGGTTTATAGCGTCATACGGCTGAACGCCCACACGCCCGCCCGCGTAAAGAATTTCGACGAGGTGAAGGACGCCCTGCTGAAGCAGATGCAACAACAAAAGACGGAGCAATTACGCACCAGCCTGGACAAGAAGCTGCGCTCCAACGCCAAGGTGGAAGTGCTGTAATCTATCGCGGAAAAGCTCCGGATAGTTGTTTGTGCTCGTAACCGCGGCATTCGGATGGTTAAACCACCTTCCCACCGCTGAATGAAGCGGTGGGCTTTCTTATTTCGTCCCGCGTAGCGGGAGTTGGGGCACGTCCTTGTCCTGCGTTTGAGCGTTGACTGGTCGCGAATCTGGGGAAGTAGCATGACGTGCCATCAGGCGGATCCAGCGGCCGGGACAGGCTTTGTAAAGCCGATTCTCCTGGCTGGGTGATTTCACCGTGCGGTGTGGCGGATGCCCCAGAAAGCTATGCGGTCGCTCATTCCATTTCTCCTTAACTGTTGTAAACACTGGCCTTTCCGTTTCCCCAATTACGTCGGAGAACGGCACCTTTCGTGCTCTTACCCTTCATAGGTTTTGACTCTGCCTAAGTGCAGTGATTTATGAGAATGCTCCGTATATGGATGGCTGCCGGACTGCTACTGCTTGGTGTTTCGCGGGCACCCGCGCAGGTGACGGTGGGTGAAAACCTGAGCATGAATTTGAACGCCTTAGCGCAGGCCGGATATACGGGTGATTACGGAAACCTTATCCACTCCGACCACGGTGTCACCTTTGGCGGTAGCGCGGAACTGGGTGGCTCCTACTACAGCCCCAGCTTTCTCTCTTTCACCGTCAACCCGTACTATGGCCAGTCGCGTTTAAACTCCACCTCGCAATCGCTTTCCGATAGCAGTGGAGTAAGCGCCAGCGCCTCCATTTTCTCCGGCTCGAATTACCCGGGTTCGATCAGCTATAACAAAAGCTACAACAGCTCTGGGATTTTCGGATTGCCGGGGTTTCCGAACTACACCACGCATGGGAATGGCGATGCGTTGAACATCGGATGGGGGATGAATAAGCCAGGTCTTCCCAGCCTTTCCTTCAGCTTCCTGGAGGGCCACACGGATTACTCGCTTTACGGTGAGAATTCCGACAGCACCTCGGCATTTCATGCTTTCAACGCTCATGCCAATTACCAGATTGCCGGTTTCAACGTGAACGGCGGTTATGTGAACTCCGCCAGCCAGTCGCAGTTTCCGGAAATTTTTACCAACCAGCAGGCGGCAACGGCGGATTCAAGCAACAGCTCATTTAGCTTTGGAGCTTCTCACAAGCTCCCTTGGAACGGCTCATTTAACGCCAATTATAACCACTCCTACTTCACGTCTGACTATGCCGATACAACGTACTCGGGGGCCATTGATACGGTGAGCGCCTCCGCCACCCTCCACCCCATCAACAAGCTTGATGTCGGACTATCCAGCAACTACACCAACAACCTACTGGGCGGGCTATACCAGAATATTCTTACTGCGGGCGGCGTAATCCAGCAAAACACGCCGGGTACGACTTCGACCTCAACCGATCTGGACGCCTACGGGAGCTATAAATTTACCGAGCATATCTTCACCCTTGCAAATCTCGACTATCGCCAACAGAGCTATCTCGGCAGCAGCTTCAGCGGTACGACAGTGGGTGGCTCGATAACTTACTGGCGACACTTGTTGGGCGGAACTTTCAGCTCAGTATTCAGCATTTCGGAGAATCAAAATAGCACGACCAGCGGGAACACGACAGGTCTTGTGGCCTTGGTTAATTATTCCCGGCAAATTGCAGGCTGGGCCGTAACTGGAGCCGGCAACTATACCCAAAGCGCGCAGACGGCGTTGATCGGCTACACCTCCTCGGGTTTCGGCTACAACGGTGGTCTCGGGCACAAGGTAGGGCGTTATTCGTGGAATGCCGGTGTCGGCGGCTCGACCAGCGTGTTGAATCTGCCCGGCTACGGAAACTCCAGTCAGTTTTTCTCCACTGGCCTGAGCGGGAAGTTCATCGGCGTCAATGCCACCTATACGAAGAGCAGTGGCAACTCGCTGCTCGGGGCGACGGGCCTGGTTCCCTCGCCGCTGGGGCCCGTCCTCATCCCGACCGATCTGATTTTCTATGGCGGTCACGCCTATGGGATCGGACTGGGAAGTAACCCGGTTCGGCGGCTGTCGCTGACCGCCAGCTATGCCCGCTCCTTCAGCAACACGCTGAGTGGCACGATAGGCTCGCAGAACACCAATGAAAGCATCACCGCGCGGGCATCGTACGACTTCCGCCAATTGTCCATGAATGCTGGATACAGTAAGTTCGTGCAGGGCTTTAGTGCCTCTGGGCTCCCTCCCAGCATGTTAAGCTCCTACTACTTTGGGATCTCCAGATGGTTCAATTTCTTTTAGCGCGTTTTTCCCGATCCGAGCTGTCCCGGGCCNNCCGAGGTGACCGTCCCGGTATTGCTGCTGCCCGAAGGACGCAAGCTGGTCTTCGAGCGCAGCTTCAGTTCCCAGCGCGAGGTGGGAATCAAGCGTGGCTTCTGGAACAAGGTTGTGGACATCGTGGCGGGGCCTCCAGACTGGCACCACATGGAGCGGCCTTACAGCGTGGTGACGGATTCTCACGAGCGCATCATCGTGACGGATCCGGGAGCGCTGGGTATCCATATCTTCGATTTTGCCCAACAGAAGTACAAGTTCGTTTCGCATCCTGAAGGCAAAGATGCGCTACGCTCGCCGCAATGTGTTGCAGTTGACAAACAGGACAACATCTACGTTACCGATTCGGAGTCGGGAAAGATTTTCATTTTCGACGCGAATGGTAAGCTGCGGCGCGTAATCGGCAGCATTAAGGGCGGAGAAGGATTCTACAAGCGGCCGACGGGAATCGCCGTCGATTCCGACGAGCAGCGGATTTATGTGACTGACACGCTGCGCAATAAGATCTTTGTGCTCGACATGCAGGGGAACGTGCTGCAGACGATAGGGAAGAACGGAAGCGCCGATGGCGAGTTCAACTTTCCCACCGAATTGCGACTGCACGGCAAGAACCTAATCGTGGTTGATGCGATGAACTTTCGTGTCCAGGAGGTGGATCGCTCGGGAGCATTTCAATACGCCATCGGAAAACCGGGGGACGGCGAAGGAGATGTTTTCCGCCCCAAGGGCATAGGCCTGGATTCGGAAGGTCACATTTATGTGGTAGAGGGATTTTCCAACCTGGTTCAAGTGTTCAACCAGCAGGGACAGCTTCTGTATTACTTCGGGAAGAAGGGTACGGGGTTGGGCGACTTTCAGGCCCCAACCGGATTGTTTGTCGATCACAATGATCGTGTGTTCGTGGTGGATTCCTACAATCGGCGGGTCGAGGTGTTTCATTATTACGGGCTGACCAAGAAGGCCGCCGGAGGCATGCCGTGATGTCGAAGCTGTTATGGGCCTGCGGCCTGCTTCTGCTGGGTGCGGGAACTTTGCTGGGTCAAGTGCAACAAGACGTGCTCGGTTCGCATGATCTTTCTCCCAGCAGTTCCTCCCCGGTACACGGCGTAGCTTCGCAGGCTTGCCTGTATTGCCATGCTCCACACTCGGGAATGGGCGGCATTACTCCCCTGTGGGACCAGCAACTGTCGAGTGCGATTTACACCACATACGACAGCACCACCTACGTGGAAAAAGGGGGGCAGCCCCTCTTAGGCGCCGACAGCAGCCTGTGCTTGAGTTGCCATGACGGCACCGTAGCTGTGGGGCAAACCATCGCCTACAAGAGGATCCCGATTACCGGAAGCATGAAGACTAACGACGTCTTCGGCACGGCTTTGCAATCCTCGCATCCGTTTAGCCTGGTGCTTCCGCTGAAGGATTCCCCTGACCTGCTGGCCAGCTTGGTGGCACAAGGGAAGACGGGCGACCCCACCGGACGGGTGAAGCTGGTCAAGGGCAATATCGAATGCACCAGTTGTCACAATCCTCATGTGCAAGCAGGAGATCCGATCAACCTGAACTTCTTGACCGTCGACAGCTCCAGCAGCCAGATGTGCCTTGATTGCCATGATCCCAACCGCGTGATGACAGGTCAGACGAATCATCTGACCGGATGGACCAGCGGCATTCACGCTACGGCCACCAACAAGACGACCAATCAGCCCTACGTTGGCGGATATGGAACTGTGGCCCAGAACGGATGCAATACCTGCCATATGCCGCACAACGCTTCCGGCGCGGCCCGGCTGCTGCGCGGACCAAACGAGCAGGACTGCATTGCTTGTCACAACGGCGGTACAAGTCTTTCTCCTGCCATCCCCAATGTGTTTGCGGAGTTTGCCAAGATCGGCCATCCCTTTACCACGGGTAACAATACGCATGATGCTGCGGAAACCGTGTTGCTTAATCAGAACCGCCACTCTACCTGCGCGGACTGTCACAATGGGCATGCGGCCAATCGGGTGGCGACTTTTCCGCCGGCTCCGGTAATTCGCGTATCACAGACCAACGTGGCTGGCATCAGCGCGACCGACGGAGTGACCGTTGTTTATCCCGCCATTAACCAGTATGAGAGTTGTCTCCGTTGCCACGGAACCAGCACCGGCAAGGTCAGCAATCCGGTTTTTGGGTATTTGCCTTTATGGGCAGTGTCCGCACCCGATCCCTCAAATGTGATTCCGCAATTCAGTCTTAATGCCAGCTCGAGCCACCCTGTAACGCATCCTCGCAGCAGCCCATTCTCCCAGCCCAGCTTGCGCCAATTCATGGTGAATATTGATGGCGTTAGTCAGGGGCGTGCGATGGGCACTCAAATCTTGTGCAGCGATTGTCATAACAGTGACGACAATCGTGAATTCGGTGGCGCCGGGGCCAACGGATCACACGGATCGAAGTATACCCACATTCTGGAACGCCGCTATGAATTTTCCCAGGCATCCGCTCCTGGACAACTCATCACCAATCTGTTTCCCAACCCGGATCTCACCGTGAATGGTCCCTACGGGATGTGCGGCAAGTGCCACGATCTGAGTCTTATCATGACCAATTCAAGTTTCAGCGAACACAGCCGGCACATTAACGACGGGTTTAGCTGTTCGACCTGCCACACTGGCCACGGACTGGGCGCATCCAACCCATACATCTCTGGCGAGCGACTGGTGAACTTCGATATCAATGTGGTTGCTCCGAATGGCGCCAATCCAATTTCGTACAGCCGTGCAACGAACTCCTGCGGGCTGACCTGTCATGGTCATTCTCACCAGGGGACCGGCTCACTTCGGCATCGATGAAACCTCGGCGCCGGAGAGCAGGAACCGCTGATGTAGATCTGCATGAGCGTCAAAACACCCGAGGACAGTGGAGAAATCCTCGCCTATCTGGCCGGCCAGTTGCGATAAGACCAACGCCTTCATCTAACCTGCTGAAAAATAAGCAGAAATAGGGTTTGGT
>PLYW01000388.1 GCA_003151875.1 Acidobacteriaceae bacterium
CCGATACCACCGACGTGGTGCTGGACATCGACGGCTATTTTGTGCCGGCGACCAGCTCGACGCTGGCGTTTTTTCCGCTCACCCCGTGCCGGGTGGCGGACACGCGCTGGCCCAACGGGCCCTTAGGGGGACCGACGCTGAGCGGCGGGCAGGTGCGTTTTTTCCCGGTGCTCTCCAGTTCCTGCAACATACCCAACAGCGCGCAGGGGTATTCGCTGAATTTCACCGCCGTGCCGCGACCCACCCTGGGTTATCTGACGGTATGGCCGACGGGACAGCCGCAGCCGACGGTTTCCACCTTAAACGCAACGACGGGTGCAGTCACGGCCAATGCCGCCATCGTGCCCTCGGGGACCAGCGGAGCCATTAGCGTGTACGTGACCGACAACACCGATCTGATTATCGATGTGGACGGGTACTTCGCGCCGAGGACATCCGCATCGCAACCCGCCGACGGAGCGCAAGCCTTATCGCTGTACACCCTGGCTCCCTGTCGCGTGCTGGACACGCGGCATAGCACGGGCACGTTCAGCGGCATGCTGCCGGTTGGCGTGCTGGCCAGCGCGTGCAGTGTTCCCAGCGCCGAGGCCTACGTGTTGAATGCGACGGTGATACCGGCGGGCGGCCATTCGGTGGGCTATCTGTCGTTGTGGCCGGACGCGGAAGGGCAGCCGGTGGTGTCCACCTTGAACGCCGTGGATGGAGCGCTGACTTCCAACATGGCGATTGTTCCCACGCTGAATGGCTCCATCGATGCCTACGTACAAAATCCCGCCGACCTGGTGCTGGACATCTTCAGCTACTTTGCGCCGATTACGCCGTTGGGCATCATGACCACCTCGCTGCCCGACGGCACGTTTCACTACAGCTACAACGCCACCTTGGCCGCCAGCGGTGGCGTTCCGCCTTACACCTGGAGTTTAACTTCGGGTATTTTGCCACCGGGGTTGAACCTGGATGCGAGCGGCCTGATCTCTGGCACACCCTCGCTGGGCGGACCCTTTGCGTTTACCGTCGAGGTAGCTGACTCGCAATCGCCACCTGCGATCAAGGCGACGCCGCTCTTCATCGACGTGGACACGACCCTGACGCAACTGACGGTGCTGACTACGTCGCTGCCTCCGGGCACGCAGAACACCGTCTACAACGTGATGCTGGCCGCTACCGGTGGGCTTACTCCTTACACCTGGAGCATCACCGCCGGCAGCTTGCCGATTGGTTTGCACTTGGACGCCAACAGCGGCGCCATCACCGGCACGCCCAGCGGGGCGGGGATATCGACCTTCACGGTGCAGGTGACGGACCTCCAGTTGTCGACCGCTAGCAAGCAACTGAGCATTACCATTGCACCGGCGGTGGCGTTGAGCATCACCACGACTTCCTTGCCGTCGGGCACGGCGGGCGTAGCCTACAGCGCCAGCGTGACTGCCGTGGGCGGAGTGTATCCCTACACGTGGAGCGTCATCAGCGGCACGTTGCCGGATGGTTTGCATTTGAACGCCGGCACTGGGGCGATCACCGGCACGCCGACCACGGTGGGCACGTCGAACTTCACCGTGCAAGTTGCCGACGCGGCAATGCCGCCAGCCATTGCCACAGCGCCACTCAGCATCGTCATCAATCAGCCCACACGNNAACTTCTACGGAACAGCCGCCACAGGTGGGGCCCATGGCGGGGGCACGGTCTTTAGGATGACCGCCAACGGCACACTGACCACGGTTTACAACTTTTGCTCTCAACCCGGCCTTTATGGTTGCTATGACGGCGCAACTCCCCAAGGCATAGTGCAAGCCACCGACGGGAACTTCTACGGGGTAACAAACGCTGGCGGCACGCTTTGTTGCGGTGAAACACCGCAGGGCACGGCTTACAAGCTCACGCCCCGCGGCGCTGAGACCGTGCTTTACAGCTTCTGCTCGCAATCGAACTGCGATGATGGCAAAAGCCCGAACTATCTGATGCAAGCCAGCGACGGAAACTTCTACGGGATGAATGCGGCTGGCGGCATCGACGACCAAGTTGGCCTTCTCTGGCAAATGTCGAGCGGCGGATCTGTGAACGTGCTTTACGGCTTTAGCGACAGCAAATTCCCATATGTACAATTGCTGCAAGGCCCTGGCGGACAGCTCTACGGCACTGCCCTGCACGGCGGAATGTACGGCGACGGCACAGTTTTCAAGATAACCCTGAGTGGTGGCTACACCGAGCTGTACAGCTTTTGCTCGCAACCAAATTGCACCGACGGAGCCTATCCATCTGCGGGGCGGGCGCTCGGCTCCGACGGGAGTTTATACGGGACCACCTCTGGCGGTACTATCACCGCTGGCACCGCCTTCAAGATCACCCCTAGCGGCACGCTGACCACGCTTTACACCTTCTGTAGTCAATCCCATTGCGCTGACGGAAACCATCCTGGGGGCGGGCTGGTACAAGGCAGCGATGGGAACTTCTACGGGACAACTGTCAACGGTGGGCTCTACGGCGCCGGCTACGGCGCTGGCACGATCTTCGAACTTACCCCCAGCGGCACGCTGATCACGCTGCATAGCTTCAATGGCGCCGACGGCCTCAACCCTGCCGTTAATCTGGTGCAAGACGCCGGCGGGTACCTGTACGGGGTCACTTATGCGGGCGGGGCGAATAGCTTAGGCACGGTGTTCAGTCTGTCGCCGCCTCAGTGAGACAGTAGAATTCGTTCCCCTGGTGCCCTGCCGGGTGATCGACAAGCTGGCCTCGGTGCCGTGGCGAATGCCATCGCTTGTTATAGCTCGGATTCCGCGCGGCACGTTCCGCTTTTATTGACGGCAAGCCGAACAGTAGCCGCCCACCTCTAAGCGGGAAACCAGAATCTTGAAGTGGCAGTCTTTTTCCACTTGCTGCTTGAGTTTGTCATAGGTGCTGGTTACGAACTCCGTGATTTTCCCGCAGCGCAGGCAGGCAATGTGAATGTGCTCGCGGTTCATCTTCCGTTCGTAGTAATGGCCTTCCCCGCGAATGTGCATTAAGTCGAGTTCGTCGATCAGCCCGTGGCGCTTGAGCAATTGCAAGGTGCGATACACCGTGCTGCGGTCCACGGAAGCATCCACCCGCTGCACCTTGCGCAGGATCTGGCTGGCGTCGAGATGCTTGGTGGCGGTTTCGATGACGCGCAGGACCGCGCGCCGCTGCTGCGTGATGCGAATGCCGCGCTCGCTGAAGTAAGCCTGCAGACGGCCTGGAATCTGGGTTTCCGGCAGAGGCATGAGGTCGTGTCCTCCGGTGTTGCAACTGGTCGCAAGACGGCTGCGACGAAATCTTCGGCTACTGCTTGACAGCCATCCCCGCTTACCGACAGCATAGACAGGTTAGCAGTAGATGCGACCGAGTCGCAACTAGAAACTTAGCAATCGAGAGAGGGCAGAGTTGGGGGGAGCAGTTCTGGCATCGTGGGTGCGGGCGGCGCTGGCGCGAATCGGCTGCGCCGCGCTGCTGCTGGGGGGAATGTTGCTGCCCTCCTGCCTGGAGTGTCATGCTCAGGAATATCCCTACTTCGTCACCTACTCGCAGGAAATGGAAGAGCCGGGGAACCTCGACATCGAATGGTTCAACGCGGTGGGCAGCCCTCCGGGTGGCAACCGCTTTATGGGCTCGGATGTCGAGTTCGAGTATGGCTTGAAAGGTTGGTGGACGACGGAGTTTTATCTCGACGGACAAGCCACGCAGAACGACAGCACCATCTTTACCGGATTCCGCTGGGAGAACCGCTTCCGTCCGCTTTCCCGTGAGCACTGGATCAATCCCGTGCTGTATGCCGAATTCGAAGACATCAGCGCCGACAAAACTCTGCGAGAGGTCGTCGGTCACGACGGCAGGTATGACTTCCTTGTGCCCAACCGGCTGGCGCACATGGACAAAGAACGTGAGCTTGAACTCAAACTGATTCTGGGCAGCAACCTGCGCGGGTGGAACATCAGCCAAAACTTTATTGGCGAAAAGAATTTTGCGGGCGACCCTTGGGAGTTCGGCTATGCCTTTGGGGCAAGCCGTCCTCTGCAACTGGCCGCCAGCGCGCGTGAATGCGTTTTTTGCGCGGAGAAGTTTCAAGCGGGCGTGGAAATGTACGGTGGCCTGGGCGATACCGATGGCTTCGGGCTGCACCTGACCTCACAATACCTGGGCCCCACCGTTAACTGGGCTGCCCCGAATGGCATGAGCGTGGCCTTCTCGCCGCAGTTTGGGCTGAATGGCTACAGCCTTCCGGTGTTGTATCGCTTCTCGGTGTCGTACGAATTCCAACAGTTCTTCAGCCACTTCCACCGGAGCGGGCAATGAGAAGCAGGCTGGCCCTCTTTCGCATAGCAGCGTTTCTTCTCATGCTCGCGGGCGTGATGGCCGCATTCGCTACCTCCAATGGCGCCTGGCGATCGAACGTTCCGCAGCGCGATCGCGAGCGCGTCAATCCCTATCGTGACCAGCCGGACGCAGTGGCTGCCGGCCGCCGAATCTTCCTCGATCATTGCGCTCACTGTCATGGCCAGGACGCGGAGGGAACCAAGAAGCGGCCTTCGCTGAAGAGCTCTCGGGTGCAGCACGAGGCCACCGACGGCGACCTGCATTGGTTGCTGGTGAACGGGAACCGCAGCCAGGGTATGCCATCCTGGGTCAAGCTGGGCGACCC
>PLYW01000104.1 GCA_003151875.1 Acidobacteriaceae bacterium
GGTGGCTGGGGACATGGCGGTGGATGGGGGCATGGTGGCGGAAACGTAAGCAACGGCTATCTGCGCAATGTCAACGTCACCAATACGCACATATCGAACTTCAACCACATTGCCAACAACTACCACAACAATAATTTTGGCGGGACGCATTACGCTTTCCGTAACACGGCAGGCGCGGTCACGGCCGCTCCCAGGTCTGCGTTCACCTCCGGGGCGGCGATCAACCGAGTGGGCACGGTTGTTCCCAAGTCAGCACTCGGCAAGGGACAGCTTGTCGGCGCCGCCAATGTGGCTCCGACGAGGCAATCCGTTCTTGGCGGACGCACGCCTGTGACCCATGGTGTTCCCCCAGCTTCGGCGACCAACCGCAGCGTGGTGACCCATGCGACTCCTCCGGCGGCAGCAGCTCGCGCAAACGGAAATCAATCCGCGATGGCGAGAACGAACGGCGCGGCTACGATGCAGGGCAATAGGAACGTTGGTCGCCCGACTGGCTCGACGCTGAGCACGAATCAGGGAAATACTGCGCACAACGTGCCGCGGCCGCCGTCAACTGGCGGAGCGGGCAATAGCGCCGCCAATAATCAGTTCGCGCGGGGCAACCCTCCGTCGAATCCGGCGGCGCACAGCAATCCGGCGGCGCACAATGTGCCTCGGCCGCCTGCGAACTACACCTATCGCCCGCCCAGCGGATCGGCGCAGCAGTCGGCTCCATCGCATCAATCGGCGCCGTCACAACATGCAGCTCCGCAAGGCAATTCGCGGGGTGGCTCGCAAGGCAACTCGCCACATGGGGGAGGTTCGCAAGGCAACAACCCCCATAGCGGCGGCAACGCTTACAACAACTCTGGCGCGGGGTCGCGGGCCTCAGGGTCGGCGCCCAGGCCGCCGGCGGGATACGCGTATCACGCAGCGCCGGCCTACTCGCCTTCTTCGCGATATGGATCGGCTGGCTCGGCAAGTAGCTACGCAGGAGGAAACGGCCGCGGAGGGTATCCGTCAGCTTCGGGCTACGGCGCGGGTCGCAGCTATGGATCGGCCCCGGCGTACTCTGCCCGCAGCTACGGCTCTCCAGGTTCCTATTCGGCGCCGCGCTCCTCGGGCGGTGGCGGTTCCTACTCGGCGCCGCGCTCCTCGGGTGGTGGCGGTGGCGGTGGCGGCGGCTATCGCGGCGGAAGTGGAGGCGGTGGAGGCGGTGGTGGCCATGCTTCCGGTGGTGGTGGTGGTGGCGGACACAGCGGAGGCGGCGGCCATCGATAACGACGTTTGAGGAAGCGCTTCAGCACGGGGCGACCTGCAAAGGCCGCCCTTTTCTCAGCTAAGAGCGTACGCGTACGCTATTGCCGCTCGCTATTTAGTCTTTGTCATCACGAGCGCAGCGAGGGACCTGCTTTTACTGGCCCCCGACCCCTAGCCCCTTTCCTTTTCTGTGCCGCCCGCTGGCCTCGCTTGTGACGGCTGAACATCGTCCGATGCGCCCTGCAGCTTATAATCGAAGTGTGAATCGTCCCACTGCGCAGACTGTCAAGAAGATCGCCGAGGCCAATTTTCCCACCCGCTGGGGCCAGTTCCGCATCTACGGCTTCGAAGGTGCTTTTGAGAACCTGCTCGACAGCGTCTCCACCGAAGAGGCTGACCGCCTGGCGCGCGAAGGCAAAGCGGAGCGCCGCAAAGAGGGCGCCATTGCCCTGGTGATGGGCGACATCCACTCCACGCCGCCGCTGGTGCGCATTCACTCGCAGTGCCTCACCGGCGACGTTTTTCATTCCATGCGCTGCGATTGCCGGCAACAGCTTGAGCTGGCGCTTTCCATGATTGCCGAAGCGGGCGCTGGCATCCTCGTTTACGAGCAGCAGGAGGGCCGGGGCATCGGCCTGATGGCCAAGTTGCAGGCCTACGAGTTGCAGGACCAGGGTCTGGACACCGTCGAGGCCAACGTCGAACTCGGCTACGACAACGATTATCGGCAGTACACGCTACCGGCGGAGATTCTGCGGCAACTCGGCGTGAAGCAAGTTCGCCTGATCTCAAACAATCCGGAGAAAGTCGCGGCCGTGGAGAACGCCGGAATCAAAGTGGTGGAACGCGTGCCCGCCGACGTCGAGCGCTACGAGCACTCCGAGAACTACCTCCGTACCAAAAAAGAGAAGATGGGGCATTTGTTTACGACGTGGTAGGAAAAACGGCTTACTCGGCAATGGCGAATGCGAGGGAAATTGCACCGAAGCAAAGGAAGCTTGAGGAGCACCCGGCAATGGAGGTCGTATACCGGGACAGTACCTTCTAAACGGAATTTTGTTTTTCCTAGAAACTTAGGGGGCGAACTTCCAATGCATTGGCGGCGGCACGTTCTGGCTTCGGATCCCGAACCTTTTGTCTGGCGGCGCGTCGCTCTCAAGGAGGTTAAAAATGTCGCTTAACACCGAACGATTTTCCGCGTAATAGAAGTGCCCGGTGAGGTTCGTATCGACAGCCGACGCGTCGATTGTATCAACACCCTGGACGACAACTACGCTGTTACTGCAGTCGCCCGCGCGCGGGTAGGAGCCGTTGAGCCTTTTAGATGCCTTCAGCGCCCTGTCACGACTCGAACAATAGAGAGTAACCCGGCTCGCGCTCGCGTAGACTGCGCCCGCAAGTTGCCTAAATGTGTCCGCATCTATGTCAGGCGCCGTCAGGACGATCTCGTGGAAAGGCGCGCGTCCTTCTGATCCGGCCTCACCGGCAAAGAGATCCAAGGCGTAAGCGAGCGCTCGATTGCCCATACTGTGCGCAATCAGGTGAATCACCTGGGCGTCGGAGCACGATACCAATTCCTTCAAGAAGGCCGCCAAATGGCGTACAGTCCAGTCATTGTTGTTTATGTCGCCCGTGTATTCGTACAGCGCTCCATTGGAAGGCCAGCTATAAAGGACCGGGGCCCCCGAGAACCCCAGGTCGTACGCGATTTGAGCAGTCCGATAGACAGCATCGTTGAATGCGACCCTGAAGCCGTGTATGAAGACAAACGCGCCATTCTTCTCGGAGCTTCTCACGGACTCAGCCAGTTCGGAAAAGAAAACAGCATGCTCCTTAGCGGCGATCTCTCGGATTACAAAGTCCCGCTTCGGATCTTCACGATACAGGCGCCATATAGTAGGCCTCTCAATCTTCGCCATGCGGTGATCATGCGGGATGCTCACTTCGCACGTCCCGAGATGGAGTTGTCCCGAGGAGCTCCTTCGTGGACCAAACCGCAAGGGATTTTGAGCCGTCGGTTCTCGGTCGGTGGCGTAGAAGATCTTGACTATCCAGTAGTCTCCCGGCCCACCGCGAGGGTTAAACGGGGCCGGCAGGCCCTCTATCTGCTGGGGTCCTACTGGTTCGCCAGGGAGGGCGGACCACCCATCATCGTGATTGATGGGTAGGTCGGAAGCAAAATGCATTGTGTCAACGTGGAAGCCTTGCATTCGGTCTTGGAAACGCTTATCGGCGCGGAACTTAATTGTCTTCGGTGCAGCGATCCGGATCAATGCGCCGGTCTGAGGATTTCTCCCCGCTCTCGCCTTGCGGCTACTGAGCGACAGGCTCCCAATTCCCGGCAAAACAAACACGCCGCTTTTTCTTATCTCACGGATGGCAGTCTTAAAAAGTTCTGCCAGCAGGCGACGTATGACGGTCTTTGGAAGGCCCAAATCGAAGGCGAGTAAGGAAACCAGTTCATTCCGGTTCATGGGCTCCCCCCCATAGAAGCAAAAACCTGCAAGACAGAGTTTCCAGATTTATTGGAGGCAGAAACGTCACTCTTTGCCTAACAGTAAGGTGAAATAAAAAGAGAATCGAACCATTATACGTCGGATACTTAGCTGGGTGCCCCAGCCAAACGGTTTTGCTTGGGGTGGGGATTTCGTCACTTGGATCCCATTACTGCTTGGCGATGAAAACATCCGCGGGAAGCTTGAAGCGGGCGCGCAATTTTCGCACCTGCTCCAGGGTCAGCTTGCGTTGTCCGGCGAGGAACATGGAAACCGCGCTCTCTGATCCGAATTGGGGAACCAGATCGCGCTGCTTAAGGCCCTGCTGTTCCATGAGGAACCGCACCACGGAGACCGGATTGGCGGCCGGAATCGGGTAATGCTTCTGTTCGTAGCGCTCCACCAGCAAGGTCAGCAGTTCGATGGCCTCGGTTTCAGAGGCGGAGGGCTTTTCCAAAGCCGTCAGTTGGAAGAGTGCAGCCGTATAGGCTGCCAACTCCTCGTCATTGTGTATAACGCGAGGAGCACCGTGCGCGATCATTTTCGCAGGATTGGCAAGGACTGTGCTCATTTTGTGCCGAAGCTCTCATCTCAGTTATTTCACATTATGTGAAGTTGTCAACCGCCGCCTGTATCTTCTGCGCCAGACGCTCGACCATCACTTCCACCGCCTGCTCAACTGCCGGGGACAGCTCGATGCCCGCAGCAAAGTTGGCGCCCTCGATGCCGTACACGATCAGATGCGGAGGCAGTTGGTCCAGAGAGCGCGCCAGCTCGACAGCTTCGGCCACGCTGAAGGCGTGAGTCGAGTAGTGGAAGAATCCCGCTGGCATTGGCGCAGCGCGCGCGTCGAGGCGATGGATCGTCCCCGGGGACGCGCCCGAACGAACTGCATCCACCAGCATCACGCAAGTTGCACCTTGCCACGCCTGCATCAACGCCGCGCCCTCGCCGCTTTCCTCCAGGATGGTGACACCTTTGGGAAATATCGCGCGAAGGCGACGAGCGACGGCAATTCCAGCCCCGTCATCGCTGCGATATTCGTTGCCCACGCCGATGATGACGATGCCTGGTTGCCCGGCGGTCATTCGGATTCAATCTGCAGTTTCAGGAAGTGGGTGGCGCACGAGATGCAGGGATCGTAGTTGCGCACCGCCTGCTCGCACTGCCACTGCAGCTTGTCCTTGGGCAGCGCAAGACGGGTCTGGACAAACTGCCGGAGATCGCCCTCGATGGTCTTCTGGTTCTGCGAGGTGGGCGGAACAATTTTGCAATCCAGGATGATGCCGCGGTCGTCGATGCGATAGCGGTGATAGCAGATGCCGCGCGGCGCTTCGGTGCAGCCGTACCCGGTGCCAACGCGCGGCTCGATCTTGACCGCGGGCGGGTCGGGCATCTCGTAGTGCTCGATGATGCGCAGCGCCTCATCGCAGGCGTACACCATTTCCACGCTGCGCACGATGATGCTCTGGAAGGGATTGCGGCACACCGGCCCCAGCCCCGCGCTGCGGGCGGCTTCCTGCGCCATGGGCGAGAGCTTGTCGAAGTTCAGGTTGTAACGCGCCAGCGGACCGACGAAGTAGGAATTGCGCTCGTGCAGCCGCGATTGCAGCGCGTTGGAATGGGCGACGTGCTCCTCGACAAAGTGCTGGTCGTAATCGCGAATTGCGATGTCGAGCCCTCTGTTGGAAACCAGGCGGCCTTCGTTAAACGGATATTCGTCAGGATGCCGCAGGGCGACGAACTCGTAGTCGCGGTCGAAATCGGGGAACGCGAAGCTCGCCACCCAGCGCACGGTGGCGAGGGCGGCGTCGCGTGCCCACTTAAGCTCCTCGGCGAGCGCGGAGAAATCCTGCTTGTGCGGCGCTTTGTAAAAGCCGCCAACCCGCACATTGATGGGGTGGATCTCCCGGCCACCGAGCAGGCGGACGATCTCGTTGCCGGCCTTTTTCAACCGCAGCCCGCGCTTCACCTCGTCAGGGTGGTCCTTGGCCATGCGGATGGCGTCTTCGTAACCGAGAAAGTCGGGCGCGTGCAGCAGATAAACGTGCAGCGCGTGGCTCTCGATCCATTCGCCGCAGTAGATCAGCCGGCGCAGGTCGCGGATGGGGCCGGTGATTTTGATTCCGCAGGCGTCCTCGAGGGCGTGACACGCGCTCATCTGGTACGCAATGGGGCAGATGCCGCAGATGCGAGCGGTAATGTCGGGCGCCTCATAAAACTTTCGGCCACGCAGGAACGCCTCGAAGAAGCGCGGCGGCTCGAAGATCTTGAACTGGACGTCGGTCACCTGCTCGCCCTTGATCTTTACCAGCAGGGCGCCTTCGCCTTCGACCCGCGCCAGGTAATCGACTCTTACCGTCCTACTTTTCATGCGCTTCGCTCTCTCTGCGGAAAGGCTCAGCGTAGGCGTTGAACCCGCGGTAAACCCGCATCAAATCCCGCTCGCTTACGCCGAGCTCGCTCCACCAGGCGCTCAGCGACGCGGTATTCGGGGTTTCCTTCGGCCCAAAGCATCCATAACACCCGCGTGCGTATGCCGGACACAGAGCGCCGCAGCCAATCTGGGTCACCGGACCGAGGCAGGGCGTACCCTGCGCAACCATCACGCAGACCGTGCCGCGCTCTTTGCACTCCATGCAGACGCTGTGCGGCGGCGTGTTGGGCTTGCGGCCATTCAGAAACGCGCTGAGCACCTCCACCAACTGATACTTGTTGATGGGGCAGCCGCGCAGTTCGAAATCGACAAACACGTGATCGGTGATCGGCGTGGACTTCTTGAGAGTTTCGATATAGTCGGGCCGGGCGTACACGATGGAAATGAATTCCTTCACGTCCTTGAAATTGCGCAGCGCCTGGATACCGCCGGCGGTGGCACAGGCGCCGATGGTCACCAGGAATTTCGAGGCGCGGCGGATACCGTGGATGCGCTCGGCATCATGCGGCGTGGTGATGGAACCTTCCACCAGCGAGAGGTCGTAGGGGCCTTTGACCACGGCGCGCGAGGCCTCGGGAAAATTCGCGATGTCCACGGCGCCGGCCACCGCCAGCAGTTCGTCCTCGCAATCCAGCAGGCTCAACTGGCAACCGTCGCACGAGGAGAACTTCCAGACCGCCAGCTTGGGTTTGCGCAATGCCATATCAGATCTCCACCTTGCCAAGAATGGCCGAGATGCTGGGCAATGCAAAGACCGGACCGTCTTTGCAGACAAAGGTGGGGCCGTACTGGCAATGGCCGCAAAAGCCGATCCCGCATTTCATGTTGCGTTCCGCCGACAGGTAAATGCGCTCCGCCGCCACCCCGCGCTTCAGCAGCTCCATCACGGTAAAGCGCATCATGATCTCGGGCCCGCAAAGCATGGCCAGGGTATTGGAAGGATCGAAAGGAGCGCGGCCGATCATGGTGGTCACCACACCGACATTGCCGCGCCAGGTGCTAGCGGCGCGATCGACCGTCACCTGAATTTCCAGGTCAAACTTGCCGCGCCACTGTTCCAGCTCGCGCCGGTACAGCATGTCGTCGGGAGTGCGCGTGCCATACAGCAGAACGATCCTGCGAAACTTCTCCCGTTCCGCCATCAGGCGATAGAGCGCAGGCCGCAAGGGAGCCAGCCCGATTCCGCCGGCCACAATCACGACGTCGCGGCCAGGTGCGTCTTCCACCGGCCAATGGCTTCCGAAGGGACCGCGAATCCCCATGACCTCGCCGCGCTTGAGCTTTCGCATGGCCTTGGTGACGGTGCCGACCACGCGCGTGGTGTGCTTCAGCAAAGGAACATTGGCGGGGTTGCTGCTGATGGAGATAGGCACTTCTCCCACGCCGAAGACGTACAGCATGTTGAACTGGCCCGGCGCAAACGAGAACCTCGAGCTGGAATCTTCGGGAAGGATCTCGAGCGTAAAGGTGTCGTCGGTCTCCTGCCTTACGCGCTGAATGCGGTACGGCATGGGCAGCATGGGGTCTGGGACCGGGCCCGGCGCTGCAACCTCGGTTTGTTCAAGCATGGGTGCCATACACATCCAGCAACTGCAAGCGGGTCGCTTCCAGGCGATCGTTGATGATCTGTATAAACCGCTTGTAAATGTCGTAGCCGAGGTCGTGGTCCTCATCGCACTTGGCGCGCAGACACTTGCCGTCAAAAGCCAGCGCATGCGTGTCCTGTTGCGCCCTCGCGTCAAAATGCCAGCGGTAGGGAGGGAATAGCCACGACCATCCCAGGACTTCGCCGCCGCCGACAGTTAGCACCGTGGTAAGGCCGTCGTGCGGAATCACGAACTGCACCGACACCAGACCTTCGCGGATGAGATAGAAATGGTCCGCGGGGTCGCCTTCCCGAAAAATGACCTCTCCGGCGCCGAAGCGCACGTTCTTGGCACATCCGGCGATCAAACGAATGTGTTGGTCCTCCATCCCCCGAAAAAACGGATGCTCGCGGAGAATTGGTTCGAGCGTCTGTATCATGGCGAGTCCTCGCTCTGGTCGGCCGGCGCTTTCATCGAGTCGCTGGCGCGGATGGCCCCAGCCTCGACCGTAATATCGATTCCCACAGGACACCAGGTGATGCAGCGGCCACAACCCACGCAGCCGGAAACGCCAAACTGGTCAATCCAGGTGGCGAGTTTGTGCGTCATCCACTGGCGATAGCGCGATCTTGAAGAGGCGCGCACGCTGCCGCCGTGGATGTAGGAAAAGTCCACCGTGAAGCAGGAATCCCAGCGTCGCCAGCGTTCGGCGTGTTCGCCGCTCAGGTCGGTGACGTCTTCCACGGTGGTGCAGAAGCACGTGGGACATACGATGGTGCAGTTGGCGCAGGTCAGACAGCGCTGCGTCACGTCGTCCCACCGGGGATGCTCGTAGTTGCGGTAGAGCAGATCTTTGATTCCGANNTGACAGGACCTCAGCCCCGCGCGCCGATCCCACTTCCACCAGGAAGCAGTGCCGCCCGTCTTGCAACAATTCGGTGAGAGCCAGATCGAAGCCGGAGGTGGCCTTCGGCCCGGTGTTCATGGAAGCGCAGAAGCAGGTGCCGCCGGCCTGGCCGCAATTGACCGCCACGACGAACAAGTCCTCGCGCCGCGCTTTGTAGCCGGGATCGACGAACTGACCCTCGAGATAAACTTTGTCCTGGATGGCAATCGCGTGCAGTTCACAGGCGCGCACCCCGAAGAAAGCATATTTTGGCGTGGCCGGTGCTTCTGCCGGCAGGATTTGCATCCCTTTTCCGTTGCGTGCCGCCTGCCACAGCCGCTGCACGGGTGGAAACAGGAACTTCTTCCAGGAATGCGGGCCGACAGCATAGCCAAATAGGGCTTGGTCCTGGCGGCGTTGCAGACGATAGGCCCCGCCAGACTGCTCGTCGGTCCAACCCGCGGGGAGGTCTGCGGTCGAAGTCAGATGGTCATAGATAATGGCGCCGTCGCGCAGGGTGGGGCCGACAACCTCATAGCCCCGGCTGACCAATGCCTGGAGCAGTTGCTCCAGATGCTCTCGTTCCACGACAAAGCTGTCCCCAACGTGCGACGGCTCCGTGGTCTTGGCTTGCAGGATTGGCACGACCACCAGCCTCCTTATACAGGCTAGCGAATTGTCGGCTGCGATGTCGGTGACGTGGGTCACGTCGTGGTGCGTCTTACAGATCGTTTTGTATCAGACGGCTTCACAGGCTGCACCGCGCGGCAACGGCCCGTGGATCGGTTGGGCGCTTATTGCTGATTGCTTCGCTTAATCACCAACCCTTGGGATATACTCAACGACGTTCTGAAGGCGAATGCTGGAGGAGAAGTTATGTTTCACTTAATTTGGTACGTTCTTATCGGGTTAATCTCGGGGATCATCGCGAAATCGGTGATGCACGTGCATTTGACGATGTTCTGGACGATCGTGCTGGGCATCGTCGGATCGATCATCGGCGGCTGCGTCACCCACATGTTTTCGCGTCCGGCAAACCCGCGATATCATCCCGCCGGTCTCATTTTCTCCATACTGGGCTCGATCCTGCTGCTCTTCATTTGCTATAAGCTGAAGATTCATCTTCCCCAGGTCAACCCGTTCTAGCTCGCTGACGACGAGCCGACTCTTGCCGTAACGCCACAGCACGCCGAAACTCGGAGCGCTGTTTTTCCACAGTCGCGAGCCGTGGTTGGTTGGGACGGAGTTTTTCAACTAGAGCGAAGTGGCGCTTTTTTGAAAGCGGATGCCAGAGAGGGGATTTCACAACAGCGATCTGAGGCGTACCAAGTCAATGCTGAGAGGCTTGACGAAGGCGTCTTCAGTTCCGATTCGGGAATCACCATTGGCATTTCGCTTTTCTCCGCGCTTTATGAATCGAGCCTTGCAAACGGAGTACACTGTGCTCGTGCAGGGGGTGTGATGAGAAATCCACGCTCGGCTCTTATCCTTTTCGTGCTTTTGCTCTTGAGTCTTGCTTTTGCTGTTCCCGCAGAAGACGTGCTGGAAACCACCTACGACGAATCAGAGACCCAGCCGTATGAAGCAATCTCTCCATTCGCAATCGCAGTGCCGTCATTGGCTGTCGGAACAACTCGACCGGTGCTGAGTTCCTTACAACTGACAACTGGCGTTACATCCCTGTTTGGCTCTGCACGTGTCCACGACGCAGTTGCCAATCAATCCGCCGACTCACGAGTCTCATTCGCACTACTCTGCACCCTGCGTTGTTAGCCGCTTAACTTGTCCCTTCCCTGAAAACACTGTTCCTCCTTTGTCACTAGCCGAGTGTGAGTCTTCGACGTTTCGGTCTACATACAGACAGACGAAGCGAACGCTCCGGGATTCATTCGAACACGAATGGAGACGACTCAGGAGCCCTCGAGCCTCATGCTCGTAGTTACTGGCGTACTCAGCGTCTTGGTGACAGTCCAACGCCA
>PLYW01000279.1 GCA_003151875.1 Acidobacteriaceae bacterium
AGTTGGCGAGATTGCGAAAGCCGAAGGCGGCGGTCACCAATTGAAACTGGCCCGTGGCGAACGGCAAGTTGAGCGCATCAGCCTCGACCCAGCGGATGTTCCTGCCTGCGGATTTCTGCTCCGCGCGCACCAGCATGGCATGCGAAAAATCGGTCCCGAAGATTTGCGTCGGCGCGCCATTTAGGCGCCGATGTAGCGCAAAGGTCATGTCACCGGTCCCGCAGCAGAGGTCGAGCACCTGCGCGTCAGGGCGTCGCAGCACCTCGCTGAAGACGCGGGCAGTGCGGTTCCACCATACCCGGTCGATGTTCAGCGAGAGCACGTGGTTCAGCAAGTCATAGCGAGGCGCGATCGACGTGAACATGTCGCGGACCGCCGCAGCGGCCGATGCTTCGTCGCGCGCTCCGGCCGGGGCCGCGCCCACGATGCGCTCGTCCGCCCGGCCATCCGACGGTCCGATCGGCGATTTGTCGTCCTGCGCCAACTCTATGCCTCTGACAACTTCTTGATTTCTTCGACCGCTTCGATGACCGCCTGTGTCGAAACGCTATTGACCACTTCGACTTTGCCGATCTCCGTCGGCAGAACGAAGTGCAGCACACCGCCAACCGTTTTCTTGTCGGAGAGAAGCCGCTTCGCGATGCCTTCGCTGTTTACCTCGACCCTCGGCAACGGCGCGTAAGCGCGCACCAGCCCGATGATCCGTTGCGCGGTCTGCGAGTCCGTGACGCGCATTTCGGTCCCAATCATGGTGGCGGCAATCATTCCCCAGCCCACCGCCTCCCCATGCAGGAACTGCTGATAATCCGTCTCCGTCTCCAGCGCATGCCCGATGGTGTGTCCAAAATTCAGGATGCGGCGTTCGCCCCCCTCCCGTTCATCGGCGCTCACCACGTCCGCCTTCACGCGAATGCATTCCGTGATCAGCGTCTCCAAGAGGCCGCCATCACGGTGCAGCAAAGCGTCGCGGTTTGTTTCCATCAACTCGAAGATCGCAGGATTACGAATCACGCCATACTTCATCGCCTCGAACAAGCCGGAGCGGTATTCGCGCTCGGGCAGCGTCGCCAGCACATCCGGGTCGGCAAGCACCGCGAGCGGCTGATAAAAAGTGCCGAGCAGGTTTTTGCCCGACTTCAGGTTCACTCCGGTTTTGCCACCGATCGCCGAATCAACCTGCGCCAGCAGAGTCGTCGGTATTTGCACGACCGGAATTCCGCGCATGAAGACGGATGCCAGAAATCCCGCGACATCGCCCACCACGCCACCGCCCAGCGCCAGAATCGCCGACCGGCGGTCGGCGCCGCGACTCACTAGTTTCGAGGCGAGTTTTTCCAGTTGCGAGAGGGTCTTGGAGCGCTCGCCATCTGGCATCTGGATGATTTCGACTTTGCGCCCGGCTTGGCTGAAACTCTTGCGCAGCGCGCCGCCCCAGTGCTTGCGCACGGGCGCCTGCGTCACCACAAAGACGCGCCAATCCAGAGGCACAGTAGGGCCCAGTGCGGCGGCCGCCGAGCGCAACAAGCCTCGCTCGACCAGCACTTCATAGGACCGTGACGGGGTGTGAACCGGGATGCGAGTCAAGGTTCTAGTGTAAAGGATGAGAGTTGCCGCCGCACTCGCTCGGTGCGATTCCCCATTTGGTTTTACCGTTTCATATACCGAATCCCGCGCCCCGCCTGCGTGCTACCATGAAGCCGTTAAGAGCAAGTTAGCGGCCATGAAAGCTCTTCCTTCTGAAACCGATTTCATCGTGGTGGGTGCGGGCATCGCAGGTCTGCGGGCCTCGGTGGAACTGGCGTCGGCCGGCCGCGTCCTGTGCCTGGCGAAACGCGAGGTTACGGAATCCAACACGCAGTACGCGCAAGGTGGCATCGCCGCTGCGCTTAGCGATGACGATGAAGTCCGCCTCCACCTGGAGGACACGCTCAAGGCCGGCGACGGCCTGTGCAACGAAGAGGCTGCGCGCATCCTGGTGGAAGAAGGTCCGCCCCGTATCGAGGAGCTCATCGCATGGGGTACGGAGTTCGATCGCGCCGGCACCAAGATCGCGTTTACTCGCGAGGGGGCGCATAGCCGCAACCGCGTGCTGCACGCTCACGGCGACTCCACCGGGCGTGAAATTGGCCGGGCGCTCTTTCTGAAGGCCTCGGCTGTGAAGGAGATCACCTTCCGGGAATTCGAATTTACCACCGATTTGCTGGTGCGCGACGGCCGCGTGGTTGGGGTACGCGTTCTCGACCAGTCTGGCCAATCGCACGAGATCCTTGCCAGCTCCACATTGCTCGCCACCGGCGGCTTGGGCCACGTTTACAGCGACACCACCAATCCCTCGGTTGCAACCGGGGACGGTGTTGCCATGGCGCATCGTGCCGGCGCCGAGATCAGCGACATGGAGTTCGTGCAGTTTCATCCCACCGCGTTGTACCTGAAGAACGCTCCGCGATTCCTTTTGTCGGAGGCACTGCGCGGAGAAGGCGCATATCTGCGAAACATTGAGCTGAAACGCTTCATGCCCAAGTACCATGAGTTGGCGGAACTGGCGCCGCGTGACGTTGTGGCCCGCGCGATTGCACATGAATTGGAGCTGGTAAAGCGTCCCGATGCCGCCGTGTATCTTGACCTTACTCACCTGCATGCCGACCGCGTGCGCAAACGTTTTCCCACCATTTACGCCACGTGCATGCAGTACAACATCGACATTGCCACCGAACTGGTTCCCATTCGTCCGGCAGCGCACTATGCCATGGGCGGTGTGCGCACCGATCTCCGCGGACAAACTTCCCTCCCTGGCCTCTATGCCGCTGGCGAGGTGGCATGCACCGGCGTGCACGGCGCCAACCGGCTGGCCAGCAATTCGCTGCTGGAAGGTTTGGTGTATGGAGCACGCGCTGCTCAGAACATGCGCGAGCATCTCCGGTCACGTCGTCACCACCCAGCGGTCGCAGGAGCTGAGAATACCGCCGCATCTACCAATGGACAGGCCGCACAGATTGAGACGTTCATCAAGAAAGTGCAATCGCTGATGTGGCAATACGTGGGTGTGGTGCGCGACGGAAAAGGCCTGCGGCAGGTGGTCTCAGAGTTGAGCGAGTTGCAGAAGCAACAGCCGGCCTCGGGCGATCGCCGTTCGCACGAGGCGGCGAACATACTACAGGCCGGGCTGCTGATCGCCCGCTCGGCGCTGGCCCGGGAGGAGAGCCGCGGGGCCCATTATCGGCTCGACTTTCCCCTGAAGAATGACGCGAAATTCCAGAAGCATTCCGTCGTTAACGGTGACAAGATTTGCTTCGAATAAATCTGCTACGCGGCTTTCTGTTTTCTCGCGGGAAACAACAGCGACAAGAAAATCGAGATTAGCAAAACCCCGGCGACCACGCCCAGCGCGACGCCGATGGGAATCTGCACGTAGCCCGATGCCAGCATCTTCACGCCGATGAAGATCAGAATCAGCGATAGGCCGTAATGCAGGAAGTGGAAGACTTCGATCATTCCCGCCAACGCAAAATAGAGAGAGCGCAGTCCGAGAATCGCAAATACGTTGGACGTATAGACGATGAACGGCTCGCGCGTCACGGCCAGTACGGCTGGAATGGAGTCGGTCGCAAACAGCACGTCGGTCGTCTCCACTACGATCAGCACCACCGCCAGCGGGGTCGCATATCGCACCAGCCCACGGCGCACGAAAAACTTGCTGCCCTCAAAACCTTTCGTCAGCGGGAATAGCTTGCGAAAGCCGCGCAGGACCAGGTTCGTCTCGGGTTGGATCTCCTGGTCTTTTTGGCGAAACAGTTTGAACCCGCTGTAGATGAGGATCGCGCCGAAGATGTAGATGAACCAGTGGAAGCGGTTCAACAGCGTGATCCCGGCGACGATGAAGATGGCGCGCATGACCAGCGCGCCCAGGATGCCCCAGAACAGCACGCCGTGCTGCAAATGCCGCGGGACCTGAAAGTAGCGGAAGATGAGCAGAAAGATGAACAGGTTATCGACGCTGAGGGACTGCTCGATCAGGTATCCGGCGATGAACTCCAGCGACAACTGAGAGTTGGGCCGGGCATGGCTGCCCACCATCGTGTGTCCGAAAAAGTAAATCAGGACAGCGAAGCCCGCTGCCAGCGAAATCCAGACCAGCGTCCAGCCCATGGCCTCGCGAAAGCTCACCACGTGCTTGCTGCGGTGGAAGACGCCCAAGTCGAGCGCCAGCATCGCTAACACGAACAGGTTGAATAGAATCCAGAAAAGCCAGTTCGAAGGCATGGGCAGAATCTCGGAACAGCCATTCTATCTGGCGGGCTGAATCCGTAATGGTCTTTTCGACGGGCCCGCGATTTCCACCTACAATAGAGCCAGCGGCCTCGTCCGCCTTATACCGGCTCCCCACCTGGAGCTGCCATCACTTCAGCCATTAACGAAAGGAATCATCATGGCCCGGCAACCCGGCGTTTACGCAACCCTGGACACCAGCGAAGGAACCATTGTCTGCCGCCTCTTCGAGCAGGAAGCGCCCATCACGGTGAAGAACTTCATCGAGCTAGCGGAAGGCTCGCGCGAATGGACCCACCCGCAAACTAAGAACAAGAGCAAAGCTCGCCTGTACGACGGCACCATCTTCCATCGGGTGATTCCCGACTTCATGGTCCAGGGCGGAGACCCCACCGGCACCGGCATGGGCGGCCCCGGCTACCAGTTTGAGGACGAGACCAAGGGCTCGCCGCACAAGTTCGACAAGCCGGGCAAGCTGGCTATGGCGAACTCCGGGCCGGGCACCAACGGCTCGCAGTTCTTCATCACCGTCGTGCCGACACTGTGGCTGACCGGCAATCACACCATCTTCGGCGAAGTTGTCGAAGGCCAGAACGTGGTGGACAAAATCACCAAGCTGCCGCGCAATCGCCAGGACAAGCCCAACCAGGATGTGGTGCTGAACTCGGTCAAGATTGAGCGGGTGTAAAGGCGGTTTCGAGTTTCAAGTTTCCGGTTTCGAGTGGATCGGATTCTTTGGCACCCAGCGGCAGCTTTGCGGCAGGAAGGGTCACGGCCTTGCTTTCAGCATTCGGCGAATATTCCGTTTGCCGTGGAGCACAGCGACAACCTGAAGCGGGGACGTCTCAGGCCGGTAAACAATCGTGTAGTTAGGGTAGCGTGTCAGTGTCCAGAAACGCAGCGCACGGGATGTGAGATCTGGACGGGAATGGCCGCACATCGGATCGTCGGCGAGAAATGCGCAAGCATTGAAAATCGCCTGTTCCACGCGGGCGGCGGCGTCTTCGCTTTCCTTCGCGATGTAAGACCAGATGTCGAAGATATCGGCTTTCGCAAGAGGCGTGAGAGCATATCCGCTCATCGCTTGGAGGAATGTTCCCGGCGCCAGCCGTCCTTCATAGCCTGGATTTCACGGCCGGCCTGTGCGCCGTCGATAAGCTCCCCACGTTCGGCCTGCAAATAACCCTCCTCAATGTGGGCCGACAACGCCCGCCGCTCATCCTCGGTCCAGCTTTCTTCGGCATCCTGGGCCTCAAGAGCACGGCGTAACACATCTTCAACGTTCGTGTAGCCGCCACTGGAGAGGCGCCTCTTGATGAGCTTCTCAAGATCGGGCGAAATCCTTAATTGCATAGCCGTTCTCCGTTCTTCCAATCATTGTAATCTTACGTGCCACCCGTTCGTTTCCTGCTCCTGGTGAGTTCGTCGATCAGCTTTTCGTACTTCTCCGCAATCACGTCCCAGCGATACAGCGCATCGGCGCGCTGCTTGGCGCGGGCGGCCAACTGTTGGCGAGCCTCAGGATCGTCGAGCAGCGACTGCAACTTCGCTGTAAGATCGGCCTCCGACTTCTCATACTTCATCCCGGCATCGCCGGCGGTTTCGGCATTCTCTGGGGTATCAAGATACAGCACCGCATTGTTCGCAGCCATCGCTTCGATCAAGGCGGGATGAACTCCGCCGATCTCGCAAGCGAAGACGAACACGCCCGCGTGCTTCTGCAATGCCCAATATCCATCGCCATAGATCGCGCCGGTGAAGCGCACGCGCTCATCGCCCAGGGATTTCATGCGCTCGAGGTAGCCGCGATCGTAGGGATTGTCGCCCACCACGACCAGCGGCCAGTCGCTGCGGACGTTGCGCCAACTACGCAGAACGAGATCGGGATTGTTCTCCGGCTCAAGCCGGCTGACATACAGCACGTAGCGGCCTGACTCCAGATTGAAGCCATTCAGGCTGTCGTCGCCCGCCGGCATCTCGGAGCCGTAACCGATGACCGTGGACTCGCTGCCATATTTGGCGAGGTAGTAATCATGAATCGCCTTCGCGTCCGTCACCAGGCGAGTCGAGCTGAACGACGACATCCATTCGCACAAGTGCAGCACCTGCGCGCCCAGGCCCTTCCACTTCTCGCGCTTGCGGTCGAGGCCATCCACGCTGAGCACGACCGGCTTGCCGAAGAGCCGCGGAATGTAGGCGAACGGGCTGTTGGCCACGTTGCACAGCAGTACGACATCGGCGTCACTGAATGCCACGCTCACGGCTGCGAAAAATGTGCTGACCCAGGTGTCGAGATGCTTTTGATGAAGGCTGGGGACGATCACCCGGCGCACGCGCCGGTCGTACACATCATCCGGTCGGACGAACGCCCTGCGGCAGTACACGGTGACCTCGTGCCCCTGGTCCACAAAACGCGAGCTGATCTGCTCGGCAAAGCGCTCGAAGCCGCCATAGCGGTTGGGAATGCCGCGAGTGCCGACGATGGCGATTTTCATGAGGCCGCTTTTCGCTGTTCGCTATTCGCTCTTCGCAAACCGCGCTTGAACCGAAGCGCCCAGCCGGTTACCTCTCGAAGTTCGAGGTACTGGCTACTGGCTACTGGCTACTGGCTACTGCCCGTTGCCTTCTCCACATCCACTGCCCGCGGAGTGTTGCAAAACCACCATAGCAAATCGCGATCAGAAACCTTGCGGCGCGACTGAATGATCGCGCGCTTGCGGCGAACGCTCGCACGAGCGCGCCAGGGATAAGCCAGTGCCGAAAGCATTCGCTGATCGCGCAGCAGCGCGTAGCCGAGGGTCATCATATCGCGCCACGCTACCGGCAGAAACAGCCGCCAGCATAGCCATCCCGAAGCGTTCTTGCCGCGCATGAGAAACCGGTTCTTTACCGAATGCCAGTTGATGACCAGCGGCAAGTCCTTTCGCCGCTCGGGCGTGACCCGCCGCACATGCCAGGCCACCGCTGCCGGAGTGTACAGGCATTTCCAGCCCATCACTTGCGCACGCCAGGCCAGATCGCCGTCTTCACGAAAGGCGAAAAAGTCCGCATCGAAGAATTCACCTTCCACCGACACATCCTGGATGAAGTCGCGGCGGAACAGCACGGCGGCGCCGCTGGCGCCGAAGACGTACTGCGGACGATCATACTGGCCGCGGTCAGCCTCTTCAGCTCCACGATCGAGGTGACGCATGTTGCGGGTGAAATAAATCCCAGTCGAATCGATAATGTTGGTTTTGTGCGGTTCGCTGACGGGGTCCCAGCGCAATAATTTTCCGCAGACTGAGCCTTCATCGGGATGCGCTTCCGCTGCGGCCAGCATCCGCCTGACGAAGTCGGTACTGAGCACGACGTCGGGATTAAGGCAGAGCACCCAATCTCCGCTTGCCGCCCGGATCGCCTGGTTCTGCCCGGCGGCGAATCCAACGTTGCGCTCGTTGTAGATCACTCGCCATCGTGACTCGGCCTGACGCAGCAGCTCTCGCGTGCCATCCGTCGAGGCGTTGTCCACAATGATGACCTCGAGTTCGCGGTGGTCCTGCTGCTCGATTGAGGCCAGGCACGCATCGAGATATTGCGCCGAATTCCAGGTAACGATTGTGACGGAAACCATCAGTCTCTAGTATGCACCGCGTCCGGATAGGACGATGGGAATGGTGCGCAGGAAGATCTTGAAATCGAGCCACAGCGACCAGTTATCGATGTAGCTGAGGTCGAGTTGCATCCAGCGATTGAAGTCCACATGGTTGCGGCCTTCCAACACCCAGGTGCAAGTCAGGCCGGGCCGCATGCGCAGACGCCGCCGTTGCCAGTCTTCATACTGCTCCACCTCTTCGGGAACAGCGGGGCGCGGTCCGACGAACGACATGTCGCCCCGCAGGATGTTCCAAAGCTGCGGCAACTCGTCAAGGCTGAAGCGGCGCAGCCAGCGTCCCACGGCGGTGATGCGAGGGTCGTCGCTGATCTTGAAGACGGGGCCGTCGAGCTCGTTCAACTGGTGAAGCTCGGCGCGCATCTGTTCGGCGTTGTTGATCATGGAACGGAACTTGTACAACATGAAGCGGCGGCCGCCCAACCCGCACCGGGTCTGGCGAAACAGCACCGGACCGGGCGAAGTCATCCGGATCATGGCCGCGATGCAGAGCAACAAGGGCGAGAACACAATCAATACTGCGAAGGAGAATGCCGCATCGAAGATACGCTTGAAAAACAGCCGCAATTCGCTGTCGGGCGCGCTCGACAGGCTGAGCAGTTGCACGTCGCGAAACTTTTCCAGATAGATCCGCGAGTAGGCGGCCGGCAAAAATTCCAGTTGCACTCGCGTCCTCATTCCGACATCGGCGCAGTGCTGCATCACCGGTTCCAGCCGGGCCAGCTCCTGCATGTTCACGGCAAAGACAATCTCGTCCACCACTTCCTGTTGCAGAATACCGCCCAGTTCCTCGATGCGATGAACTCTGTAACCGCCGAGGTCCTGGAGCGCAGCATCGCTTGAGTTGGGATCGACAAAGCCGATCAGCCGCAGCCCCATGCCGCGGCTTTCCTCAATCAGGGCCGCCATTTCGCGTGCGCGCGGACCGCACCCCACGATCAGCAGGTAGTGGTAACGCTTGAGCCGATCGCGCATCCACGACATGCCCGAGTACGTCACCGCACGGCCCGTCACAAGCAGGACGAAATCCACCGCGCCGATCAGCAGGACATAGGTGCGGCTCACGTCCACGCGGCGAAATAGATACAAGCCGGCATAAATCACCACCAGCACAACCCCGAGTTGACTGACGATATTCAGCATGAGCTGGATGGGATTGCTGAGTTCGAGATCGCGGTAGAAGCTGGAAAGATATCCGACCACCGCCCACGTAATCAGAAAGGCGACCAGCAGCGGCAGATAATGGCTGAAGGGATAAATGCCGGGCAATCGCCGGCTGAAAAAGTCGAAGTGCACCAGCAGCGTGCGCAGCAGATACGCGACCACGAAGGCGACGCAAGTCACTCCCAGGTCGTGCATCAATGTGATCGAGCTTAGAAGCTTGGAACGACGATCAAACACAGTAACTGCCGTTGCTTACAGTTGGACGTTATCGCCTGGGAATCCGATGCGTACCGCACCACGGCGTCAGCGAAATTGGCGCAGAAACCAAATAGAACCCTGACGCGAGGACAAGTGCCCTTCCTACTCTAGCAGCATTTCTGAGCTTTACACCATTGGTGTAGGCTACTTGATTAACCTGGAAAGCCTCTTCGATGGCGCCTGGACAGCAGACTTTTATGACCGAAGCCGCACGCCGGCCTGATGGTCGCGTCCCATCCTCCGATGTGGCGCGTTGGGCACGGTGGCTGGAAGGCCTCATATTTTTCTTCCTGATTCTGTTCGCCATCCTTCTGCCGCACTCCATCAAAGGAGCGCGGTACGCCTGGATGGCTGCGGGCTTGCTGTGGCTCGCCAAGCTGGCGATCGAGCGTAAGCGTCCGTTTCCGCAGGCCCTTTCCGCACCGCTTCTGGCCTATATCGTTTTGAGCGGAATTTCGACTGCGCTCTCGCTCGATCCATACCTGAGCTGGCCGCGCATGAAAGTGGTGTGCCTGGTGCTGGCTGGCGTCGTGGTCGCGCAGAACCTGCAACGGCTCTCGCAGGTGCGCATCCTGGTGTTCTTGTTGCTGCTTTCAGGGCTCGCGGCGGCAGGCTTTACCGCTTGGCAATACACCTACGGCGTGGGCGTGCAGGTGAGGTACGTCGCGCCGACCGCAGACTTGTATCGGGCGAGAATTAACCCCGGTGACATCATTACCCATATCAATGGCCGCTCTGTGCATACTCCGGAGCAACTGAGCAAGGTGGTGATGCAAAGCCCACCCGGAAGCATGCTCCGCGTCAAGTATCTGCAAGGGGAGCCGTTCGACAAGCGAGAGACGTTTCTCACTCGCGAACAATTTGTGAAGAGCGGATTGGGTACTCCGTACCTGCAATTGGCCCGTGGCAAGCCCGGACGCGCGCAAGGCACGCTGCGACACTACATTGTCTTCGCGGAGATGCTCATGCAACTTGGCTGCCTGGCATGGGCCATGTTGCTGAGCGCGCAACCGCAGAAATGGGGCATCCGGACGTTCTGCGCCATCGTGTTCCTGGCGCTGACGGCAGCNNTGGTTTTGCTCTTGCTCCTGGCGACGTTGTGGATCCACCACACCCGAGGGTTGAACTGGGTTAGTACGGGCGACTCGGGGACGCATTTCCGGGTGTTGATGTGGGAAGACGGACTGCGCCTGGTCCGGCAACATCCGTGGTTCGGGGTTGGGTTAGATACGATCTTCAATCACTGGCAGGAGTGGGGCATCCGCGGCTTCGCCTTGTATCGCGTGATCTATCACTTCCACTCTGACTACATCCAGATCGCGGTGGAGCGCGGCCTGCTCACTCTGGCAGCGTGGTTGTGGTTCGTGGTGGCGTACATTGTTTTTCTGGTCCGACTGCTGCGGCGGACGCGCGAGCATAGCCGCTTTGCGACCGGCGTCGTGGCGGGCGTGCTTGCCGCCTTTGCCGGCTATTTGGTTCCCTCAACCGTGCAGTATTGCCTGGGCGACGATCCGCTGGTGATGATCATGTTCTTCTACTTCGGGCTGGCCGTCGCCATCGATCGCATGCTCAAGACGCCGGGAGCGGTGGATGTTCCGTAATGAATCAGTTCGCTCGGCCTAACGCGGTTACCTTCTCGCTCCGATGGCCTTCCATTGCCATTCGATCAAGTCGCCGAAGTAGCGTACGACGAACTGTGGGTCGTGCCCGCCCGGATAAATGTGAAACTCGTGGGGAACGCCCCGCGACTTCAGCAGTTTGTCCAACTGCTGCGCTCCCTGTTCGAAACCATAATCGTCGTTGTTGCCGACATTGAAGTAGATCTTCATCCGTTTCAGACTGGCGGCGCTGTCGTTTCGCGCGAAGTAGAAGACATTATTGCGCTCAAAGTACGCGCGACTAAAGGGCGAACCGAAGACATCGCCCATCAGCGACCCGGGAGAGCCCGGCCCGCCAGCGGTAAAGTCCTTCGGCAGGTCGGCAATCAGCGCGGGCATCTGCGCACTCACCGCGGCAAACTCGTCCGGATACTTAAAGGCCAGACGCAACGCTCCATACCCGCCCATCGAAACTCCGGTAATGCCACGGGTGGCGCGTGTGCTCTCGGCGCGGTACTTCTTCTCCATCTGTGGAACGAACTCCCGCATGAAGAAGTCCTCGTACTTCGCTTTACCGTCAGCGGAATTCAGATAGAACGTGTGGCCGCCGCTGGGGGCGAGCACGATGAAGTCGCCGATCTTGCCTTGGCGCCGGAGTTCGGCGATCACGTCCCAGCCGCCAAAGTTCAGCAGGGACTGCTCGTTGTCGCCGAGCCCGTGGAGGTAATAAAGCACCGGATACTGACGCGTCTTGTCCTGATCGAAGCTGTCCGGCAGAAACGCGCAGTAGCGTACATGGCGGTCGAGGATGCTTGATTTGATGACCGAGCACTCGGCGCGGCCCTGGGCGTGCAGCAGAGGGGCGAGGCAGCAGGCGAGTAGCACTAGCCACGCGCGGAGTGCAAGACGAACGATTCGACTTTGCCGCACCGCTGCGAAGTCGGCTGATAGGCTAAATTCCATGTCAGACGAACATACCGTGCTCAATCTGGAAGAGCACTTCTTCCACAGCCCGGCCACCCGCGTCGGTCCTCAGCAGCTGAAGAGGAGCCATGTTTCTTAACCGTTTCCGTGGCCGACGAAGCCAGGCCAGTGCTCGCTCGCGGGACCCAAAAACATCTTCAGCGTGGGACAATAGGCGCATAACTCTGACCAGGCGATCAGATTCATCACTGCTGAGTTTTTCGCGACGTGAGCAGTGGCGTTGCAGAGCACGACGCGAGATCACAAGCGAATCAATTTCTGACTGCGACAGGCCAAGGCGACGGAGTCGATTGACAATCGAGATCGGGATCCCACGTTCGATCACCTCTAGCATTCGCAGTTCCGAGTTTGAAATACCCAGACCCAACCAGTCGGTAATCGGCTGTTTTTCTGACATACGCCAGAGCCCCCCGCTCTTATTGTGTCATAGGCCATTCACTCGTACTTCAGCGTCTGCACGGGATCGAGTTTGGCGGCGCGGCTGGCCGGATACAAGCCTGCGAGCAGGCTCACCACAATCGAGAATGCGATGGCGGCGCCGATCAGCCACGGCGGTAGAATCCATACTGCCTCCGCCGGCAGCTGATGCCGGTGCAGGTAGATTCCTGTGCCCACATTGATGGCTTTGCCGATGGCAAATCCCAGTGCGATGCCTAGCACACCGCCAAAGAAGCCCATGGCGCCGGCTTCGGCGAAGAACAGACGCTTCACATCCCGGTCGCTGGCGCCGATCGCCTTCATCACACCAATTTCGCGCCGCCGTTCCAGCACCGCCATCACCAGCGTATTGATAATCGCCAGCGTTGCCACCGCCAGCGCCAGCGAGCCAAATATACCGAGGAAGAGATCGAGCACGGTGAAAAATCGGCGCAAGCTCTTGGTAGCATCCAGCACCGAGAACGTCCGGAAGCCCAGCTTGTTAATGGCGTCCTGCACTTGCGCAACTTTCCCGGGATCTTTGACGCGCACGGTGAGCGTCATGTAGGTCTTGCCGCCACCGCCGCGCAACGAGCTGCGCATGTCGCTGAATTGCGCCATATTCAGCTTTTCGGTCAGATCGACCGGCAGGAAAATGCGGCCACGGGAAACCGTCCGCATTCCGCCATAAGGCTCTTCTTCGATGATGCCGACCACTTTCAGCTTCTGGGTTTTGCGCACCACGGAGAAGCCGAAGTCATCGCTTGATGTTGGATTGCTTCCGGTGCCCTGCGCACCCGAAAGCTGCGGACGGCCAGCCGATTCTGAATCCGGCGCCAGCGCCTGGCGTTCTCCGTAGCGCAGAGTCACTTCCTGACCGATGAGCCCCTTGGGATTCTTCGGATCGATCTCCTTGGCAAAATCGTTCAGCAGGATGACTTCCTCTGCCGCGGGCCCGGAGAAGAACTTGCCCTGAACATTGTCGAAGGCTTCGTTCTCGCGCGCCGACATGGGCAAGCCCGTCACGAACCCGAAGTGCGTCTGCCCACCCGAGACAATCTCACCCATCACGCGAATCTCAGGCTCGACTTCAGTGACGTACTGCAAGTGCGTCATCGTGGCGCGCGCCGGTTCGTCCAGCACGGGCGCGTCTTCCGGATGCTCGGTCTTTTGGTCGTCCTCACGATCGAAGCCGCGGAAGTCCTGCTTGGAAGTCACGAACACCGTGTCAAACATCCCTGAGCCAGCCAGGCGCCGAGTCGCCAGTTGCTGCAAGCCCACGCCCAGCGACAGCATGGCCACCAGGGAGGCCACTCCGACAGAAATTCCGACGGTGGTTAACCCGTTTCGCAATTTCGACTGCCGCAGATTGCGCACGGCCAGTTCGAACAGATCGTAGCCCTTCACGCCAGAGCCTCCTGCGAAAGCAGCTTGCCGTCAGCGAGAAAAACCAGCCGTTGCGCAAATCGTTCGGCCAGTGCGCGTTCGTGGGTCACCATGACGACCGTCATCCCCAGCGAAAGGCTCAGATCGCGAATCAGGTTTAGGATGTCCTCGCCGGTGCGGCTGTCGAGATTTCCAGTTGGCTCATCCGCCAGCAGAAGCGACGGACGATTGGCCAGCGCCCGCGCCAGCGAAACCCGCTGCTGCTCGCCGCCTGACAGCTCCGAAGGCCGGTGCTCCAGCCGTTTACCCAGCCCAACCTGCTCCAGCGATTCGCGCACGCGCTGGCCACGCTCAGCACGATCCACCTCTGCAAAACGCATGGGCAGCTCAACATTTTCGGTGATGGTCATGGACGGAATGAGGTGGAACGCCTGGAAGACCATGCCCACATCGTTGCGGCGATAGGCGGCCAACTCTTCCGACGACATCTTGGCCAAGTCACGGCCTTGCACAAGCACCGAGCCGGAACTGGGGCGGTCAAGTCCCGCCAGCAAGTTCAGCAGAGTGGACTTCCCCGAGCCTGATTGGCCAAGCAGCGCTACAAACTCGCCGCTCTTGATGGTGAGAGAAATGCCGTCCACCGCGCGAATAATGCCGCGGCCCATCGGGTAATAGCGACAGACGTTGGAGGTCTGCACCGCTGGCGCTGACTGAAGGACTGGAGAGGAATTCATCTGCACTCGATTCGATGCTACTACGGCACGTCGCGGCGCAAAGCACACGCACGCTCGCACCCACTTGCGGGATACGAAAAAGGAAGCGCGTGGGCTCCGTGATTTTGGTTACGATTCGTAACGGCGGAGCGGCGATTGTCCCACCGACAGCTCCACCGCATTGCCACCGCCCTGCCCGATCGCGGCGGTGGATGCGTTGCTCTCGGCTGCCATCTTCCGTGCGTCGCGCGGCCATCAAGGCGTCTTTACACCCTTGCTCATCGAAAATTTTCAATTATTCTTTGGGCTCCTGCCGTGACGGCAAAAACGCCGTTGTGCGGGAATTGTGGCGAACGCCTGACACGATGAATTGAGTGGCGTAGTTTTGCGAATGCTGAAATAGCCAGTGTTCATGCACCTTTCACGCATACACGACATTGACGACGCCAGCGCGAAGGAGTCAGGGTGAGAGTCGCTGGCGGAAGCGCAGCCGGTCAGCGCCTTCCCGCGGAGCCGAGTTC
>PLYW01000323.1 GCA_003151875.1 Acidobacteriaceae bacterium
ACTGAGAATAACTGTCACCTCCGCAGAGGGAAAAGAAGCGACGCTTGCCTTGGTGGGCGCCGGGGAATTCGCGGGGGAGGATTGCATGGTCTCAGCTCATCCTCTTCGACTCGCGACAGCTACGGCCATGAGCGATTGCGCACTGCTCAGGATCAGCAAGGTGGAAATGGTCCGCGCACTTCATCAAGAACCCGCATTCTCGAATGTGTTCGTGTCGTTCCTTCTTGTCCGCAACGCTCGCATCCAAGCGGACCTGGTCGATCAGCTTTTCAATTCCAGCGAAAAGCGGCTGGCGAGGATTCTGTTATTGCTGGCGCAGTTCGGCAAGGAAAGCAAACCCGAGACGGTGGTTCCTAAGATCAGCCAGGAGATATTGGCGGAGATGATCGGTACCACCCGGTCGCGCGTGAGCTTTTTTATGAACCGCTTCAGGAAACTGGGGTTCATCGAGTACAACGGCGAGATTCGGGTCCACAACTCCCTTCTCAACATCTTTCTGAATGAATAAGGGCGGTGTAGTTTTTGTGCTGACCTCCATGTGAACGACCGCTCCTTTAGGAGCCTCCAGGTGCAGCGGCTGAGAAACGGCTTCAGCGCATATTCCCCGCCCGCTATCTTCCACTTGGGCGCCCCGTAGCCTTTGAAATCCCGGTTTGTGCACAATTGACCAGACATCCGAACGTAGGGCGGAATATCTTCGCTAATGAAGTCCCCTTCTTAGGGGATAATTTAAGTGGCACAGAAGCCGCCCCTGGCTGAGTCCCGGGTGGCTTCTCTTTTTTTGCAGATGCTTACGCCGAGGGGCACCTTCGCGATTGCCCGGACTGACGATCTAGTCGGAAACCGATCCCCTACCGACGGATCACAGGCCCTAGTTGCGACGCTTTGTTTTTCTTGAAAGCCTATACTCGAATCCCCGAGGACTACATGATCGACAAGAAAACCATTGCCGCGGACGAGCGATTGCGCCAGGAATTCAACCAGTGGGCCGAGCAGGGCCGCGGCGAGGAGATGGAGAACCATCACATCAGCATCACCCAGCAAACGCTGGCGCGGATGGAACTGAAGCCGGGCGACCGCGTGCTCGACCTGGGCTGCGGCGCGGGATGGGCCAGCCGCCTGATCGCCGATGCGGTAGCCCACGGCGATAAGCCCGGACAGGTGATCGGGCTCGACGTGTCGGACGAGATGATTCGGCGCGCGCGTGCCGGCTCGATCGCCTATGACAACCTGATGTTCGTCATCGGCTCCGCTCAGCAAATTCCGTGGGAGGAAAACTTCTTCGACAAGGTGCTGTCGGTCGAGAGTTTTTATTACTACGCCGACCAGGACCGCGCCCTCGCCGAACTGTTCCGCGTGCTGGCGCCGCACGGCGAGCTGTTTATCCTGATCAATCTTTACCAGGACAATCCCTACTCGCTGCGCTGGGTCGAGGAGCTGAAGGTGCCGGTGCAGGCGCGCTCGGAGCAGGAGTACATCCAGTTGCTGAAGGCGCACACCTTTGAAGATGTGCGGGCGGTGCGCATCCCCGACTTGACTCCGACGCCGCAGGAGTACAGCGGCAAGTGGTTCAACAATGCCGAAGAGTTGCGCGAATTCAAGCGCATTGGCGCATTGCTGCTGATGGCGCGCAAACCCGGTTTCCACTCGCCGCCGCCGGGGTATGAGGTGTATTGAGGGGACGCCTCAAATATCAGCATGGAAGAGACCATTCGAGGCACATAAGTTGGTGTCATCCCGAGCGACGAGCGTAGCGAGGAGTCGAGGGACCCCTATCGCTACCAGCAATCCCGAGGTATTCGTCCGTGAGGCAGGCGCACAGTGGACCTGCGGGAATAGGGGTCCTTCGACTCCCCCTCACGATGTTCGGGGTCGCTCAGGATGACACGTCTATGTGTTGAACGGGCGCGCTACCCACTCTGAAAAAGCTCCGCTCTTGAACTTGGACTAGCCGAGGGATTTCCCGAGGCCAGCGCTAAAGCGCATGATCAAAGTAGAAGTTTTTTCCGGAGCGCTGAAGCGCTCCTTCCCCCGCATAAATGCGGGGGCTCCCACCAGCCCTCACTTACACGCCCCCACCCCGTTTTCGATCGCGGTGCCCTCCTCGTAATCGTTCCACGTCTCGATCAGGAGGAAGGGAAGCGGGCGCTGTTCGTTGTAATAGCGGCGAAACATTCGCACGGTGTCGTCGAAGGTCTTGCCGCAGCGTGGGCTCATCTTGCGGTCCTGGCTCCAACTGGCCTTGGCGTCGTTGAAGCCCGGCCACGCCGCTCCCACCGTGATCTTGTTGGGGTAGTTGGCGATCATGGTGCGGTAGAAGTTGTCGAGATATTGCTGCCCCCAATTGCTGCCGTCGGACTTCCAGCCCGGCGCGCCCGGCGAAATCCAGGCATAGAAACCGTCGAACGCGCTCGCATATTGCGGGCGAATGTCTTTGATGATCAGCAGCGGCGGCTCTTCCCAGGAGTTGACCGCCTGGCGCACCCGGTTCCAATCCGTATGCCCAGCCTTGGGAAAGATGAAGATCATGGGGCGGCGGCCATCGTAGCGCAGGTACGAGTCGCGCGGCACCACCGCCTGCGGGCCGAGATACCGGTCGTGCGCGTATTGCAGGTCCGCAATGACGGCCTCGGTCGCAGCGGCGGGATCGCTGTCATCTTCGTCGTACATCAGCGCAACCTTGAAGCTCTTCTCCGCCGCGACCTCCTGCATCAGGCTGTACGCCTTGTCTTCAAAATCATGATGCGCGCCGTACCAGTTCACCACGAAGCCGGTAATGCCCAGTTGTTTGGCTTGCTCCATCTGCTTCTCAATCTGCACCCGGTCCTGCGATGAGTAGCCGGGATTGATATGTCCTGGGCGTCCAAACCAAGGCTGATACGCGGCCAACATGACGGGATTGCTGGAGCCACTGACAAAGTGGTTGGCGGTAAGGGTCGAATGCACTCCGGCGTGCTGACAGCCCGCGGCCATCAGCAAAACAACAGTAAGCGCCAGCAACAAGAGCCAGCGCAGATTCATTTTGTCATCGAACATGATTGCGACGTTAACTTCGGATTAAGGATTGGCCCACGATTCAGACCAAGAGACTTAGATGAAGAATTGCTCAGCAGCGTTGGACGGGGGTTCAGGAAGCCAGTTCAAAGAACAGCAGATGTGTGCTCGGTCGAAAATTGTTTACCACGGAGACACAGAGGCCACGGAGCTCTTGGTTTGCCTCGAGTGTTCTCCGTGATCTCCGTGCCTCCGTGGTGAATCTTCATTCCTATCGGTCAAAAATGATCGCGCAGGTGGCCGAAGCTTTCCACCTGTAACAGGCGTCCATCGCCGGCCTCAGGACGCAGTTCATCGCGCTCCAGCATCCAAGTGTTGTGGTGAGGAACAAAGACGGCGTGCAGGCCGGCTTCCAGCGCCGGATTGATGTCGGACTTGGGGCTGTTGCCGATCATCCAGGTGCTCTCGCGCCGCAAGCCGTACTTCTCGACCACCGCGTTGTAGGTGGCGGCATCCTTCTCGGCCACGACTTCGACCGCGGTGAAATGTTGCTTGAGCCCGGAGCGTTCGACCTTGCCCGATTGCTCCGTGATATTGCCCTTGGTCACCAGGAATAGATGATGGCGCTGGGCGAGGTCGGCCAGCGTCTCGGGCACCTCTGGCAGAATCTCCATGGGATGCTCGGCGATGGCGTAGGCAAAGCCGCGGATGGTCTCGTGCAGCGCGGCCGTGAGCGGCTCAACCGACAACTGCTCGAAGCATCGCACCAGCGCCAGCGCGAAGCTGTGCATGCCATAGCCGTGGGTAAGAATGTTTTCGCGCTCCACGTCGTACAGCACCTGGCGCACCTGGTCGGGCGTGTACTCATGATGATTCAGGAACGAGATGAAGTTGGCGATCGCCCGCTCGAAGTAAACATTGTTCTCCCAGAGCGTGTCGTCGGCGTCGATCAGGAGGTGCTGGCCGGGGGGGACCCTGAGCTTTACGTGGTCAGACATGACCGCATCTTATCGTTAAGCGAACCGTTGGAGAAAATGGGTATCATACCGCGACGCCAATGTGTGCCTATTAGGCACACATTGTGCTATACTGCAACTGGTGAAGTACTTCACTTGGGACGACGCGAAGAACGAGAAGCTTAAGGCGGAGCGCGGCATTGGTTTCGAAGAAATCATCTTCCTCATCGAACGGGGATACTTGCTGGATGTGCTTGAACATCCAAACCGGGAACGATACGGCAGCCAGCGAATCTTCGTTGTTCAACGCGATGACTATGTGTACCTGGTGCCGTTCGTCGAGGACGACAAATTGGTATTCCTAAAGACGATCATCCCAAGCCGGAAGGCGACGAAGCAGTACCTGGGCGAGGAGGACAACGGTTATGAAACTTGACGGAGATGAAAAAGAGATTCTCGAATCTGTTGAACGCGGTGAATGGCGCTCGGTGAAGGGCGTGAAGGGGGACGTGGGTCGCTACAGTCGCTATGCCAGGGAAACGTTTCGCAAAGACCGGCGCCTCAACATCCGCATCTCGAGCAGGGACCTGGAGGCGATCCAGAAGCGGGCGCTGGAGGAGGGCCTTCCTTATCAAACCCTGATCTCCAGCCTGTTGCACAAGTACGCGTCCGGACGGCTGCGGGAGGGGTAGTTCAAGGCGTGCCGCCTACCCCCCGCCCGGCCCTTGCTGCATCATGCTCGCCGGTGGCGGAGGGATGGTGATATCCACCTCCTGCACCGGGCCAAGCGTGCTCAGGGCCTTGTCGAATTCCGTGTCGTTGCCCACCACCAGCACCGCCATGCGGTCTTTGTGGACGTACTTGCGCGCCACCCGCGCGACATCCTCCGCCGTTACCTTTTCCACTTCGCTGCGATAGCGCTCCAGAAAATCGAGGGGGTAATGATAAAACTCGTAGGCCATCTTCTCGCGCAGAACTTTTTCCGGCGTGTCGAACTGGAAGATGAACGAGTTCAGGATGTCGTCTTTGGCGCGCTTTAGTTCCTCCGGGGTGGCCGCGTTTTTCAGCAGGCCGTCGATTTCCTCGTCGAGCCCCTGGATGCCTTCCACGGTGCTGGCGCTCTTGGTTTGCATCTGGATGTTGGTAACACCGGGATGGTCCCAGCCAGAACCCACGCCTCCTCCCACGCTGTAGGCAAGCCCTTTTCCGGAGCGCAGATGGTTGAAGAGCCGCGAGGAGAAGCTGCCGCCAAACATTTCGTTCATCACCGTCACAGCGAAGTAGTCGGGATTGTTGCGCTCGATGCCGAGGTCGAGCATGTCGATGCTGCTCTGGTTCACGTCGCTCTTGCGGACGAAATACAAGCCGGGCTTCGGCTCGGTGAACTTGATGTCGGGCCCTTTAGCCTCCGGCCCCTTCTGCCACGAATCGAATGCCTGGTGCAGTTTGGCTTCCATGGCCTTCGCGTCGAAGTCGCCGGTGATGCCGACGATGATGTTGTTCGGATGAACGTACTGCTGGTGCCAGTTCAGCAAGTCTTCGCGGGTGACCGCGGCAACCGTCGCATACTCGGCAACGCGCGCGTAAGGATTGTTCTTGCCGTAGGCGATGATGCGGCTTTCGCGATGCACGATGGAATTCACGTCGTCGTTACGGCGGGAAATTTCCGTGTACATCTGCTCCTGCGCCAGTTCCAGTTTGTCTGCGCGGAACTCAGGATGGCGCAGCAGATCGAGAAACATCTCGAACACGGCGTCGAAGTCGCCTTTCAGGCAGTTGAGCGAAATCGTCGTCGAGTCCGACTGGTTATCGGTTTCGATCTTGGCGGCGCGCGCCTCCAGGAAATCGTCCATCTGATCGCCGGTCTTCGTCTTGGTGCCACCGGTGCGCCAGACCTCGCCATAGAGATCGGTGAGCCCGGTCTTGTTCGCGGCCTCGGAGATGGAACCGCCACGGATGCGAGCAGTCGCGTCGATCAGAGGCAGCTCATGGTCTTCCTGAAGAAAGATCACCATGCCGTTGGGCAACGGAACGCGAATGGGTTCCTGCGGCTTGAATGCCGGCAGCGCTGGCGGCTGAATCTGGTTCCAGGGCTTGATTTGCGCGGGGCTGAGAGCGGTAAAGAGCAACAGGAGACAGAAGAGCGCGAACAGGAAACGGGACTGGGCGAGGACCGCAGGTCCTTCGACTCCGGCAGCGCCGCGCCGCCTCCGCTCAGGATGACAAGAGAGGATTGAGTTCACTCGTCTGCTCATTGTTGTTCCGCTCCTTTGCTGGCCGCTGGAGCCGGATGGCTGCTCGCGGTCTGCGTCTGAATGATGCCGACGGTGCGGTTCGTCTCCGCGAATGCCTGGTTCGACACCCGCCGGATGTCGGCCTTGGTGACCTTGTCCACGCGATCAAGATAGCGGAACAACTCGCGCCAATCGCCGTAGCGGGTCTGGTAGGTCGCAAGCTGCTGCGCCAGCCCCTCGTTGCTGGCCAGCCCGCGAATCAGGTCAGCCTTGGTGCGCGTCTTAAACATTTGCAACTCGTCGTCGGTGACGTCCTGGGTCTTCAGCTTGTCGATCTCCTCGTGCACCGCTTTTTGCATCTCGTCGTTGGTGTGGCCGGGGAGGGGAACTCCATAGAAGGCAAACAGGTGGCCGTACTTGATTCCAGGAAAGCCGGTAAAGCCCGCCGCGAAGGCGGCAATCTTCTTGTCGCGCACCATCGAGCGGTACAAGCGCGAGGTGCGGCCGTTCGACAGGATGTCGCTGATCGCGTCGTACACCGCGTCATCCGGTGCGAGATAGCTGGGCCGGTGATAGCCCTCGAGGTAGAACGGCTGTGCAGGATCGTGCAGCGTGACCTCGCGCACTGAATTCTGCGCGGGCTCGTCGGTAAACAATTCTTCCGGCTTGGGCGTTGTGGCAAGCTGGCCGAAATATTTTTCCACGATGGGCAGTACCTGCGCGGGATCGAGATCGCCGACCAGCCCGATCACCATGTTGCTGGGCACGTAATAGCGCTGGAAGAACTCCGCCGCGTCGCCGGCGGAGAAGCTCTGCAGATCGGCAGCATAACCGATGGTCGGCCGATGGTAAGGATTCGCCATGAACGCCGTGCCCAGAAACTGCTCAACCAGCCGTCCGGTTGGCTGGCTGTCGGTGCGCATGCGGCGCTCTTCCATCACCACGTTGCGCTCCTTGTAGAATTCGCGCATCACCGGGTGCATCAGGCGGTCAGACTCCAGCGCCGCCCATAGCTCGATCATGTTCGACGGCATCGAGTACATGTAGGCGGTTTCGTCGTAGTTGGTGAAAGCGTTGACGCCCACGCCGCCATGGCTCTCCACGATCTCGCCGAATTGGTTCTGCACTACGTATTTGTCGGCGTCCTTGATCGCTTGCTCCCAGGCATTTTTCAGTTGCGCCAGCTTCTGCGGATCCTGGCCCACGCGCTTGATGCGCTCGGCTTCGTATGCCGCGTAGGTCTGCTCGACCTTTTGCAGCGCGGGCTTCTCGGCGGCGTAATCTTTGGTGCCGATGTCGGGCGTGCCCTTGAAGGCCATGTGCTCCATCATGTGCGCCAGGCCGGTCTCGTGGAGCGGGTCCTGCGCCGAGCCGGCGTCAACCAGAGTAAAGAACGAAAACACCGGGGCCTCGGGCCGCCGCCAGAGGACTACCGTCAGGCCGTTGGGCAGGGTCTTCACCGAGACGCGCTTTTCGTACGACGCCAGGTCCTGCGCCACCAGCGGCAAAGCGGCCACCAGCAGGAGCAGGCAAGTCAATTTGGCAAACCAGCGGTTCATCGTGCCTCCAGAGGGCAGACGTGACTGTGCACAAGTTAAAAAGTTACGCAGGTAAGGACGCGCAAGTCAAACGGAGGCGAGCAGGGGCGACAGCGCAATCCGAATGGAATTTCGCGACTGGCCCTTCCGCTGTTGCATACTTGCTCGCTCAACCTGCATCATTTCTGTGCAGCGCGAGCGAGGACACAATGGCCAAAGAGACCGTGGTTGACATCGAGGGAAGGCACCTGAAGATTTCCAACCTCGACAAGGTGTTGTATCCCGAAGCCGGATTTACCAAGGGGCAGGTGATCGATTATTACGTGCGCATCGCGCCGCTGCTGCTGCCGCACTTGCGCGGGCGGCCGTTGACCATGAAGCGCTATCCCAACGGCGTGAGCGGACCGTACTTTTACGAGAAGAACTGTCCCGAGCACCGTCCCGAGTGGGTGCAGACCGCGCGCGTCTGGAGCGAAGGCAATTATAAGTGGATGAACTACTGCCTGGCCGAGGACTTGCCGACGCTGGTGTGGGCGGCCAACCTCGCCGACCTTGAGCTGCATACCAGCCTGTCGCTCGGCAAAGACATTCTGCGGCCGACGTTTCTCGTCTTCGATCTCGATCCTGGCCCGCCAGCCAATATCGTGCAGTGTTGCCAGGTCGGGCTGTGGGTGCGCGACATCTTTGCCCAACTACAGTTGCAAAGTTTCGCAAAGACTTCGGGATCGAAAGGTCTGCAGATTTACGTTCCGCTGAACACCGCCGTTACCTATGATCAGACAAAGTCTTTTGCGCATGAGCTGGCACGATTACTGGAGCGGCAGCATCCGAACCTGGTCGTGTCGGACATGAAGAAAGCGCTGCGCACCGGTAAGGTGCTGGTGGATTGGAGCCAGAACGACGATCACAAGACCACAGTGTGCGTGTACTCGTTGCGCGCCAAGGAACAGCCGACGGTTTCCACGCCGGTGAAGTGGGACGAAGTTGAGAGCTGCCTCAAGAAGGGCGATCCGAGTTTGCTGGTGTTCGAATCGGGAGAAGTGCTGGCGCGAGCGAAGAAGCATGGCGATCTGTTCGAGCCGGTGCTGAAATTGAAACAGAAGATGCCGCCGACGGAAGCGTTACAGAAGTTGGAGGCGGGCGTGTCGGCGAAGCCCGAAGCTGCGCTGAGGCGCGCTGCGGCGTCCAGGAAGCCAAAGAAGAAAACAGCGACTCCACGCGCGAAGCGCAAAGCCGGCGTCGCCAAGAAGGCATCTCCCGAACGCAAACGCGTGTGATATTGTTTCCATCGCAATGAGTCCTGTCAGCAAGAAAAAAAACGACGCTCCGGCCGCTATAGACCCAATCAGCGCGGCAACTCCGGCATCCGACGCTTCCCATCTCCCGCTCTACGTCGGCACCTCGGGTTGGGCGTACACCATCTGGAAGCCTGACTTTTACCCGAAGGAAGTTTCGTCGAAAAGCTTTCTGAAGTACTACGCGACCCAGCTCACGGCGGTGGAAGTGAACTACACCTTCCGGCGCCACTTGTCGGAGAAAGCTGCGACTGGATGGATGGCGGATGTCGGCCCCAATTTCCGTTTTGCTCTGAAGGCCAACCAGTACATCACGCACATTCGCCGCCTGCAGAACGTCGAGGAAGCAATACAACGATTCCTGCCGACCCTGCGGCCGCTGGCCACACAACTGGGGCCGGTGCTCTTCCAGCTGCCGCCCACCGCCAAGGCGGATGTGGCCGTGCTGCGCGATTTTCTGGCGCTGCTGCCGACGAATTTCAAGGCCGCGTTTGAGTTCCGTCACGCGTCGTGGTTCAGCGACGAGATTTATCAGGCCCTGCACGACCGCAACGCGACGCTGTGCATCGCCGAAACCGAGAAGCTCAACACGCCCGAGGTGCGCACCGCCAGCTACATCTACTTCCGCTTCCGCCAGCCCAGCTATTCGGCCGGCGATCTCAAGAAGTTGGTCGAGCGGGTGGGACGTTGTGTCGCCGATGGCCTGGAGACCTATGCGTTCTTCAAGCATGAAGAAGATCCGCGGAGTCCGCACAACGCGGTGGAAGTGTTGAGAAACGTGCGCCAACAGGTCGGAAGCGAGACGTAGTGACGATAGAGATCCTTCGACTCGCCTCGCCAAAGCGCGAGGCTCGCTCAGGATGACAAAGGTCGGGCCGGTCCCGTACCTCGCTCGTTATTCCCGTGCGGCCCGCGCGCGTTCATACTCATCTCGTGCAGAGTACCGATCCCAATCTGCGGCTGCTGAATTCCTTTCTCGACTACCTCAAGGTGGAGAAGGGACTGGCGCCGCTGAGCGTGTCGGCTTATCGCTCCGATCTCGATCAGTACTCCGAGTTTCTGCTGCAGCGCAAGCGCGCGCTGCGCGAAGCGCGGCGGCAGGACGTGCGCGATTTCCTCAATGAGCTGCTCTCGAACGGCGTGGACGGGCGCAGCGTGGCGCGCAAGCTTTCTGCGCTGCGGCACTTCTACAAGTACCTGCTGCTCGACCGCTACATCACCGCCGACCCCACCCTGAACATTGATTCGCCGCGGCAGTGGAAGGTGCTGCCGAAGTCGCTGGCCGCCGATGAGGTTGAGAGTGTGCTGCAAGGGCCGCCTCGGGCCAAAGACGATCGCCGGTCGCAGGCGCTTACCAGCCGTGATCGGGCGATGCTGGAAGTTTTCTATGCCGGAGCGTTGCGGGTCTCCGAGGTCATCAATCTGAAGCTCGAAGACCTGAAGCTGGAGCTGGGGTACGTCTTGGTGCGAGGAAAGGGGGACAAGGAACGCATTGTTCCGCTGGGTCATGCTGCGCAGCAAATGGTGCAGCAATATTTGCAGCATTCGCGCCCGGTGTTGGCGACCGAGGAGTCGTCTCCGTTCCTGTTCATCGCGCGCGGGGCGCGGCCGATCACGCGGCAGCGCGTATGGCAGGTGGTGAATGACGCGTCCGCTCAATCGGCGCGTCATGCCAGCCCGCACATGCTGCGCCACAGTTGCGCCACCCACATGGTGGAAAACGGCGCCGACTTGCGCACGGTGCAAACCATCCTCGGCCACGCCGATATTTCGACCACGCAGGTTTATACGCATCTGGCGCTCGACCGGCTGAATCGCGTGTACAAGGAGCATCATCCGCGGGGTAAGCGGGCAGGGAAGAGCGAATGAGGAAGCGCAGTGCAACCATCGTCGAGAAAGCTGTGGCGCAATTCCTTCGTTCTCTGCAGGAGCGCAATGCCTCGCCCCACACCATCAAGGCCTACCGCACCGATTTGGCGCAGTTCGCCGAATACGTCGGCCCGCAGGGTTGGCGCGATATTGACCATGTGCTCATCCGCGGCTATCTTTCCAGCCTTTACGAGCGGGGGCTCAGCAAAACGTCGGTGGCGCGCGCACTGGCGGCGTTGCGGTCGCTGTACAAGTGGCTGGCGCAGGAAGGCGAGGTCGAGCAGAATCCGGCGGCACTGGTGGCTACTCCGAGACTGCCGAAAAAACTGCCGCGCGTTCCCACCATCGAGGAGGTCAACACCGTCCTCGATGCGGCCATGCCCGAGTGCTCGGCGTTCACCGAACGCGATCAGGCGATTCTGGAATTGCTCTACGGCTGCGGCATCCGCAACTCGGAACTCATCGGCATCAACGTTGACGACATCCGGTGGTCCAACGAACTCATTCTGGTGCGAGGCAAGGGCCGCAAGGAACGATTCGTNNCCACCCGCAGCGTGGGCCGCATCGTGAAGCAGATCGCGGTGGCGCGCGGACTCTCGCCCGACGTGCATCCGCACACGCTGCGCCACGCTTTCGGCACGCACATGCTGGAGGAAGGCGCCGACCTGCGCGCCATCCAGGAGATGCTCGGCCATGAGCGGCTCTCGACCACCCAGCGTTACACGCAGCTCACCGTCAAACACGTGATGGAGGTTTACGACCGCACGCATCCACATGCGAAGGGCGAACGGGGAGGGTAAAAGGCGCCGCTCTACCCGTGCTCGCCGGACTGTATAATCAACTTTTCCCCTCCCATGAGTTATCAGGTTCTGGCGCGCAAATACCGTCCCCAAAAGTTCTCCGAGGTGATCGGGCAGGAGCATGTCACCCGCACGCTGAAGAATGCCATCGCTCAGGGACGCGTCGCCCACGGCTACATCTTCAGCGGCCATCGCGGAATTGGCAAGACGACCATCGCGCGCATTTTGGCGATGGCGCTGAATTGCCAATCGCAAGACCATCCCGTGCCCGAGCCGTGCGGAGTGTGCGATTCGTGCGTCGAAATTCGCGCCGGCAACTCGGTGGACGTGATCGAGATCGACGCGGCCACCAACCGCGGCATCGACGAGATTCGCGAGCTGCGCGAGGCCGCCCGCTATCGCCCGGCGCGCGACCGCTTCAAGATTTACATTCTTGACGAGGCGCACCAGATCACCGATGCCGCCTTCAACGCGCTGCTGAAAACGCTGGAGGAGCCGCCCGGCCATATCGTCTTCATGATGGCGACGACCCAGCCGGAAGACATTCCGCAGACCATCCGTTCGCGCTGCCAGCACTTCAGCTTTCACGCCGTGCGCTTCGACGACATCGTGCAGCAACTGCGCGATATCGCCAGGCAGGAGGGCATTGCGTACGACGACAACGCGCTGGCCATGCTGGCCGAGGTGGGCGACGGCTCCATGCGCGACGCGCTCAGCATTATGGACCAGGCCATCGCGTGCTGCGGCACCACGCTGAGTGGCGAGGTGGTGCGCGGGCTGGTGGGAACGGTTTCTGCGGATGTGCTGGAAGACGTGATGGACGCGGTCGCACGCAATTCCAGCGCGGACGTGTTGCGGGCCATCGACCGCCTGCTGGTGGAAGGACAAAGCGCGCAGCACTTTGCCCGGCAGATGTTGCGCTTCCTGCGGAACGTGATGGTGGCCAAAGTGGCGGGGAGCGATTCGCCGGTGCTGCAGATTTCGTCGGACGAACGCGTCCGCGTGGCGCGCGTGGCGGAACGCTTTAGCGAGGAAGACCTGGCGCGCTTCATGCAGATCATGCTGCGCACGCACAGCGATCTGGGTTACAAGCAGGAGCAGCGCTTCCATCTGGAGTTGGGCCTGCTGAAGCTGGTGCACGCCCAGCGATTGTTGCCGCTGGAAGAATTGCTGAGCGGGGAAGCGGGGAAGGCGGCTGCGACGGGGTTGTCGTCGCGTGCGGCAGGCGCAACATCGCGGCCGGTAGCTTCTCCGGCGGCGCGACCGAGCGTCACATCTCGGGCGACCGGCGAGCCGGAACCGCAATCGTCGCGCGCGCCCGCGGCATCGCCATTCACGCGGCCATCTCCATTCGAGGCGGACCGCAAGCGCAAGAGCGAACCGAAAGCTGAAACGCAGCCGGACTTCGCCAAGCAAGCCGCTGCTTCCGTTCCTGCTCCGAGATCGAACGCACAGCCAGAGCCGGAGATCTCAAACGGAAATACATCGGCGGCAATGAACGCAGGTGTCGCGACGGCCGTCGCCCTCGAACCTGAGACAGGTGCGCAACCAAAGAGCAACGAGATCACAGTGGAGGCGGCGCGGCAGGTCGTGCTGGCAGCGCTGGAAGATGCTGGGCAGCAAATGTTGGCGCACAACCTGGAAGAAGCGGAGTGGTCGGTGCACGGCATGGAGGTTTGCGTTACGGTCGCCATGTCGCAGGTGCTGATCGATGTGGCGCTGGGACCGGAACCGAAGCGCGTGATTCAGGCCGCGCTGAGCAAGGCCGCAGGCCGGCCGCTCAAGTTCAAGATGGTGAGCGGCGGCGCGCAGGTCGCGGCGAAGCCGGCGGCGCCGCGTCCAAGCAACGGCGCAGGGGCGCGCAGCCGGGCGGCGGCCGATCCCATCGTGCAGCGCATGCAGGAAAAGTTTGGCGCCGAGATTCGCACCGTGATCGACCACAAAGATCGCGGCTGAGGTTGGGAGAGTTCATGGGTAGATTTAATTGGCAGGAAATGCTGGCGCAGGCGCAGCAGCAGGCGGAGAAGCTGCAAGACAAAATGCGGCAGGTCACGGTGGAAGCTTCCTCGGGCGGTGGCAGCGTGACCGTGAAGATGACCGGTCAGAAACAACTGCTGAGCGTGTTGATTGAACCCGAGATCGTGAAGTCGGGCGACATCGAGATGCTGCAGGACCTGGTGACCGCCGCGGTGAACGAGGCCTCGCGTAAAGTGGATGACGCGCTGAAGTCCAGTCTGGGCGGCATGTTCGGCGGCATGGGCCTGCCGGGAATGTGAACGGGGGAACAGGGTGTCGAGATTTGCCGAGCCCATGGTTCGACTGATTGAAGAGTTGAAGAAGCTGCCCGGCGTGGGCGGCAAGAGCGCGCAGCGCTTCGCGTTTTACATCCTGCGCTCCAGCGATGAAGACGCGCAGTTGCTGGCCGACGCCATTCGCGAGGTCAAGGCCAGCCTGCACCTGTGCTCCGTCTGCAACAACATTACCGACGTGGATCCCTGCACCTATTGCACCAGCGCCACGCGCAACCTGCGGCTGGTTTGCGTGGTCGAGGAGCCGACTAACATCGCCGCTATCGAGAAGACGCGGCACTACAACGGCGTTTACCACGTGCTGCACGGCGCGCTGTCGCCGCTGCATGGCATTGGCCCAGACCAGTTGCGCATCGGCAACCTGGTGAAGCGAGTGGAGTCGGGAGAGGTGGACGAGTTGATCGTGGCGACCAATCCCACGGTCGAAGGCGAAGCCACGGCGACCTATCTTTCGCGATTGTTCAAGTCGGCGTCGGTAAAGGTCACCCGCATTGCCACCGGCGTTCCCGTGGGCAGCGATATCGAGTACGCCGACGAAGTCACTATGCAGAAGGCGATGGAGGGAAGAAGAGAGCTGTAGGGAGACGCTCTTCGCGGTTCGCCATTCGCTTCTCGCTTAGAGAAAGAATGCCTGTGCTTCCGGATGTTCTGGCAAAAATAGGGGTCCTTCGACTCGTCGCTGCGCTCCTCGCTCAGGATGACAACCCTCCCGCTCTTCGCTTTTCGCGGTTCGCCATTCGCTATTTACCAGGTTTTGCGAAGTACGCATTGATCGCGTCGCTCCATTCCTTGCCTGCTCCCGCATCCTCGTCTGCAAAATGCTGGACATGCTCGTTGGCTTCGGGCGCGAGCGCAGTGCGTTCATAGACGACCGACACTCCCGTCTTCTGCACGCTGGTTCGCGTCAAGTGAATGTCGATCAGCGTGGCCATGGAATCATGCACCACATATGTGTACTGGATGTGTCCGGCCGCCAGATCGAACGCGGTATTGACCCACACGCTGGTGAGTTGCCCCTTTAGAACCGTGAACACCATGCCCCGCTGATCGCGCGCAGGGATGGGATGGATGAACTGCGGATCCCAGCCCGACGCCCACTTGCGCTCCTCGTCCGCGCCAAACAGCGGCGCCACCTGATCGAAGGCTGCGTCAACCGTGAAGCTGAATTCGATACGCGTGTGCAGGGGAGCACGCGCTGTCGGCGCCGCAGATCCCTCAGCATTACATTCACTGGGCGAGAACATGGCGGCGAGCAACATAGCCGCGGAGATTGCCGGTTCCCATTTCATCGCTGGCGCTCCTTCAGCTTATGGCTGTCGGTGGCCTTGAGAGTGAGGCCATAGATTTTGCGAAGCTGTTCGATTTCCTTCAAGGTCGCGGAAGAAAAGGGAGCCTTGCCCTCGAAGGCGTGCAGCACCATTCCCTCCAGCAAGTCGCCCAGCGTAAGGTCCTTCAGTTCGGCCAGTCCCTTGAGCACCTTGAGCAGGCGCTTCTCCATGCGGACGCCGGTCTGGACCCTTTCGACAACGAGGGCTGCGGGATGTTGTGTCATGGTAACAATGTACCAAGATAACAGACCCCACGCAACCGGGTTGACCGTGAAAAGCCTAGGCGGCGCGAATGTCTTCTTCCACCTCGGGCCCAACCGCAGCGTCGTCGTTTGGCCGGCCGATGGACCGCAGCGCGCTTACGCCCTGCCCAATCAGCCTGGAGACAGTGAAGATCTGCCCGGTGGTGACGCCGGGAAAGAGCCGATGGTGGCCAACTGCGGCCAGGCCCATGCTGGCGATGCAGCCGCACTGCGAACAGTCGGGGTCGCCGCCGAATTGGCAGGGGGTGACACGAGTTTTCAGGTCTGCCGAAATGGTGGTCGTGGTGCTGGCGAAGATGCAGTCGCGCGGCGAAGCAGGCGGGTGGGCGAATTCCTTGATCGCGGACGCGTCCATGTCGAGCAGCGGATACACTTCTCGCAATCGCAACAGCTCCGCCATAGCGCGGGTGCGCTGTTGCCGGGTCAAAATCTCCGGATCGATGGCGCCTTTCTGCGGGGTGAAGAAACTGAACCAAATGCGTTTGGTCTGGTTGCGCAGACTCCAGAACCTGACGAACTCTTCCAAGTAGCCTTCGCGCTGCATCATCTGGCTGGTGATGGTGCAATGAATGCTGACGCGGCTGTGCGCGATGCACTTCAGAATGCGTTCATAAGTCGCCGGTTTGCGGCGAAGGTCGTGCTCGGGCTGCAATCCGTCCACCGAGACCACAATGTTCAAACGCGAGAGCGCGTCCCATTGGGCGGGAATCTCGCGAAAGGCACTGGTTACGAGCTGCACATGGATCCCGCGCCGATCCAACTCGGGCAGCAGTTCCAGCAGTTCGCGATAACGCACCAGTGGATCTCCGCCTACCAGGGACAAGTGCAGCGGGCGGTGCTCTTCGACCACGCGCAGGACCCCTTGCACCAGGTCACTGCCCTTGCTGTCGGAAAGCTGGCGCAGGGTTACGCCTGCCACGCCCAGGTGGGCGTCTTCGTAGGCGTAACAACCCGGACAGCGAAGTGGACATTCGCGGGTGAGTTCGATGGACAATGAGGGACGGCGTCCGGTCAGGATCGCGCCCCACGCATGGAGAACTTCCGAAGTTTTCATCAGGTCTCTGGTAGGTACCGTTTCTCCATTGGATGCCTGGCCCGGCGACTAGGGTGCGCAGCAGATTGTTGGGGAGAGGTCCTGTTTATCCTCGCAATTTTGCCAGCAGGTCAGAAGGATGGACGGGCTTGCCGAGAATTTCGAACTCGTGACCCTGGGCGCGAGCATTTTCCAGCAGGTCGGCGGTGGCCGCTTGTCCTGAGAAAAGCAGAATCTTGCAATCCGGCAAGAAGCTGCGGATGTTGATCGCGGCTTGGATGCCGTCCATGTCGGGCATGATCACGTCGCTGATGATGAGGTCGGGCCGCAGCGACCGGGCGTTTTCCACCGCCGCGGTTCCGGTGTAAACCGCCGAAGCATCGTAGCCATTGAGATCGAGGATCTTGGCCAGAGTGTCGGCGATGACTTGCTCATCGTCGACCACCAGAACTTTCCGTTTTCTAACCACGTCCATTCGCTCGCTCCTTCCCAGATCAGGGAAGCCGGGTTCTGATTATAGCTGAGGCTTCAGGCCGTCCAGAATTCACGTATTGGATGAACAAATTACCTTGTGCGCACCATGACCGGGCCGAATTTTCGCTATTTTGGGGGCTTTGCCAGCACGACTAGAAAGTTAATAGCAACTGGCTTGCCAAACGGCACCTGGGGGGAGCACGCTTCACGGACTGCGGAAAAACGTGCGCAGAAGGCCACCGCATGTAACTTCTCGGTGGGAGCCCCCGCATTTATGCGGGGGAAGGAGCGCTTCAGCGCTCCGAGAAAAAGCTCGCCTTCAATCCATGCGCTTTAGCGCCGGGATCTCGAAATCCCGGGCTAAAGCCCATCTCAGGATCGAGCGCCGTTCCCGCTGGACTAAAGTCCAGCTCCCCCTGCTGAAGCAGGGGGCTCCCACCAGAAGTCTTCCGCAGACTTTTTCTGCAGGCGTTTCAGCGGTGTTGAGTTCGAGGATGAACCGGCATTAAGAGCCTGCTGAAAGAACATTGCGGCGGAAAGAAACAGCAGGTCCCTCCGCTGGCTCAGGATGACAGACAGAAGGGCCTTCGCTGCGCCATTTCACGATGTGCGCTAGCTCACAACAGGGGAGTGACTGGTATCACCGCCTCGATGGTCGAGGAATTTGTACATTGGATTTGGCGGAACAACTGCCCGGCTGTCGCGATGAGGGTGGCAGCAATACCAAATGGGAGATCGCAATCATGGCCTACATCATTACCGATACTTGCACCAAAGATGAACTCTGCGTCGAAGCTTGTCCCACCGACTGCATTCACCCGAAAAAGGATGAAGAGACCTTCGAAGCGGCGACCCAACTGTATGTGGACCCGGAAGGCTGCATCGATTGTGGCGCCTGCGTTCCGGTGTGCCCGACCAATTCGATCTTCATCGTGGATGAGGTCCCGGCCGACAAGCAGGAATTCATCGAGAAGAACGCTGCGCATTACGCGTAGCGCGAAAGTTTATTTGTAGGCTTCGGTCCGCGGCGATGGGCGAGAGCGCGGACCGCGAAGCCTTTGGAGCATTTCCCTGGTGCTCCTCACCGGGCTGGAAGCGTCCACACAACGATTGACCACGCTGGCGGCGCGTTCTACATTGGTCGGATGAAAATACCCCGCACTGGGGCTTTACTCCTCGCATGTGTTCCCTTTATTGCGATCTGCTTTTCGGTCCCGCTATGGGACCGCGTCTACCCATTGGTGCTCGGCCTGCCTTTCAACCTGTTCTGGCTCATTTGCTGGATACCGCTGACCAGCCTCTGCTTGTGGGGTGCCTACCGCCTGCAGGACCGGCGCGCCGCTAAAGGCACAAGCGAATGAAGCCCAGCCTTGTCGCACTGACCATCATTTTCGGCATCATCCTGCTGGGCGCAATCATCGGTATCTGCTCGGGACGGCGCCGGCAGATGGACCTGGAGCAGTGGACGGTGGCGGGCCGCGGCTTTGGCGTGATTTTTGTCTGGCTCTTGATGGCGGGAGAGGTGTACACCACCTTCGCTTTTCTGGGGGCAAGCGGCTGGGCCTATTCGCGAGGTGGCCCCACACTTTACATCATTGCCTATCTGACCCTGGCCTACGTCATATCCTTTTTCATCCTGCCAGAGATTTGGGAGGCGGACCGAAAATTCACTCTGCACACTGAGTCCGATTTTTTTCAGCAGCGCTACGGCAGCAAATCCCTGGCCTCGTTGGTGGCGATTGTCGGGGTGATCTTCATCGTTCCTTACTTACAGTTGCAATTGACCGGCTTGGGGATAATTGTGGAGGTGGCGAGCCTGCACGCTATCAGCCGCCCGCTGGCGATGTTGATTGCCTTCGTCATCGTGGCCGGATTTGTTTTTTCCAGCGGCATTCGGGCCGTGGCTTGGGTCAGCGTGCTCAAGGATTCGCTCATGCTGATTGCCGCCTTCAGCATCGGCATAGGCATCCCCTACCACTACTTCGGTGGAATCCGGCCCATGTTCAAAGCGCTGACGCAGGCCAAGGCGGCGCATCTGACCATGCCGGGCAGCACCACCAACTTGGGACACCCCTGGTATATCTCGACGGTCTTGCTCACCGCGTTTGGCTTCTACATGTGGCCGCATGCATTCGGCTCCGTGTTTACGGCCAAGAGCGGCGATACGCTGCGTCGCAATGCTGTGATTATGCCGCTGTATACCATTACGTTGCCGCTGCTGTTCTTTGTGGGCTTCACGGCGATCCTGGTCCTGCCGGGTCTCAAGAATGGCGATCTCGCGTTGTTGACCTTGGTGAGCCAGACCTTTCCTCCGTGGTTTCTGGGCGTGGTTGGCGGAGCGGGCGCACTCACGGCCATGGTCCCGGCGGCCATCCTGATACTGAGCGCCGCCACTTTATTCGCCAAGAATTTCTTTCGGCCAGTGTTCAAGCCTGCCATGAAGGATGATGAGGTAGCCAGGCTGGCGAAAGTCATGGTGGTGGTGATCACCGGCATTGCCCTGTATTTCGCGATTTACAGCTCCACAACGCTGGTCGGCTTGCTGCTGCTGGCCTATGCCGGGATCGCGCAATTCTTTCCTGGAGTAGTCTGTGGTCTGTACTGGAAGCGCGCAACCACGGCGGGCGTGTTCGCCGGTATCGTGGCGGGAGTGGGCACGGCGATGGCCCTCGTATTCAGCAAACACGACCCATTTATTGGGTTGAATGCCGGTTTTGTCGCGCTGTGCGTGAACGCGGTTGTGACCGTGGTGGCAAGCGTCCTTACTCCCGCGCAACAAGACGGATTCAACGAACCGGGCCGCCGGGCTGCGGCCAGCGCGGCGGCAGTTTCCAGTTAGCGAAAGGACGCTTCCGACAAAGACTACTCCTGTGCGATCTCCCTCCTCGCTCTCCCTTGATCTTCTCAAGAAAGCTATAGCCGAACACTTTGGCAATGGCGCTATATTAGTGAAGTGTGGAGACCCGGAATCCCCCGACTTCCGGCCCGCGTAATGACGGGCATTGGTAAGGCGTTCTTGCGCACATCGACCGGTTCGTTCTTAGCTTTATCGGTTACCGAGTTTCACCCCGGAAACTAACATGACCACGCCTTCCCTGCGACAGGACGCAAATGGCACTCCGCCCAGCGGGCAGAGTTTCATCTCTCCCGCATC
>PLYW01000081.1 GCA_003151875.1 Acidobacteriaceae bacterium
GCGCCAGGATTTCGCGCGCCTTCATGGCCAGCTCTGCGTGCCGCTCGATCGTCCATACCTCAGCCGCCAGCTCGCCCAGGATGGCCGCTTCGTATCCCGTGCCCGTGCCCACTTCCAGCACGCGGTCGGTGGGACGCAACTCCAGCGCCGCGACCATGGCCGCCACGATGTAGGGCTGGGAAACGGTTTGGCCGGCTCCGATGGGGAGTGGATAATCGCCATAAGCGTTGGCCATGTCTTCGTGGGCGACAAACTCCTCACGCGGGACTTTTCCCATCGCAGCCAGCAGGCGGGGTTCGCGAATACCGCGCGCGCGCAGTTGCTCTTCCACCATGCGAGCACGCTGCCGCTCTGGGGTCTCGTGGCCGTTCATCGCTTCCGCTTGCGAATAAGAACGTCGAAGCTGACCACCCCGTTCTCGTCGCGTATAGCTTCCACCGTGTATTCGCTGTTGATGTTGTATTCGAACTGAATCACCTGCTGCGCCGAGCGGGTCAAGTTGGTGATATAGGTGAGGGTCACGTTGTTGGAGACCTGTTGCTCGACGGTGAGACGCGCATTGGGATTGTTGTCGGGGCCGCCCAAAGAAGGATTGATGCGGATGGAGCTGACGCCGAATATCCTCGATACGCGGTTGGAAACCGCCTGATTAATCGCCTGTCCGAGTAGGGCGCCCGAGGCGCTCTCGGCAAACCCGGACTGCGGCGCCGCGTTCATCGCGCTTTCCTGCTGTGTCCGCCCGAAGGCCAGCAGAGCAATAATGTCTTCGCTGGAGAGCGGCGGGTCGGAGCGATAGGTAGTGTTCAGCCGCTCCATAGTGCCGTGCAACCCGATGGTGATGTCGTAATCGCGGACCCGGGTGGTGGCCTCCACATCCAGGACCGGGTCAATGCGCACGGGGTTGGTAAAGGTGATATCGCCGCGTTCCAGGTGATACTTGGTGCCGGCCAGCTTGATATCGCCTTCGGCAATGTTGATGCGTCCCAGCAAGACCGGCCGGGCCGCCGTGCCCCGCAGCCGCAGATCCACGTCGCCTGCCAGTTTCGCCAGCGCCGTCTGTACCGTCAACTCCGGCGTGGAAAGGATGCGCACATCCAGACGCAGATTATTGAGTGGCGAGTTTACAACCGGTATAGGCGCCGGGGTGGCCTGCGCCAAAGCGAAGGTCAGATCGCCGGACGGAATCTGCGCGAACCGGGTAACGGTTACGTCTCCGCTCAAAACTGAGCTTCGCAGTGTGCCCACCAGGCGAAGCGATTCATCCGCCGTAACGCTGATCCCGGCATAGCGAAAGCGAATCTCAGTTCCGCTGGCGGTCAGGTTGACGCCGCCGGTCCGGCCGAAGGTGATGAAGCCGCCAAAGGTCACCAACCCGCCGCCGGTCCGGGCTGTGAGGCGCTCCACTTCCAGCCGGTCCTGTTTGAAGACGAGGCTTCCGTTGATATCGCCCAGTCCGGCGGGCAGGTCAATCATCGACAGACCGCCGTGTTGGATATCGATGCGCCCGGAGATCGCCGGCTGCGCCATCGAACCGTTCACGGTGAGGTCCAGGTTGGAGACGCCGTACGAACTCACCTCGGGATCGAGCATGTGCACCAGATTCAGGTCGACATGGCCGTTGGCGCGAAGCGCCAGCCGGCGATCGTCTTTCAGGCTGGCGCTGCCGGTCAAGGTGAAGCGCGAATCACCGCTGACCAGCGTGCAGCGTTGTACCGTGACCACTTGGTTCGCCATCGCAAGCTCCACGGGCCCATCGCTGGTGATCGCAACCTTCTCCACTTCCACAGCGAACTGGTCGAGGTTGAACTTGCCGTTCAGCAGCCTGGGCTGCTTTAGAGGGCCGGACAACTCCGCATGTCCNNAGTTCAATCCCTCCATCCACCGACAAGCTTGCCGCGGAGAAATTCGATCGCGCCGTGAGTTGCAGATGATATCCATGGGTCACCGCGTCGGCCGTAACGCCGCCAAAACGGTCCCCGTTGAGCTCCAAGCCACTTACTTGCACGTGGACATTGATCAGCGGTTGTTCGATGGTGCCTGATCCCTTGGCGGTGAACTTGCCCACGCCTCCTACTTGCAGTCGCGGCATTTGCAGTTCGAAGACATTCGCCAGATCGATGTTCTCTCCTGTCAGATCGAAGCGCCCCTCCTTGTCGCCGAAGTTGTAGGCAGCCGAACCCGCGAGTTTGCCGTGCATGGATTGCATCTGGATGTCATCGAGTTGCGCCTCGTGATTAGCGAACGCGAGATTCGCCGTGAGCGACTTGACAGGACGGCCGTATGCTTGCCCTGCCGTCAATGAGAAATGTCCCGCACCGTGAGGATTTGCTTGCGTCCCGGCGGCCTGCACCGTGAGATTCAGAGTGCCGGTCACGGGATAATTCAACCCGGCGGCGCGCTGCAATTCCGCGACGTCCGCATCGCGAATGGCAGCCTGCACCTGGAACGGCAGGTTCCCGGTGAAACTCCCTTTCTGCAGCGTTGCCGAACCATCCACCTCCAATCGCGCGCTACCTTCCTGAAGGATGCCGTGATGCAGAGCAATGCCCGTGGACGAATACTGCACGTCCCCGGAAAACTGATCGATGTGAATGCGTCTCGGCTGTGTCGTGGGTTGCGGCGGAGGCGGAGGCGCAGACGCGAAGTGGAAGAGCGATTTCTTCTTCGCGGGCGCCTGAGTTGGTGGCGCCGAGCCCTGCACTGTAGGGGTATAGATGTAGGTGAAGTCAGAGGCTTGCACGTGGCCCGCGATCTGCGGATCATTCAGCCTGCCGCTGAAGGTGCCATTGAAGCTTGCCCCGCCCGCGAGTTCTACCGGCGGTGGCGGGCTGCCCTTGGCCGTGAGCAACGGCTGGAACTCGGTCAGGCTGGTGGTGTTCATCACTACGTGCAGAGCCGCCGAGGTCGAGCCCAACGCGCCCGTCGCACTTAAATGGGAGTGCGGGGTCGTCATGGTCAGGACCGAAAAATCCATCACTTGCGCTCTGGGGTTGTAGCGAGCTTGCACCGTCGCAGTCACAGGCAATTGGTTGGCGGACGGCTGCGCCGGAGGTGTGACCTCGAGCGCTAGGTCGGCGCTGGCGTCGGCCACGGACTGCGTCCACGCCAGATTCACCGTCCCTCCGACGCTGCCCACTGGGTTCAGCTTCTCGTACGGCGCTGCCTTGGTGGAGAACATGCGCGCCAGTTCCGTCAGAGATAGGCCGGTCACCCGTAAGTGAGCCATCCCCTGCTGCAGATCAGGGCCCGAGATTGGAGGAAAAGCGGATTTACGCTTGTTGGGGCGTTTCTTCGCGGCGGGTTTCGTGCTGGGCTTTGCGCGTTCCGTGGTCTGTTCCATGCTCGGTTTCATGCCACGGGTCGAGCCTGACAAGAGGTTTCTGACTTCGGCGTCGCCGGTCACTGCTCCGCCCAGCAAACGTCCGGCTATGCGAGTGAGCGCCAGATTGTCGCGCGCCAGCGAAAAATCCGAGCTTACACCCGCGTCGCGCACCTCGACTCCGTTGTCCAGATAGGTGACGCCCCGCGCCGCGGCATACCCTCGCGTGGCGACGCCCGCGGCGGTCGAATAGGTGCCCGACCCGTCGAAAGTTACCCTGCCACCGCGAAGCTCGTACACGCGGGTGACCGATCCCAACTGCCCCACGTCCAGCGCACCGGTGTACTTGAAATCTAGTTTGGCGTTGTCGAAGTGGGTGAGCTCTCCTGTCGCCTGCAGGGAGGAATTCTCGGACATCAGACTCAGCGACTTGATTTGCAGCCGGTTGGACCAAAGGCTGAATGCCACTTCGCCCCGCGCCGCAACATCGCGGAGGTCCTGGTACTTTACGTCCATCTTGCCGGCTTGCACGGCAGCGTCGTAGCGGTGATCGCCGTGATCGTAGGTCATGGCTGCAGTGACATCATCAGCGGCGAAATCAAGCGGCAACGAGCGGTCATTCACCAGCAACAAGCCGTTGTGCAGATCGAGGCGGGCGATCGCCAGATCGAACAGCTGCTGCGCCGGCGTAGCATTGCGGCGCAGTTTCGGTTCCGGAGCGTTAGTCGTCCCGGTGGGATTCACAATGAGGTGCACGACAGGACGGTGCAGGGTCAATTCCTTGAGGCTGATCCGCTTCTCCACGAAGGAGATGATGTGCAGCCGGACATGGACGCGGTCAGCGTGCGCGTACGGCTGCTGGTCAGGAGCTTCCAACCCGTGGATGGTCAGATCGTCGGCGTCGAACTCGAGCTGGGAGAGGTTCCAGCGAAAAGCACGCAACTCAACGCGGCCACCCGTGGCCTCTTCCAATGTGGCAATGGTTTTGCGCCGCACCAAATCCGCGAACCGCGGGCTGCGCACATACCACACCAGGACAATAGCGACCGCCAACACCACCACGCCGATTGCGGCCTCAATCCACAAGCGAGTGTGCGAACGGCGAAGCTGGGTTTCTGCGGTCATTCTCAGTTGGCGCCCGAGGCCCGGTTGGGCTCGACCGGCGCAGTTTCGGCGGGGATCGGTATGGTGCTGTGTATCTCCGCCTGCTGACGCAAGTTATGCAACCACGCGTCCAGCATTTCATCCATGCGCTGCTGGACAAGCAGCTCGCGAATCCTGGGTTCCACTTCGTCCAGAGAAGCTACCTTGCCGCCATTTTTTTGCAAATCGGGCAGCAGCTGACTCTTGTAGTACGCCTCAATTTCCTCGGGCTGAACGTGCACGTGGGGGCGCAGACGGACCTCCACGAGGTTCATCACTCGCACCTCAGCCTGCAGGTGTGCCCTTAATGTGACCGGAGTGAGTCCGTAGTTGGCGAGCAACTTCTGCCAGCTGCGATCGTCGTCACCGTTGGGAACCTGCGCACGGAGTTTGGCGATATCCTTGTCTACGTCATCTTGCGACGGTTGCAGGAAGGTCTCGTTGCCCATCTGCGCCTGCAATAACTGGCGGTCAATGAGACGCTGCAAGGCCTTCACCCGATCTGCCTGGGTCACCTGGGCAATAGGCTTCTGCTGCATAAATGCCTCGAAACAGATCGCCTCTTCCCAATCGCTCTGGAACAAAGGCTGGCGGTCCACGGTGGCAACGATTCCATCGATGACTTCGCCCGCCCAGGCGAAAGGCACAACCGTGGGCAGCAAGAACAATAAGCCAATCGTTAAATGGAAAAGTCGTTTCATCAAAATGTCTGTCCAATACTGAAATAGAAATTGATATGACGCAGTGTTTCCACCGTGCCCTTTTCCTGGACTGGGTAGCGCGTCGGATTGATGTTATAGCCAATGTCGAGGCGCACCGGCCCGACCGGTGTCTTATAGCGTAATCCCATGCCGACGGCCTGGGGGTTATAGCTAAAATTGCAGGTTGCTTTGCTGGTCGACGCGGAGCAATTCGCGATCGAGGGCTGACGGAATTGCAGCATCCCACTGATGATATGGTTTGCGGTGTCGAACACGTTACCCATATCGTGGAAGAAAACAAATCCCAGATTGTCGCCGACGTAGGGCAAGGCCACGGGAGGAGTGCGAATTTCCAGGTTGTTGACGAACAGTCCCTGGCCGCCTATGGGATAGCCGGTAACCAAGTCGCGAGGCCCAGCCTGGTTGATGGAGAAGCCGCGCAGCGAATTGCTGCCGCCCGCGAAAAACAATTCGGGCAAGGGGACGGAAGTGGCCTCCGGCGGCAGCTGTCCCGAGGGTGGCAAACTGAGGAAGTTGTTGACGCCATAGGCATGCAAGATCNNATGGGATTGTCGCGCGTGTCGCGCACATAGGTGAAACTCGGAATGGCCAGCCGCACCGGTTTCGAATACAACGGGATCAGAGTGGGATCGATGACCAGGCTATTGGGATCGATCGACACGCGCTGATAACTTAACCGGTAAAGCAGGGTGATCGCTCGATTATATTTCTGCTCGGCCTGCAGGGTCCCATCCAGCCGCTCCGAGGTGAAGGTATTCACATCGGCCGTATTGTCGTAGAAGACGGTGGCGTTGAAGCGCCACTTCTCGCGGTGAAAAAGGCGGGGTGCGTCATAGCCAATCAAGGCACGGCGGGTCAGCAAACCGGCCCGCGCCCGCATGGTGAGCGTCTGGTCCCGTCCGAACATGTTGAGGCGAGTGACTTCCAGCACTCCGTTGGGACTGACGCCGGTTTTGCCTTGCGGGTTGTTGGTGGTGGGAATATTGCCGGTGGCAAACTCGATGCCGCCGCCGTAGCGGAAGGTCCAACGCTTGGCCTCCTGCAGGTTGAAAAGCACATCCTTGGAAGGCGCCTGGCCATCCGGATTTTGTACTGCCATGTCCACCTGGTTGAAGAGGCCGAGATCGTAGAGCCGCCGTTGTGAATCCACCATTCGGGCCTGGCTCAACGGATCGCCGTCGCCAATGCGCATCTGGCGATTCACAATGTAAGGCCGGGTGTACTCTCGCCCACTCACCAACACGCGATCGACGAAGACCTGCTCCCCCTCGGTGATGGTGTACGTCACCTGCATGCGCTGCGGCTCGCCCGGGGCAGGCGATGCGGCCGCCTCAAACTGCACATTGGGAAACCCGTGATTGTAATAAAAGTAGGTCAAAGCGTCGCGATCGCTGGCGATGTTGACTTCACTGTAGGGCTGGCCCTCCACTTCGCTCATTAACGACATCAAACGCTCCCGCGGGAAGCTGTGATTGCCCGTCACCTGCAACGAATTCACCAGCGTTTGCCGGCCTTCCTCAATCTTAATCACCACCGCCATCTGGCCCTCCCGGCCCTGGTAGTTGTCCCGCAGGTCGGCGGCGACCTTGACATCCAGAAACCCATTTGCCTGGTAGAGGTTCTTGATGACGGTCACGTCGTCGNNTTGCCCTCCAGCCGCACCGCGGCCAGCTTGTGCCGCACCCCGGGATCAATCTTGTAAACGATGTTGAGGTGGTTTTTCTCGGGCGAGGGCTGCCGTTCCACTTCCAGCGTGGCGTCGAAATAACCTTGCGTCTGCAGATAGTCACGCAGGTTGCGGCGTCCTTCGTTCAGCAAGTCGTCATCAACCGAGTTCTCCTGGTAAACCGGAACCAGCTTCCTTAACTGCCGTTTGCTGATCTTCGCGCCCTCGGCGGTAATCGCCACCGTCGGTCCCTCGTTTGCTTTGAAGACATAGTCGAGACGGTTGGTATCGGGATGGTAGCGATGATCGATGAGCGAGACTTGGGCCTCCAGATGATTATTCCTCTGATACTTCTCACGTAGCCGCTCCAGGGCGCGGGTGACGTGCTCCTGCTTCACTTTGTCGCCCGGCTTCAGCTTGGTAAGGCTGCGGACCTTGTCGGGCGGAATGCCGGTGTCACCTTCGATCGTGACCTCTCCCACGCGCGCCAGTTCCCCCGGAACCACATGGAAATCAATGTCCATTTGCCGGGTGTCATCGTGGGGAATGAGGTCATAGGTAATCGTAGCTTTGTAGTAACCGTTGTCGGCCATCACCTTCAACATGCGTTCGACGGAGCGATCCACGTTCGCCTGCGAGAACGTATCTCCCAGATCGAGCTTGCTGGATTCCACTAACTGGTGGGGCTTGGGATTGGTCTTGGGCGGCGTTCCGTCCACGTTGACGCCGCCGTTGAAGTAGTTCTCCGTGGCCACGAAGATCAGCGACAACCCGTTCTTTTGACTGGTCTCGGCCTCAACCTGCAGCGTGGCGAAGCGTCCGGTGGCGTAGAGTACCCGCAGACTGGCGCGGATTTTGTCGCGGTCCAGCGGCTCACCGCTTTTCTGCACCAGCCATTGCCGGAGCATCTCCGGGTTGGTGCCCCTAATGCCGCGGAACTCGATGGCCTGAACTTTGACGCCCTCGTACTTACTCAGTTCGCCAAGCGCCGTGGGAAGATCGGCCGGAGAAGGCGTTGGGCTGGGATTTTGACCGGTGGTCAAAGGCCCGTTTTGCGGCCGCACCTGGGAATCCGCCGAGTCAGGATTCTGGCCCGTGGTCAAGGGCCCGTTTTGCGGCCACGCCAAGGGCACGCTCAGCACCAGCCAGGCGCAGAACAACGCAATTTTATGGAATGATGGCGTGATCGGCTCCGTCAAACTCTGACCTTCAGCACTTCCGCCTGCCCGGAGGGCCTCGTCCGACAGGGACCAGTCCGGTGTGCCATGCCGGCGAACATGAATCCGGTCCTCACGGCGAAGTTAATCTCGAATCCCTATAATAAACAAGGAAGCCTTCCCCAGAGCAGGTACCGTCGTTGGAATTCGCCGAACGCTATTCCCGCCAGATCCTCTTTCGACCCATTGGGCCCCAGGGACAGAAGAAGCTTGCGGCGGCGCGGATCGCCATTGTGGGATGTGGAGCTACCGGTTCCGCCATGGCTTCCCTGCTCTGCCGCGCCGGAGTGGGCAACCTGCACATCATTGATCGCGATTACGTCGAGCCCAGCAATCTGCAACGGCAGGTGCTGTTCGACGAGGCCGACGCTGCCGAGTCGCTGCCCAAGGCCATCGCCGCGGCCCGTAAAATCAAGGCTTTCAACTCGGAGATTGCGGTCGAGCCGCACACCGCGGACCTGACGCCCGCCAATGTGGAAGCCTTGCTCAGCGAGGTTGACCTCATCCTCGACGGCACCGACAATTTCGAAACCCGCTACCTGATCAACGACTTTGCCATCTGGAAACAATTGCCGTGGATCTACGCCGCCGCTGTAGCGAGCTACGCGGTCACCATGACCATCCTTCCCGCCGAGACGGCGTGCCTTGCCTGTATCTTTCCTGATTCCCCCCACGGCATGGTCGAGACTTGCGACACCGCGGGCATTCTGAATTCGGCGGTGAACTTTGTCGCCTCAATCGCCTCCACCGAAGCCATCAAGCTGCTGGTCGGCGCCCGCGACAAGGTCCGGCGCACGCTTCTGTCTTACGACGTGTGGAGCAACGACTTCACGGAGATCAAGACCGCCAAACCTCGGCAGGGCTGCCGGGCGTGCGACCAGCACGATTTTGTCCACCTCGCTGGAGAAGGACGGCCGCACATCACGCTGTGCGGGCGCAATTCCGTCCAGATCCATGAGCGACAGCGGCCGGTTGATTTCGACGAACTCACCCGCCGCCTCTCACCTCACGGCGCGGTGCGGCACAGCGAGTTCATTCTCAAATTCTGGCGCGATCCTTACGAGCTGACGCTCTTTCCCGACGGCCGGGCCATCATCAAGGGCACCACCGACACGGCCATCGCGCGCAGCTTGTACGCGCGCTATATCGGGTCGTAAGGCGGGGGCTAGGGGTCAGGGGCTAGCATTCAGCATCTCGAGCGAGAACCTGCCAGAGGGTGACGCGTTCGGCTCGACCACCCCGTATTTCAGTAGAAGTTGGAACGAAGCACCTCGGGCTGATTGCTAAATGCTAAATGCTAAATGCTAAGTGCTAAGTGCTAACGGCTAACAGCTAATCGCTAGTTGCTAATTGCTTCTTCTGATATCTTTTCCATTCACCTTACCCGAGGCCGCTTGAATGTCTGTATCGCAAACCCTGGTCGATACCCGCCCGCAGCCGAGCAAGTCGTATCGCTGGCTAGTGCTGATCTTCGTCAGCCTGGCCATGTTCGGCAATTACTACATTTACGACAGCATCAACCCGCTGGAGCGGATATTCCTCCAGCAGTTGAATTATTCCGCTTCCATGTTCGGCTGGCTGAATGCCAGCTACAGCGTGGCGGCGGTGGCGACGCTGTTGATCGGCGGCATCCTTATCGATCGCTTCGGAATCAAGAAATCTTTAATGCTCTTTTCAGCTCTCATTGTTTTGGGAGCTCTGCTGACGTCCCTCAGTGGCAATTTTTATCTGATGGTCGCTGGCCGTGCGGTCGTTGGGCTGGGCGCTGAATCGCAGATCGTAGCGGTCACGACTGCCCTGGCACGGTGGTTCAAGGGTAAGGAACTGAGCTTCGCGTTCGGCATCAATCTCACGATTGCCCGAATCGCATCCATCGCAGCCGACAATTCGCCGACCTGGGCCAAGTTCGCCTTCTTTCCCAACGGCGTCAATGCCCAGCCCAGTTGGCACCGTCCCCTGGTGCTGGCCGTGGTTGTCGGCTCGACGGCCGTGATCGGCGCCCTGGTGTACTGGGCGCAGGAGACTTACGCCGAGACGCGCTACCACCTCGGCAAGTCAACCGAGCCGGACAAGCTGAGCTTTCGCGAAGGGCTGAAATTCAATCCTTCGTACTGGTACGTGGTCGCGTTGTGTTTCACCTTCTACTCCGGAATCTTTCCGTTCCGTACATTTGCCATCGATCTGTTCACCAGCAAATACCTATCGCAGATGGGTGCGGTCGCGAGTTCGACCGCGGCCTTCGCTGTGGCCCAGCAAAAGGCGGGCTGGTTGAACAGTCTGCTCCCCTTCTCTGCCATGATCGCCACGCCGCTCTTCGGCCTGCTGGCCGACCGCATCGGCAAGCGCGCCGGCCTCATGGTCATCGGATCGTTCCTGATGATGCCGGTGTACCTGATGATCGCCTACAGCAGCATTTCGCTGCTGGTGCCGGTCTCGCTGATGGGGATTGCGTTCTCGCTGATCCCGGCGGTGATGTGGCCCTCCGTCGCCTACATCGTGGATGAGCGGCGGCTGGGTACTGCCTACGCGCTGATGAGCTTGTTGCAGCAGATCGGTTTCTTTATCTTCAATCTCGCGATCGGGAAGGCCAACGACATAAGCCATGCCGGGCCCACCAATTTCGGCGGCTACGCATTGGGAATGTGGATCTTCTCGATTCTGGGCTTCTTGGCGTTGCTCTTTGCCCTATTGCTGCGTCAGCGTGAGACCGGCCCCAACGCCCACGGACTGGAGACCATCACCACGCATTCGCACGCGTGATAGCGCTGTGGGCAGGGTGAACTCCAGTGCTAGAGCAATTCCAGAGTTCCTGTAGCGGTGTTGGGTGGAGCGCGCCTTTCAGGCGTTCATACGAAAGCTGCAAAAAAGGGCAAGACTCTAGCCGCTGAGGCAAGGGTTCTGGTCACCTCAGCGGCTAAAGCCGAATTCAGACGCCACTCTCAAATGCACCGCTGAAGCGGTGCGCCACCCGGCTTACTTCGCACCGCCTTGCGTAAGGCCGTGATACTTCAGCATCGGTTCAATGCTGGGCTGACCCCCGCGCCACGTGACGTACATTTTCTCAAGTTCCTCGGTGTTGCCCCGTGATAACACCATCTTGCGGAAGCGGTCGCCGTTGGCGCGAGTGAGGCCGCCGTGGTCTTCGAACCATTGGAAAGCATCGTCATCCAGCATCTGGGTCCACAGATAGGCATAGTATCCGGCAGCATATCCGCTGCCCCAGATGTGGGCGAAGTAACTGGAACGGTAGCGTGGCGGCACATAGCTGACCGCCAAGTGGGTTTGCTGCAACGCCTCGGTTTCGAATGCGTCCGGCTTCTCGATGGGAGCACTCCCCGGAAGCGCGTGCCACATCATGTCCAGTTCGGCCGCTGCCAGTAATTCCGTTGTGTCGTAGCCCTTGTTAAAGGTGTCCGACTTCTTGATCTTCGCCAACAATTCGGCCGGCATGGGCGCGCCGGTCTTGTAGTGCTTTGCGTAATGCTGGAAAACCGCCGGGTAGGTGGCCCAATGCTCATTGAACTGCGATGGGAACTCAACAAAGTCGCGCGCCGTTGAGGTGCCGGAAAGACTGGGGAATTGGGTGTTAGCGAACATGCCGTGCAACCCGTGACCAAATTCATGGAACATCGTGCGCACATCATCCGCGGTGATAAGGGCCGGCTCGCCAGGAGCGGGAGGGGCGAAATTGGCGACGTTACTGACAACCGGGCGCGTGCCCAGCAATTTGGACTGGTCCACCAGGTTGTTCATCCACGCGCCACCTTGCTTGTTGTCGCGCTTGAAGTAGTCGCAGTAAAACAGCGCCATGGAACTGCCGTCGGCGTCAAAAACTTCGAACACGCGCACGCCCGGGGTATAGACCGGAAGATCTTTGCGCTCCTTGAAGGTCAGTCCATAGAGTTGGTTGGCCGCGTAGAAAACACCGTTCTCGAGCACATTGTTGAGCTCGAAATAGGGCTTGACTTGCTCCTCGTCGAGATCGTATTTGGCTTTGCGTACTTGCTCGGCGTAGAAGTCCCAGTCCCACGGCTGGACTTTAAATCCGCCTTTCTGCTGGTCAATCACGCCCTGGATGTCTTGTGCTTCACTGGCCGCCTTGGCTGTTGCCGCCGGCACCAACGCGTTCATGAACTTCAGCGCCGCTTCCGGGGTTTTGGCCATCTGGTCTTGCAGGTTCCAGGCAGCGAAGTTGGGGAACCCGAGCAGCTGGGCCTTCCGGGCGCGAAGCTGTGCGATGCGGGCGATGATGTCACGCGTATCGTTGGCATCGCCACGTTCGGCGCGGCCCCAGGAATTCGAGAAAAGCGCCTCACGGGTGGCGCGATTCGTCAAAGCGACCAGATTGGGCTGCTGGGTAGTGTTCTGCAGGGACAGAACGAAGCCGTCCACCTTGCGATTCTTCGCCGCCTCGGCCGCAGCACCGATCTGCGCGTCGCTAAGGCCGGCCAGCGCCGCTTTGTCCGTAGTCACGTATGCGGCGGCTTTCGTGGCCGCCAGCAGCTTGGTCGTGAAGTCGTCGGAAAGGGTCGCTAATTCCCCGTTCAGCTTCTTGAGTTCGGTCTTGTCGGCATCGCTCAGCTTTGCCCCGGCGTGCACGAACTGGTCGTAGGAATACTCAACCAGGCGCAGCGATTCCGGATCGAGCTTGAGCGTCTGCCGCTCTTGGTAGATCGTCGCCACCCGCTGAAACAGCTTGGGGTCGAGAAAGATTGCGTCCTGGTGAGCTGCGAGTTTGGGCGCCTCGGTTGCCCTCACCTTCTGCAGCTCTGGATTGGTATTCGCGGCGGTCACAGCGAAGAACGGATCCAGGACCCGCTGTAACAACTGGCCGCTCTTTTCCAATGCGACGAAGGTGTTCTCGAAGGTCGGCGGCGCGGGGTTGTCCGCAATCGCCTGCACCTCCTTGCGTTGCTCGGCCATGCCCGCCTCCATCGCCGGTTGATAATCCGCATCCTTGATCTTGTCGAAAGGAGGCGCCTGAAACGGCAGGGTGCTGGGCGCGAAGAAAGGGTTGGCAGGACCAAACTCTTGACTGGAGGCCTGCGCCGGAAAAGTGCTTAAGCCAATGACGACAACAGCGGCAAGAATTAAAGTATTCATGGTTAATAGTGTAATCGTTGTCAGCCCAAATGTAGTTCCCGTCTGTATCAGACGCCCCGGCTTGGCCATCGTGGGAGCGACGACCGACCGTTATGCCGAGGCCAGCGCATCGCGGGTGGCTTTCAGCGTGTGGATCAGCGATTCCTTCGGCAGCTTGCGGATAATCGGCTCAATCACCCATCCCAGCCCAATGGGGATGTCGCGGGTCAGTGAAATCGCGCGGCACTCGATGTACACGCCGTCGTCCCGCTCCTGAAAACGCCAATAAGAATACAGCCGCCACAAGAATCCGTATCCGGTGTCGGGGGGCAGCACCTTTTCTTGTTCCGTGCCGGCATCGTCCACTTCGGCGATTCGCGTGGTATGAGAGCGGCAGCACCAGCGAGCGTCGCCTGCGGATGAATAATGCACGTCGTGGTCGGTGTCGAGCACCACAGTGATGATTTTCTTTTTCAGCAGCCGCAGGAAGATCTGGAAATCGTCGCCGCTATGAGAGACCAGCTTTGAGTCCATCACGTCGGGCTGGTAAACATTTTTGTGGTTGTCGTAATCCTGAATGAGGGTGAGGGTGGCAGCGACGGTCGCGCGCGGAATGAATGCGGCCGCGATCCAGTCGTGAATCAGGCCATTCGGCACTTTGACGGACGCATCGCCTGACCATAGTTGCGCTGCGATGTCTCCATGCCGCACTTGCTGAGCTATTTTTGGATCGGTGTCACACCACAGGAATGCGCCGTGCCCATGCAACGACGGCTCCATAGCTGCTTCGGCCTCGCGGATGTACGCATCGAAAGCCGCCAGCGTACGAGGCTTCAGCTGCACAATGTTGGCAATCTGCGCCATAACTGTCTGGCCTAATGCGAATCGTGAGCCGCCAGGATGCGATTGTCAAGGAACGGGCGTCAATCTTGAACCAATTTCGCCCGCAGCCGGCTAGGCCGAGGTGCGGCGGCGGCGCTTTTTCGGCCGCTTCGGTCTCTCGGGTTTCCGCTGACCGGCTTCCATCTCCGCGATGCGCTTGCGCAGTTCTTGCAGCTCTTGTAGTTCTGCACCGGGCTCGTTTGCCTCTTCCGTCGCCGTTCTCGGGATGAATCTCTTCATCATTTGCAGCGGGGAGAGGGCCACAGATTGCACATCGGTCAAACGGCTTTCCAATGTGTTTTGCACTTTTTGGTAAGCATCGAACGCCGACTTCAGATACCACATGATAAATTCCTGGCCGACGCGGTCGGACGCTACGATGAGCTGCCGCAGCAGTTCCAGCGGCAATCCGGTTGGCTGCTCCTTGGCGTCCTCCACGATGATCTGGGTCAAGGTCACACGGGTCAGGTCCTCGCCGGTCTTGGCATCGACCACTTGCAAGTCTTTCCCGTTTCGGACTAGGGCCGCGATATCTTCCAGGTTGATGTAGCGGCTCCCAGAAGTGTCGTAGAGTCTGCGGTTTGCGTACTTCTTGATGATGACCTTGCCGGAGCTCACGGGCCGCCTCCTTGTTGCAGTGCAAAATAATTGTACTTTTAGATTGACAAGGAGCGCAAGGAATACTAGGTTTAACTTGATGCTGCGATGCAGCAAAACGGAGGTCATTATGCCTAGAACAGTTAAGTCGGAGTTCAACACGGCCATCTCCCGGGAGTCGTCCTTTGTTTCCTTGCTGTCGGGATGGGTGCAGCAGGGAGTGGAGAATATCTTTGCCACGCAACGAATCCTGGTGGATTTGATCACGCGTCAGAATGCGGATGTCATGCACATGCTGCGGGAGCGGCTGAACGATCCCGCCTATTGTCCGGCCGAGATTTTGACCGACCTGACCGGCGAGGGAGTGACGAACTTCATTGAAGGACAGAAGTTGCTCCTCAGCCTGGCCCAGAAGGAATACGAGTTGGTCACCAACGGCATGAAAGAGCGGGTTGGCGGTTACCCCACCGCGGTAGCCGTTACCGACTTCATGCGTCGCGGTTTCGACACCTTTGTCGAGATGCACCAGGAGATGCTGAAGATCGCCAACAAACAGATGTACACCTGGCTGACCGCGGTAAAGGCCGGCAAGCCTTATGACGGCGAAGGCCTGGTCGAGGCCGCTCGCGAAAGCTTCGACACTTTCGTGCACGCGCAGAAGAAGTTCCTGGATGTCATTAAGGAAGAGTCCACCAATGCCACGGAAGGCAAGAACGGCGGATCCAAGAAGGCAACCGAGATCACCGAGTTGGCGCGTCACGCCACCGATGCTTTTGTGGAGGCGCAAAAGAAGCTGATGGACGTAGCCGGCCGTCAGATGAATGCCGGCCTCAAAGCCACCAACCGCTCGCTGAACATGATCTCACCAAGTGCTTTTACGGAACTGCCGGACTTTACCCGTGTCAACGTAAAGCATTTTGTGGATGCAGAGAAGGCCTTAATCGACACCGTTACCAAGCGTCCCCCCGTCCACAAGCCGGCCCGCAAAACAGCGCGCCGGAAGCCACGGACGATCAAGATGAAGACAGTTCACGTCACAGCCTGAACCTGAGCTTTAGTGCGTGAGTTGTCGAAAGCTGTTCTGGCGTGCTGCAGTCTGATGCTGCGGCACGCCGGTTCAGTCTCCGCAATCTGCCTGAATGAAAAGTCATCCAGTCCGGCATCCCGTCTTTCAAGAAAATCTACAAATTTCTGGCAACTCTTGACAGTTCCAGCTACACTAACTCTCCGAGGGTGGCGCCCAAGGGCCCGCGTAGGTTCTTGGGCATCTGCTCTTCGCTTGTCTTGGGCCCACAACTGGAGACTCAAGAACAACGACGGCTCCTGATCAACCATGGCCTCGCCCAACTACGGCTATCGACAAGATTATGTAGAGGCCGACGTTACCATTTGGAAGGAAGCGTTGTTCGGGGCAGAGGTGCTCCTCCTGCACGGCTCCCCCGTCTACTATGGTTTAGGCATACCGCATGGCGATGGGTCCGCAGTTGTCCTGGTTCCGGGATTCCTGGGTACCGACACCTATCTGAAGCAACTGCATTCCTGGCTCGGGCGAATTGGCTACCATGCTTATTTTTCCGGCATTGGCCTGAATGCGGAATGTCCAAATCTGCTCATCGAGCATCGGCTCAATGAGAACATCGCAAAGGCACTGCTCGCAACCGAGCGCAAGATTCATCTCATCGGCCATAGCCTGGGCGGCATCATCGCCCGCTCCGTAGCCAACCAGAGGCCCGACGATATCGCGTCCGTAATCACCTTAGGCTCTCCCTTCCGTGGAACGGTGGCACATCGCACGGTCCTCAATGCGGCCGAAACCGTCCGCAAGCGAATTCTGAAAGAGCACGGCCCGGGAGTGCTGCCCACCTGCTACACGGGACGCTGCACCTGCAACTTTCTGGCTTCGCTGCGCCGCAAGATGCCCCGCTCCATGTTTGAGACGGCAATCTACACCCGACAGGATGGCGTGGTGGATTGGCGGTATTGCATCACCGGCAATGCCAAAAGCGATTTTGAAGTTTCCGGCACGCACATTGGGTTGGCCTTTAACGCATCCGCTTACACCATCATCGCCAATCGCCTGGCGCAAGCAACCACCGTCGACTAGGAACGGGCGAGCGCCGTACCTCTGCGCGACCGTATCTCCGCAGCACATTTCCCGGAATTTTCCAACGAGCGCCATCACACAACGGTTGTGATAAGAGCGAGAATCCGTGTCCGCCCGCCGTAGTTCCGATTTGGGAATCGAACCACAAACATTTCATTTTGTTACTGATCCCGCTCCTTTCATGGCGCAAACTGGATTGAGGCACAGTTGGGACGGAGCCAGTGAGGTCAAGCAACGCTCACGGTTTACGATCCGCTGAAAACTTGTAATTGGCCGCCCTGCTCCAACTTGAGGGCGAGCAAAAGGAGATTTAGCATGCGGCCCAGGATTCTGTTCGTCGTGTTCTTATTCGTTCTTCTAACTTCTCTCACCTGTTTCTCACAACAAACCGACATCAGGCAGTTCACCGCTTTTGGCGCCTATTCCTATTTCAACACGCCGTCGTTGAGCCTGACCCAAAACGGATTCGACGGCGACTTTGGCGTCAACGTGCGCAGTTGGCTGACGCTTGGAGGCGATTTTAGCTATGGCGCTGGCAACAGTAACCTGCTGCCCAAGAACCTCAATCCGGCCCTGCTGGCGCAACTAGCGCCTATTCTGCCGTTGCTCCCGCCCGGATACAAATTGGCGGTCCCTTTCAACGCCTCGATCTATACGTATGAGGCCGGGCCGCAATTTAATTACCGCGGACTGAGGAAGGTGACCCTCTTCGCGCGTCCGGCACTCGGGGCACTGCATGCGAGCGTCACCGCCAAGCCGGGCGACCCAATCACCCAAGAGATTGTCGGCGCCCTGCTGGGCACGAATCTGAAGAGATCCGACACGGTCGTGTTTTACGGACTTGGCGGCGGTATCACCTGGGAGGCCACCCCGAACTTCGGCCTTCGCTTTGCCACCGATTTCGTTCACTATAATTTCTTCTCAAACATACTGAATGGTGGTCGTAACACCGTCCGCCTGACGGTGGGGACGAAGTTCTCGTTTGGCAAGAACATCCTGGGCAAGTAGCGTAAGGATGGCGGCCGGCTGCCGCGTTTGGTCCGAGCAGTAGCTTGCTGCGCTTTCGGAATCAGCTGAACCGCCAGTTCCAAACATAAGGACACCATTGCTCCGCGTAGCCGACAAGGCTACGCGGGCAAGCGCGGGCGTTTGTCGTGGAGGGCCTGCTGGCGAGCCAATCCGATCGATCTTCGCTCCGATAGCGAGGAGTAGATGGAGACGGACATAGCTTCCCCTCTTCAATNNGGAAGGAATCGAGTGGGGGGTCTGGACGTGGCTGCTGGAAAAAAAGCGAGTGCGGGAAATCGCCGACAAAGCCAGGGCCGCCCTCGATGATTTCGAGATGAAGGTCAAGACCACCTGGAGCGACGATCTCAAGATTGCTTACAACCGGCTAGTGACAGAGAGCGGCGATGTTAAACAGTCGCGGCAAAAAGCGAAGCTCGCAAGAAAGCCGGACGCGCCGAAGATCGATTCCGAACTTATGGCCGCAGTCAGGCGGGTGAAGGAAGCCGATGACGACGCGTACAACGCCCATGAGGATGCGGAAGATGTTTTCGCCGAAGCCGAGAAGCGAATGAGTACCAGCGGGGCCCGCGAAGGGGCCCGCAAGGCCCTCATAGCCTACGATTTGCATGAGGCTGCCATTCGCAAGGCCGAAGCACTCGCCCGCGCCAAGTAATCGTCCGCTAGTTCCCCTCGACTCCTCCTGACCTTTCGCTCCCTCCAGATCAATGTTCGCCTTCATTCGAATACCCACCCGCGTCCCCCGCGCCGGCACATTCAGGCTGCCAAAAGCCGAGACATGAAATCCAGATTACGCGTCTCTCGCGCTGCGAAAGTATTGCTGGACGTCCGCAGCTACCTCCTCTGGGGTACGGTCGAGGGCCGCTTCCCAATGAAGCCGCTCCAGGTACATTGAGTCGCTGCGATAGAACGGCATCATGGCGGTGCGTGTGACCATGGTCAAGTTCACGCGATCTGCGCCATCCTTGCCCAACTCGCCGGAATACAGTGCCAGATTGAAGCTGTTGTAGCCGATCGAGTCATACCACGCGAGTACTTGGCTGATGCCCGAAGCAAGCGCTTGAACATCGGCAGATGAAAGGTCGAGGATGGTTGCGCGTTCGCACAGAACCGCGCGGACCTCGTTGAAGCCGATTGGCGCGAAAGGCGTCATCCAAACGATCGGTCCGTCGCGAGAGATCATGCGTTCTGCGCGTTCCGTCTCTTCTGCCACAAGGTCATTCCAGAAACAACGCCCGTTCGCGTCCCAGTAGGCCGCAACCGACGCATGCTGCATCCGCATCATCGATGTCGGGAATGGATCGACGTACACCTGGCTATGGGGATGGGGCAGCGAGCCTCCGGACGGATAGAGATAGTTGATGTTGTAGGCGCCGAACCGCGCATCCGCATGAACCTTCGCGGCCGCGCGCATGTACTCAAGCGAGGCGGCCAGATTGTCGGCGATCAGGGCGGGGGTGAAATCGCGAAGGTCCAACCAGTGGCGGGTTGTAAACACGGCGACGGCGGCGTATTTCGAGTACGGCACCAGGTTAGGAAACAACACCGTCTGGCCAACCCGAATGCGTCCAGCGGGAGTGATTTCCCCGGCGATGTGCGGCGTTACCTGGTCGATGCGTTCTGCGCAAAAAGGGCAATTCGGGTCCGGCGCCCGAAATGAGTCCAGCGCGGCGTCAGCGCCGGTTTGCAACTTCACGCCTTCAGCGATTCGGGCCGAGGTGCCGAGCAGTGGGTCGAAACGGACCTGGAGTTTACGCTCCGAGTACGCCTCATTCCCGGGGTTTTGGAAGCGCGACAACAGACTTTCACGCTGAAATTGAATCGCCATTCGTACCGCCGTGTATGCGCATTGTACACATCGAGTTCGTTGCTCATGCAGTGACGCTAATCCGCGTAAATGTAATCCCCTTGGTTCGCGGCTATCGCCGGGGCGAGACAGCTTGGGTCGCTGACCNNACCTATAACCTGAGATGATTTGGTCGAATCGAGACCGGCCCCTTCCTAGGAGCACGTCGAACCGCGCCGTTCATGCAAGATGAAATGAACCAGTGGGTTGATCCCGGTGTGTGCTACATCCGGATTCTTCTCCAGGTATTGTGAGACGTTGAACAAAGCGCTGGGGTCGCGTCCTTGGAACCCACCCCGCTTAAGGAAATGTACCAGCGGGTTTAGCCCTGCCCGGGCTACATCAGGGTTGTTCTCCAGATAGTAGGAAGTGTCGAATAGAGGATGGGGATCACGCATGTCGTGAACGCCATACTGGATGAAATGAACCAAGGGGTTGACGGTCGCAATGAAATGAAGGAGCGGGTTGAATCCTCGGCCCTCGACATCAGGATTGTGCT
>PLYW01000187.1 GCA_003151875.1 Acidobacteriaceae bacterium
ACAACGGCGTTGTGTGGTAACGGGGAAAATACCAGGGAAGGAAATGCTGCATTCGGAGAATGGCATACAGCAAAAGCGTGCCAGCCAAGCTAAAGAGTACGAAACACGTCGCGTACTGCTTGAAGGTCATCTCCACATCAGGATTGACCATAGTGAGGCGATAGATCAGCCGCTCAACCGGGAGACATAATCGATCAAGGAGGGTGCGTTTCCTGGAGAAGACCCGTTCCATGTATCCGCCCAAGGGCTTCACCAGGATGGTGACGATGGCCACAAACAACACGTATTGCAATACGCTGTAGAGATCCACCAGCCCTACTCATAAGCCCGCTCCGGCGTGCAAGTCAAGCCTGTGCCGCACAACTCGCACACGCTTTGCCTGCGTTGACCGCTCAAATGGCGCGTGTTACCGTACTTAGTTAGACCAACCTCATTTGCGCGATCTGTGCGCCAAAGGATTCCCCCTTGTCCTCAGAGACCGTGGTGGCCACGCCCGTCCGCAAGACTGCTTTGAATCCTGTCCATCGCCAGATGGGCGCCAAGATGGTCGATTTCAACGGCTGGGACATGCCGGTGGAATATCCTCCCGTGGGCGGGCTGATGAAGGAACACCTGGCGGTCCGCAACGGCGTGGGAGTTTTCGATGTCAGCCACATGGGCGACATCCGCATCGCGGGGCCGCAGGCGCTCGCCGCCGTGCAGCACATCACCATGAACGACGCCGCGGGGATGGCGATCGGCCAATGCCGTTATTCGGCCATGCTCTACCCGCAGGGGACGTTCGTCGATGACGTGATTGTGCATCGTATGGGCGAAGACGATTACATGCTGGTGATCAACGCCGGCACGCGCGAGAAGGACGTCAACTGGGTAACCGAGAACACTCGCCAGTTCGACTGCAAGGCCGAGAACCTGAGCGACAACTACACCCAGATCGCGATCCAGGGGCCGAAGGGCGTGAACACGCTGCAAAAGCTGACCGATGCGGACCTGTCCAAGGTGAAGTTCTATTGGTTCACGCACGGCACGGTTTGCGGGCTGCCGAACATCCTGATTGCGCGGACCGGTTACACTGCCGAAGACGGCTTCGAGATTTACGTTCCCACGGATGAGGCGACCAGCGCCCGGGTTTGGTACGCCGTGATGGAAGCAGGCAAGGAATTCGGCATCGTTCCTTGCGGGCTGGGCGCGCGCAACACCCTTCGCCTGGAAGGCCGGCTGCCGCTCTACGGGCATGAGATCTCCGACACGATCAATGTGTGGGAGGCAGGTCTGGAGCGCTTCCTCAAGATGGAGAAGGGCGACTTCACCGGCCGCGCGGCGCTGGAGCGCGCCAAGGCTGACGGCATCAAGCGCACGCTGGTGGGACTGGAGTCGGTGGACCGCGGCATTCCGCGCGACGGCTACAAAGTGCTCGATCTGAATGGCAAGGAGATCGGCTACGTCACCAGCGGTTCGTACGCGCCGTTCCTGAAGAAGAACATCGCGCTGGCCTACGTGCCCCTNNTGTTGTTGCCGGAATTTGATGAAGAGATGAAGAAGACGCGCACAACGTTGGAATGCGTTCCATTCGACAAGCGGGATTTCGCACCCCACCCCAGGTCTATGCCGCTGGGCAAACTCGCGCCCCACGTAGCTCAACTCGCCAGCTTCGGCCTCATCCTCTTGACGACTTCCGAGTTGGACTTTGCAACGGCCAATTTCAAGCCTGTGCCGTTTGAATCGGCGGCCCAACTGGTCAGGGTTCTCGAGGAAGGTGCAGCGCAGACACGGAACGCACTTCTCGGCACGCCTGATTTTGCATGGGAGCAGAACTGGAAGCTTCTGATGCAGGGTAAGAGCATCTTCGACGGCTCCCGCTTCCTGGCGTACCGCCAAATGTTTCTTAACCACATTGTGCATCACCGGGCGCAACTTGGTATTTATCTGCGCTTGAACGAGGGAAAAGTTCCGGCCATTTATGGACCGTCGGCGGACGAGACTCGTGGTTTTTAGGTGTACTGTGTCCCGTCCGGGTTTTTCCGTAGAGTAGCAGTCGCTTGAATCGAGGAAGACGATTTAATTCGCATTAAATTTTCGCCCGTGCAGGCACGCAGTGCTGAGGAGGCAATTCATATGGCTTATCCCGCGGACTACAAGTACACCAAAGAACATGAGTGGCTGAAGGTGGAAGGCAACACCGGAACCATCGGCATCACCGATCACGCGCAGGAGTCGCTCGGCGACATCGTGTTTGTGGAGTTGCCGAAGGTGGGGAGCGAGCTCACCGCCGGCAAGACCTTAGGCACGGTCGAATCGGTGAAGGCGGTTTCGGATATCTTTGCGCCGGTTTCCGGGACCGTGACCGAGGTGAATGAAGCCCTTAACACTTCGCCCGAGCAGGTGAACAAAGACGCTCACGGGGCGTGGATGGTCAAACTGAAGCTGAAGGACCCGAGCGAGGCGAACCGGTTGCTGTCAGCCGCCGATTACGAGAAGTACGTCGCCGAAGAAGGCGGGCACTGAGGCGGTTTGGCCTGCGACTATCGATTGAGGATTTTCGCGGTACCGGCGGAAAGCAGGTCCCCTCGACTTGGGCGCCGCGGCGACCTCGCTCGGGATGACAATTCTGATAAGTCGATGACAGTCTGATGTATCGCAATTAATTTGCTAGGCCAAAATTTCTATGCAGTTGGCACTCTTCATTCATTATTTATTCGCCCAGGAAAGCTACAGGTACCCATGCGCTATCTTCCTAAGTCTGAATCCGACCGCGAGGTCATGCTGCGCGAGATCGGCGTCAAGTCCATCGACGATCTGTTTGCCGCCATTCCACCCGAGTATCGCCTCAAAGGCGATCTAAAGATTCCGCGCGCCTACGCGGAAAGCGAGATCGTGGAGTTCTTCCGCGAGTGCGCCACCGGCAGCGCGCAAGGTTACGCCACGTTCCTTGGCGCGGGCGCGTACTCACACTACCGTCCGGTGGTCATCGACTCGCTGGTTTCGCGCGGCGAGTTTTTCACGGCCTACACGCCCTACCAGCCGGAGATTGCGCAGGGGACGCTGCAATCCATCTTTGAATTTCAGTCGATGATTTGCGAGCTGACCGGCATGGACGTGGCCAACGCTTCCATGTACGACGGCTCGACCGGGGCCGCCGAAGCGCTGATGATGGCTGCGCGCCTGACCGGCCGGCACAAATCGGTGGTCGCCAGCAGCGTGCATCCGGAGTACCGCGAGGTCATCGCTACTTACGCGCGCTATCAGGGTATGCCGATTTCGACTGTCGCGTATCTGAAGAATGGACGGGTTGACCTGAACGCTCTCGAGAAAGGTATCGATAACGAAACCGCCGGCGTGCTAATCCAGTCGCCAAACTTCTTTGGCACCATCGAAGATGTTGCGGCGATCGCCGACATCGTGCACAAGAAGGCAGCGCTGCTGATTGTCTCCATCGCGGAAGCGGTTTCGCTGGGCATCGTCAAGCCGCCAGTTGAAGCCGATATCGTGAGCATGGAAGCGCAGTCATTCGGCGTGCCACTCGGGTTCGGCGGCCCTTACTGCGGGGTGATGGCCACGAAAGACAAGTTTGTGCGCCAGATGCCGGGGCGGCTGGTCGGCCAGACCTTGGACCGCAACGGCAAGCGCGGGTTCGTCCTGACGCTCTCCACGCGCGAGCAGCACATCCGCCGCGAGAAGGCGACCTCGAACATCTGCACCAACCAGGGGCTGGTCGCGCTGATGTGCTGCATCTTCATGACCGTCTATGGCCGCGAGGGGCTGAAGGATTTGGCAAAGCAAAATCTCGCCAAGGCGCATTATGCGGCGGGCGAGTTCAAGAAGGCCGGGGCAACCGTTCTGTTTGAGGGCGCGCCGCGATTCAACGAGTTTGTCGTTCAGACAAGAACCGATCCCTACGCCATCAATGACAAACTGCTGGGGCAGCGAATTGTCGGGGGCTTTCCGCTGAAGAAATTTTATCCCGACTTGGGGAACGCCTCGCTGTGGTGTTGCACCGAGACGACGACCAAGGCATCGATTGACGCAGCTGCGAAGGAGGTGGCGCTGTGAATAAGAAGATCCGCAAAGCTACCACCCACATCAGCCAGAACGAAGTGCTCCTGTTCGAACGGTCGTCGGCTGGCAAGAAGGCGTACCAACTGCCGCCCCTCGATGTGCCAGAGGTCGATCCTGCAAAACTCCTGGGCACGCAGGCGCGCCAGGACCTTGGCCACATGCCCGAGGTGAGCGAGATCGAAATCATCCGCCATTTCACCCGCCTTTCCACCTGGAACTATGCCGTGGACCATGGCATGTATCCGCTGGGCTCGTGCACCATGAAGTACAACCCGCGGGTGAACGAGACGGTGGCGCGGCTGACCGGGCTGGCGGAGGCGCATCCCTATCAGCCGGAGCGCATTTCGCAGGGCGCGCTGCGCATCCTGAAAATGCTGAGCGAGCAGCTTATCGAAATCACCGGCATGGATGCGATCACCTTGCAACCCGCGGCCGGCGCGCATGGCGAGCTGACCGGCATTCTGCTGGTGCGGGCGTACCTGGAATCGCTGGGCAATCCGCGCAAGAAGGTGCTGATTCCCGACTCGGCGCACGGCACCAATCCGGCGACGGCAGCGATGGCGGGATACACCGTCGAGAACCTCAAGTCGAATGCCGCCGGCATGGTGGACATCGCCTCGCTGGTGGCGCAGGTNNCACGCCAAAGGCGCGCTGCTTTATATGGACGGCGCTAACATGAACGCGCTGGTCGGCAAGACGCGTCCCGGCGACTTCGGTGTCGACGTGATGCACCTGAACCTGCATAAGACGTTTTCCACGCCGCACGGTGGAGGCGGACCGGGCTCAGGGCCGGTGGCGTGCAAGAAGATTCTCGAACCCTTTTTGCCTGCTCCGGTGGTTGTCACCAAGCCGGATGGCACGTTGGGTTTCAACTACAACCGGCCGCAGTCCATTGGGCGCGTACGCATGTTCTACGGCAATTTTGGGATGCACATCCGGGCGCTGGCGTACATCATGGCCAACGGTCCCGACGGTTTGCGGCAGACGACCGAAGACGCCGTGCTCAACGCCAACTACATTCGCAAAGGGTTGGAGGGCAGCTACGATCTGCCGTATAAAACGCCGACCATGCACGAGGTGGTGTTCAGCGACCACATCCAGTCGCAAAAAGGGATTAAGACCGGGGACATCGCCAAGCGGCTGATTGACTACGGCTTCCATCCCTACACCGTCAGCTTCCCGCTGGTGGTGCACGGAGCAATGATGATCGAGCCGACGGAGAGCGAGTCGAAGGAATCGTGCGACATGTTCATTGACGCGATGAAGAACATTGCCGAGGAGGTCGAGGAGCATCCGGAGTTCGTCCTCGAAGCGCCGCACTACACGCGCATCTCCCGCTTGGATGAAACCATGGCAGCGCGCAAGCCGATCCTGCGCTGGAAGCCGCAGAGCGAGGCGGCAGGGAAGTAGCTCTTTCACCACAGAGNNCTCACAAAAATCTTGTACAGCATCAGGTAGATCACCACACCGGTTACCGAGACGTACATCCAGATAGCGAAGGTGTATGGGGCGATGGCTTTGTGGCGCACGAAATTGCCCTTCAGCGCGCGCGCAAGAGTGACGAGGATGAACGGCACAACCACCACGGCCAGGATAGTGTGCGAGATCAGGATGGTGAAGTACAACGGCCGCGACAGCCCTCGCCCCTGAAAGTGGGTGATGCCGGCCCGCAGCACGAGATGGTAGTAAAGGTACGAGATGAGGAACAGCGTGGAGGTAACGAACGCCGCGATCATCACCCGCTTGTGTGCGTTGCGGCGGCCACGCTTGATGAAATAGAGCCCAGAGCCGATCAATACGGCGCTGCTGCCGTTCAAGGCAGCATTGAGGGCCGGATAAAAGGTCAGGCTTACTGGCATCAGGCTACAGGTTTGGTGGTGCGGCGGTTGGCCACCAGGAACGAGAAGGCGAACATGATTAAGGTGAACAGAGCCAGCACCGCGAAGTTAGCGCCGAGTGAAAGACCAGTTGAGGCCGATCCGGGGAAGAGCAGCGAGCGCAATGCCTCGGTGCCGTAGGTTAGTGGGTTGATGCGCATCAGCAGACGAATCCAGATGGAGGCGCCGGAGAGCGGAAACAGCGATCCCGATAGCAGCCACAGCGGAATGAGAAACAGGTTGATGACGGCGTGAAACCCAGCGGTTGAATCCATGGGCCACGCGATGATGAAGCCCAGCGCGGTCAGCGAAAACGCCACCAGGAAGATGGCCAGCACGGTCAGTCCAAAACTGGCGAGCGTGAAATGCACGCCCAGCGCGGGAGCGAAGACCAGGAAAATCAGTCCTTGCGCGGTCGCCAGGGTCGCGCCGCCGAGCACCTTACCCAGGACGATCACGGAGCGGCTCACCGGCGCCACCAGCACGGAAAGCAGGAAGCCTTCCTTGCGGTCCTCAATCACCGACATCATGGTGAAGATGGCAGTGAAGAGGACAATCATGATGAGAGCGCCAGGAAAGAAATAGTTGAGATAGTGCTGGCCCCCCGCGGTCCCGTTGGAGCGAAACGAGGTGCCGAAGCCGGAGCCAATCACAAGCCAGAAGAGCAGCGGCGAAGCGATGACGCCCACCACGCGTGCGCGTTGCCGGTAGAAGCGCACGATTTCGCGCCACCACAGCGAGAACGACGGCAACAGCAAGCCGGCGTTGCTGCTGGACGTGGCCGCGGGAAGAGCCGTAGTTTGGGTAGTTGCCATGAACAGGTTTCAGGGGCCGCAAGAGAATCAAACGTGACGTTCCATCACAATCAGGCGGCCTGCAGGAAACCCTATTCTAACAGGAGTATTTTGCAATCTTCTCTATGCTACGATGACTGGCAACTAAGCGCATGAGTGCCCCAGTCGCAGCAGTGAACTTGACCACCGCAGAT
>PLYW01000233.1 GCA_003151875.1 Acidobacteriaceae bacterium
CGGCGTTGTCGATGCGCAGGTGCAGGCGGAACTCAGCGCGCGAGGTAAACATGCGGTAAGGCTCGTTGGTCCCCTTGCTGATGAGGTCGTCGATGAGGATGGCGGTGTAGGCCTCGGTGCGGTCGAGGACCAGCGGCGGCTCGCCCTTTACCTTCAGCGCCGCGTTGATGCCCGCCATGATGCCCTGGCACGCCGCTTCTTCGTATCCGCTGGTGCCATTGATCTGGCCGGCCAGAAACAGGCGCGCGATCTTCTTGGTCTCCAGCGTGCGCTGCAGCTCGGTCGGGTCGATGGAGTCGTACTCGATGGCATAACCGGGGCGCAGCATCTCGGCGCTCTCCAGGCCGGGGATCGACTTGATGATGGCGAGCTGCACGTCAATGGGCAGCGAGGTGCTCATGCCGTTGACGTAAATCTCGTGGGTCTTCAGGCCCTCGGGCTCGAGGAAGAGCTGGTGGGTTTCCTTGTCGGGAAACTTGACGATCTTGTCTTCAATCGACGGGCAATATCGCGGGCCGATACTGTGGATTTGCCCGCTGTACATGGGCGAGCGGTGCACGTTCTCGCGGATGATGCGGTGCGTCTCCGGGGTGGTGAAGGCGATATAGCACGGCACCTGCTTGTCGTGGTGCGCCACCCGCCGGGTGCGGAAGCTGAACGGCGTAGGATCGTCGTCGCCCGGCTGCACTTTGAACTTCGACCAGTCGATGCTGCGCCCGTCGAGACGCGGCGGCGTGCCGGTCTTCAGGCGGCAGCCGCGCAGGCCGAGCGCCTTCAGCGATTCGCCGAGCAGAACGGCGTTGGGCTCACCACTGCGCCCCGCAGGATACTGCTGCTCGCCGCAGTGGATGAGCCCGTTGAGAAATGTCCCGGTGGTGATGATGACGGCTTGTGCGGAGACGGTGCGCCCGTCGCGCAGGCGAACACCGCGGACGGCGCGCTCTCCTCGCTCTTCGCTTTTCGCTTTTCGCTCTTCGCCAGAGTCCGATCCGCCAAAATTGTCATCCTCAGCGAGGACTTCAGTCCGAGTCCAAGGATCTGCGGTTGCTGTGCTCGACGCCGCACTTTGAAGGGGCACGCCTTCAGGCGTGCCGTTAAGAGCTTCCCCATCGCCGGGAGTGGGCTTTAGCCCACGGCACTCCTCCACAACTAACTCCACCACCTCCGCCTGCTTGATGTGGAGGTTGGGCTCCGACTCCAGCAGTTCGCGCATCTTCAGCCGGTACTGCTGCTTGTCGCACTGCGCTCGCGGAGACCAAACCGCCGGCCCGCGCGACGTGTTCAGCAGGCGGAACTGGATGCCGACCGCGTCCGTCACTTCGCCCATGATGCCGCCGAGGGCGTCCACCTCGCGCACCAGATGTCCCTTGGCGATGCCGCCGACCGCGGGATTGCACGACATCTGTGCGATCAGGTCGAGATTAAGGGTGTACAGCGCGGTCTTCAGGCCCATGCGCGCCGCGGCCATGGCGGCTTCGCAACCGGCGTGCCCGGCGCCCACCACAACTACGTCGTAGGTCTCGGTGAATGACGATGACGGCTGCAAAGGCAAACTACCCCACTTGGCCGCCGCTGCGGCCGCATAAATCTATTCTAGCGGAGAAGTCCGTGGTCACCTTCTTACGCCCGCTCAAAGGCGTGCTTGGCGTGCAGCTCTTCCAAGGCGCGATCTTTGGCTGAATGAAAAGCCTGCGCTTGCGCCAGCAATCCATCGGTCGCGCGAGCGTAATCGCCGGCCAATTCGATCATGCCGCGCGCCGCCAGATCAGTCGCCGCGGCCAGCAGTTTGTCCACCAGGTTGGGATCGGCGGCGCCCAGATACTGCGCATCGCACGGATCGGCGATCATCACAGCCGCGCGCTGGCTGCCGCTCAACCAGAAAACTTTGCGCGCCACAAACTCTTCCACCTGTTGCGGCGTGGCCTGCCAGAAGCGAAAGTGCTTGTCGCGAATGCTGTAGCAGCGGCTCGACACCGGCACCGGCTGCCGCTTACTCGACTTCAGCAACTCCAATTGCTTATCGTCGAGCGCCTTGCGCGCCGTGTTGATGGCGAGCCAGAACGCCAGGTCGCTGTCGAGCGATGGCAGCACCTCGCGAATGGTCTGCGCCAGATTGAGCGCAATGTCGGCGTACAGCGGACCGCCGTCGGCCAGACGCAGCGCGCCATGCAGCACGTACCAGTCGCTGCCTCCACCCGAGGAATGGAACGGCCATTGCAGCTCGATGTGCACCGGCATGCCGTGCAGCGTAACTCCGTCAAATATTTTTTGTGTGTCAGTTAGCATCTAGCACTTGGCATTTGGCACTTGGCACTTAGCGCCACGGACCTAGAAGGTGCCACCGCAATTATGCCGCACCGATGCGACGCAGGGAAGGCGCGATTACGCTTGATCGAGAAGCTGGGTCAGCCGTCGTTTCACGTCTGGCCACTCCGCCGCCACGATCGAAAAGCGAGCCGAGTCGCGAGCGATGTAGTCGGCGGCCATCCGATGGGCCCGGAGTACCCCCTCGAACTTCCCGCCGATGCGTTCGATGGCCGCGCGTGAACGCTGATTGCGCACGTCCGTGTGCAAGCAGACCCGCAGCAGTTGCCGCGTTTCAAACGCATGGGCCAGCATGAGCAGCTTGGTCTCGGTGTTGGCCGCGGTCCGAATTGCCGAGCGGGTCAGCCACGTGTAGCCGATCTCGCAGGCGTCGAGGACACAGCCATATCGCGGATGGCCCGGCGGCCACGCCCATCGCTCCAAGTTAAAGAAGCGGGTAGAGCCGATGACGACACCGTCATCCAGACGAACGATTGCGAACGGCACCGCGCTGCCGGCGTCCCGCCAAGCCAGGGCGGTATCGACATAGCTGGTGGTCTCAACCTCGCCCTGGGGGACGGGACTCCATTGATAGAGGGAGGGGTCCGCCGCCGAAGCGGCAGCCAAGCCGTCGACGTGGCGGTGCTCAAGCGGTTCGAGTCGAACGTGCCTGCCTGACAGCACAAGGCCTTTCATTCCCATGCTCGCAGTATGCAATGAGTCTCCAACCTGCCGCAATGTAAGCGACCTCAGCACTCGCCGCGAGATGGTCTCCCAAAGCGGCGACACTACTTTCATGACCTCCCTTGCTGAGATCCGGCAAAGTTTCCCCAGCCCATTCTTGCGAATTGAAAAGAGCAGTTTTTCGCCATACTTTTGTCTCGCCAAGGTAGTCACTAAGGGGAGAGAAAAATACCTAACTCAATTGCGAGGTGAACTTGTGACAGCCAGAATGAACTACTTGGACGCTCCCAAAGACGTAACCAAAGCCATGACCGACTTGTCGGCGCACGTCACCCACAGCGGCCTCGAACCGAACTTGCTAAACCTGGTTTATCTGCTGGTGTCGCGCATCAACGGCTGCGCCTATTGCATTGACATGCACAGCAAAGACCTGCGGGCGATGGGCGAAACCGATCTGCGCATTGACCTGGTCAGTGTGTGGGCCGAGTCGCCCGGATACAGCGACCGCGAGCGCGCCGCGTTCGCCTGGGCCGAGTCGGTGACCAAGGTGAGTGAAACCCACGTGCCCGATGATGTGTTCGCCCTGGCACGCCAGCATTTCTCCGAGGAAGAACTGGCCAAGCTGACGCTGGCGGTGGTCGCCATCAACGCGTGGAACCGCTTTGCCATCTCTTTCCGCTCCGAGCCGGGCCACTACAAGCCCGGGCAACATGAGGTCACTAAGACTCGCGCCGCGTGACGCAAATCAAGCGAGTTTTTCACCACGGAGGCACGGAGGGCACGGAGTCATTCTGATTTCCCGATGCCATCTGTGCCTTCTTGTGGTGTAACAGCTCAGAAAATGCTCTCTTACAAGACTCCTGCCAGCCAGTTCAACATTTGCCTGAAACCTCAAACAGATTCTGGTGCTCCGTGTCCTCCGCGGTGGAACTACCTGGCCTTAAGTATCACGCCTGATCGCGGAATGTGATTTTGCTTTAGCGTGGGCACGCCAGGCCTCCATCACAGATGATCCTGAGCATCCAGATCAGGTACCGTGTCCATCCACTCCCAGAACGCTGAGTCGGTCTTCAGCACAAGTCGTACTCCCAGTGGCCGCTGCGCGCTTCGCGGCACCAGCAGTATGCTTGGAGGACCTTTGTACTGCAACAAACGCCGGCCTAGAATCTCGTCACGCCGCAACACTCGTGTAGAAACCAAATTCTGAACTTCAATGCGGTCCGCAAACAGGACTACACGATATTTGAGGTCTTGCAGCATCGCCAATATCCCGACAATGGGGAAGAAAATGCCCCACACAAACCAGAACACATCCACTTGAGGTCCCGCCAGCGCGGACCGTAAAGTGGAGGCTCCGAAGCTGATGAAAGCGAACCCAAATATCAGGTTAAAAGCTCTCCAGACCAGAGACATGCGATAGGTGCGCGGGTAGTCTGCGGAACTCAGCGGCTGGTAGTGGCTGAAGTTGCTATTCGATGCCTCGCTGTTCGGCAAGCGCAGTGCCCTTTCGATAAATGGGCTACGTGTCATTGTGAGAAAACGAACCACCGCGAAAAACACCACCATGAGCACGAGGACGAGGATCAGCTGTTGTTTTGGCGTTAACATAGCGGAGAGAGCTTAACCCGGAATTTCCTTTTTGATCTCGAAAACGGCGCCATAGTACACCCGTCTCGCCCGTTCGCGACACCGTGGAACGATTTGTCATCGGGAGCACTCCCGACGGTGTGCCATCCCCCACCAGCACGGCTGATTTCTCTGTGCCTCCGTGCCTCTGTGGTGATCCGATTACAATCGTCTGCGATGCCTTTCCGCTTCCAGGTCGAAGCCCGCGATGGCGCCGCCCGCGCCGGACGCTTCTTCACTCCGCACGGTGAGGTCCAGACCCCAGTCTTTATGCCGGTGGGAACGCTGGCGACGGTCAAGGGAGTGCCGCAGGACACGCTGGAAGAGCTCGGTGTCCAGATCCTGTTGAACAACACCTACCATCTTTATTTGCGGCCCGGCGTCGAGACTGTGCGGCAGCTGGGCGGGGTGCAGAAGTTCATGGCGTGGGACCACCCCATCCTCACCGACTCCGGCGGCTTTCAGGTATTCAGCCTCAGCGATCTGCGCAAGGTCACCGAAGAGGGCGTGGCCTTCCGCTCGCACCTCGACGGCTCCTCGCATTTTTTCAGTCCGGAGAGCGCCATTGCCGCCCAGATCGGACTGGGCGCCGACATCATTATGGCTTTCGACGAATGCACCGAACATCCGGCGGAGTATGCGCACACTCAGGCGTCCATGGAGATGACGCTGCGCTGGGCGGCGCGCAGCAAGCAGTATTTCGAGGACCACAAGAGTGAGGTGCCGTGGTTTACGCGCGGACTGAAGTCCGCGAAAGAATTTAATGGGGAGCTAAACGGCACGGCTGAAGCCGTGCCCCTTCAAAGCGGAGGTGAAACGCAGACGCTGTTCGGCATCGTGCAAGGTGGCATGTTTCCCGACGTGCGCCGCCAATCGGCACAGCGGACCGTGGAACTCGATTTTCCCGGTTACGCGATTGGCGGCTTAAGCGTTGGCGAGCCGCGCTCCATGACCTACGAAATGGTGGACGCAGCCATGCGGTTCCTGCCGGAAGACAAGCCGCGCTACCTGATGGGGGTGGGCACTCCGGAAGAGATTGTGCATTACGTCGCCATGGGTGTGGACATGATGGACTGCGTGCTGCCCACGCGCGCGGCGCGTCACGGGCTGCTCTTCACCTCGGAAGGTCGGCTTGCCATCAAGAACGCGCGCTACGCCACCGATGAGGGTCCGCTCGACCCCAACTGCGCTTGCCGGGTCTGCGCGCGCTACTCACGGGCCTACCTGCGGCACTTGTATGCCTCCAACGAGCTGCTTGCGCAGGTGCTGAACACCGTCCACAATCTGGCATATTACCTTGACACCATGCGTAAGGTGCGGCAAGCTATAATACTTGGGGAAGTCGCGAATTTTCTTTCTGGCGTCCGGCCACCGCATTTGAGTGTTCCTTAGCAGCCTTCGCTGTTCAGGTCCCCGGCAAAAGCGCGATACCATAGAAGGTCAGGGCTCTCCTCTGGCTGGCTGAACAGGTTGCTGAAGAGCGACGTTCGGGTGGTGCGGGCCTTCGGGCCAGCATCCAGGCGGTTCATAATAGTTGGGGCTTGGCCCCTAAGGTTTCTGGAAAGTCGAAAGCAAAATGGCCACACTGGCAGGTATGTTCGCGCAGGGCATCGGCGGCTCGGCCCCGATCCTGATGATGGTTGCCATCTTCGCCATCTTCTATGTTCTTTTGATCATGCCGCAGCAGCGCAAGCAGAAGAAATGGCAGGCGATGCTGCAGCAAATCAAGTCCGGCGACCGGGTAGTCACCAGCGGCGGCCTCATTGGCGTTATTATGTCCGTGAAGGATGATGGGGTCGTCCTGCGGGTTCCCCCGGACAACATTAAGATTGAAGTTGCCCGTTCCTCCATCGTCACCTTGACGACCGCGGAGGACCATGCCAAGTCCTAAGGGTTGCAGCCTCTCATGAATAAGAATCTCCTCCTCAAAACAGTTTTGATCGTTGCGGTGCTGATCTTCTTTCTCTTCGGCATCATCGGCATCCCCGGCAGTTTCACGGGCGAAGGGCTGCGATCTGCGGTGCAGAAGCGCATCCACCTGGGCCTTGACCTGAAGGGCGGCACCCACCTGATTCTGCAGGTGCAGGTGAACGACGCCATCAACGCCGACAGCGACCGTGCGGTCGAGCGCCTGAAGGACGCCCTCAAGAGCGCCAATGTCGCCTTCGGAGAAATCTCCAAGCCCGACCCGCAAAACCACCCTGAGCTGGTCCAGATCAAGGGCGTGCCGCCGGAATCGTCCTCCGAGCTGCGGCGCATCGTCAACGAGAAACTGGGCGACTACGATCTCGCCTCGGGCGCCGAGAACGGCTACACCCTGGCCATGAAGAACTCGGTGGCCAACGACACCCGGAAGAAAGCGGTGCAGCAGGCAATCGAAACCATCCGCAACCGAATCGACCAGCTCGGCGTCTCCGAGCCGGTGATCCAGGAGCACGGACTGGGCGACTATCAGATCCTGGTGCAATTGCCGGGCGTGGACGATCCGGCGCGCGTGAAAGAGATCATGCAGTCCACCGCCATGCTGGAGATCCGGCAGGCGGTCAAGGGGCCCTATCCCAACGAGCAGGCGGCCATGCAGGACAACGGCGGCGTGCTTCCGCCCGACACCCTCCTGATGAAAGGCACCACTCCGCACGCGCAGAATCCCGAGGAAGCTGCTGAGGTGTACTGGCTCATCAGCCGCTCGTCGGCGGTGAGCGGCGCCGATCTGCGTTCCGCCGATGCCGGCCGCGATGAGAATGGCCGTCCCGATGTCAATTTCACCCTGACCGGAGACGGCGGACGGCGCTTCGCCGCGTTTACCGCGGCCCACGTAGGCGACAAGCTGGCGGTGGTGCTGGACAACAAAGTGAAATCGGTAGCCACCA
>PLYW01000003.1 GCA_003151875.1 Acidobacteriaceae bacterium
TTCGGATTGACCAAACGCCTGCGCTATCTCGACAACGAGGATGTATGGCAGACGCGCTTTCTCGCCCCGGACGATATGCAAGACGGCACCTATAGCGTTGGCCTCGTCCTGCGCGACAAAGCGGGACACACCTATCGCGAATCGAAGACGTTTGTCATTGCCAGCAAGCCTCCCGTGGTCAACATTCGACTCGATGGACGCCGCTATCACCGCGGCGAGACGATTCCGCTGAAGGTGAACGCCACCGCGAGTACGCGCACCCTGACCGCGCGGCTGGAAGGGGCCGCGCCCGTCAGTCTGCGCTGGAACCAGCAGGCGAGCGCGAACACTGGAGACCTGCAGATTCCCTCTGACCTTCCCGCCGGAACGTACCGGCTGACGGTTATCGCCGAAGACGTTGCCCACAACATTGGGACGCAGGAGGTGCAAATTGAAGTGCTTCCGTAACCCATCCCTCGCCAACTTCGTCCGCGTCTTTTGGCCCTGCTGCGCCGGATTGCTGCTGGTTCCCCTCATCGTGACCGCTGGTCGGGCGACAGCTGCATGGAGAAACGCCGAGGCCGGCTCGGCCGTGGAAGCCGCGCTCTATCGCTGGATGCCCATGCCGGTCAGCAAGGTACTCGGGCTTCGGCCTCCGCGGGAGGCGACTCCGCTGCTGAGCGAACTGATCAAGCAGCAGCCCACTGCCGAACTGTATTCGCTTCGCGCTCTCAACGAGGAAGCGGCGCTGGATTTCTCGGCGGCAGAGGCAGACTGGAAGAGATACACGCAGGCCGCAGCGGATCGCATTGAGGCGCAATCCTCGCTGGCAGACTTCTATGGACGGAGGCTGCGTCCGGCGGATGAGATCGCGGCTCTCGACGTGATTGGCCGCGCCCTCTCATCTCCGGCAGAGAAACGCACGCCCGCGGAACAGCAGCGGTCGTGGCTGGCCTTCGAACGCATCTTCAGGATCATTGGCGAAAACGCGTTAGCAAGCGATGTCTCCGACCAAACCTACCGTGCTTGGCTGGATCGCTATCCCGCAGACCGCGGTGTTTACACCCGCTACTTCCAGTTCCTCGTGGACCAGAAGTCTTTCGACGAGGCTGAAAAGCTGATTGCTCGATATCATGCGGCCGCACCCCAGGATGAAGTCCTTCCGGTCAAGTTCCGGGCGCTGCTGGCGTACAAGCGAGGATCGATCGAGCAGGGGCTGGCGATCTACGACACCCAGTTTCAGCCGCTGTGGCCGCAGGAGTTGATCGACAGCTATTTCGCGCTGATGACAGAGACGCGCTCGCTGCGGAAGTATCTGGACCAGGCCCGCACCGCTCTGGAGCGCAATCCCGACGACCTGAACTCAGCCGCGCGCATCTTCTACTTTTATCAGCGGCAGGGACGGATCGACGCAGCGGAACTGGCCCTGACCCAGTATCGCCTCGGCAAGGAGAAGCGCAACGCGAAATGGAATTCGCAGGAACTCTACACGCTGGCAAAGCTGAATGAAGGCGTCAGGAACTATCCCGAAGCCGCCCGCTATTATTACGCGCTCTACAACACCAACGACCAGGCGAACGCGCCGGAACTGGCGCTCGCTGGGCTGATCAACGTTTTACTGGATGCTCCTGAGCAGGGTGTGCGCCTCGGCAGCGGCGAGCTCTCGATGTATCGCGACATTGGCTCGATGGACCGCGGACCCGGGTTCCTCAACGGCATTCTGTCGCTGATCATGAACACGACATCCCCCGCCTACGCTTATTCAGACGAAGAGCGCCGGGCAGTCCCGTATTTCCATCGCGCGGAGGCGACACAACTGATTCGCCTGTTCGAGGCGCGCTTCCCCAATTCAAAGCTGCGGGCCGGGCTTCGCGGACGGCTGATCGAAACCTACTCGGCCTATGGTGAAAGCGGGGCCGTGATCCGCGAAGGCCAGCAGTTCATGCAGGCGTTTCCCAGCGCGCCCAATCGCGAGCAGGTTGGGTTGCTGCTTGCCGACGCTTACGCCCGCGAAAACCGCACGCAGGAGGAATTCGCACTCTACGACACCGAGCTTGCAGAACTCGCCAAGCGCGCGGATGGTGTCCCACTCGGGGCGAAGACGAGCGAGCAGCATACCTTTGATCGCTATGTGCACGCCGAACCATCGACCCTCGCCCAAGCCGAGGCGCAAGGCGAGTCCGAGCAAAGTGAGAGCACCGCGCCCGGGGAGCATCGGGCATTCTCAACCGAGTCGTCTGCGGTCGTGAATGCCCAGAAGAGCGCGCAGGCGTGGTATTCGGAATATCTTGAGCGATACTTGTCGCGGCTCGTATCAATGAAGCAAGTGCCCGAGGCGTTGGCGGTGTTGCGCAAGGAAGTCGATCGCAATCCCAATGATCCCGGACTGTACGAGCGGCTCGCGCAATTTCTGGAACAGAACCGGCTGGGGCAGGAGCAGGAACAGGTTTACGAGCGCGCCATAAAGCAGTTTCCCGATCGTTCCTGGTACCACAAACTGGCACGCTTCTACCTGCGGTACCGGCGTAATTCCGACTTCTTGGAACTGAGCCAACGGGTCATCGAGATATTCTCGGGCACCGAGCTTGAGAGTTATTTCTCCAATGTCGGGAGCGGCCGCGACTACTACACGCGCCTCAACGAATTCGCTCTCGCAAGATTTCCGCACGACCTGCTCTTCGTTCGCAACTTGCTGAGCGCATATCAGCGGTATAACTCTACGCAATGGGAGAGTCTGATTCGCCAGCACTGGTGGGAATCCGAAGACCTGCGGAACCGATATTTCGAGTACTTGTCGCGCACCGGACAGCTTCAACGGGAGCTCACCGGCCTTCAAAAGTCAGAGGCTGCCGCGCAACAGGAGCATTGGAATGATTTAGCCGGCGGCAATCCGGTCGCAGCCCGATTTTTCGGCGAAGCCAAGTTCTGGGAGTCTCACTTCGAAGAAGCTGCGCCGGTGATGAATGCGCTGGCCCAAGAGTATCCAGCAGACTTTGAATTGGGACGCCGGGCCTCCGCCGTCCAGCGCTCACTCGCGGCCTTTGATCCGCGCGACACGGAACTGGCGGTCAAGATCGAGGAGAACCTCTACAGCGCTGATCCCGGCAACCGCGACACCCTGGCCCGCATTGGCGACATATTCGCCGACCGCGAGTTGTTCGACCGCGCAGCACCTTACTGGAACCGCATCACGCAGGTCCGTCCCGGTGAATCCCAGGCCTATCTGGACGCCGCAACCATTTATTGGGATTACTACGATTTTGATACCGCGCTGAAACTGCTGAACGAAGGCCGCGCCAAACTCGACGACCCATCGTTATACGCATACGAGGAGGGCGCGATCTACGAAGGTGAGCGCAAATTCTCCCTGGCCATTGCGGAATACGTGCGCGGCGCATTGCAGCAGCACGAAGGCTCGCTGCCGTACAACCGCCTCCTCGATCTCGCCCGCCGCAAGAGTTTGCGGGAGGAAGCCGATCGGGCGACGGCATCCTTGACCGATGGAAGCTCGCCCAGCATCGAGGCCATCAAACTGCGACTCGCCGTGCTCGACGTGCAAAACCGTCCGAAGGATGTGGAGCAAACGCTGGCCGCAATCGGCGAGCGCACCAGTTCGCTGGAAATCCTGGAATGGCTGGATGGGACCGCGCAACAAAGGGGCCTGCAGGCCCTGCGGCAAAAAGTCCTGGAGAAGCAGGCTGCGGTCACGACCGACCCCATTCGCAAGCTTGAGCTGCACTACTCGCTGGTCCGCTTCTATGAAGAGAAGAAGGACCTACAACAGGCGCAGCGAAACATTGAGGCCCTCTATCGCGAGAATCCGAAGATACTGGGAGTGGTCCGCGCGACTGCAGATTTCTATTGGCAAAACAAACAGCGCCAGCGTGCCATCGACGTTTTACTGCAGGCGGCCAATGATTCGTACCCTGCGTTGA
>PLYW01000319.1 GCA_003151875.1 Acidobacteriaceae bacterium
CCACTATCCACTTCCTGCTCACTGGTCGGCGAGCGTGCACTCGACGTTCATCTCTTTGCAGACCTTGAGCACTCCTTGGACCACGGTCGAGTTGGAGCCCATCTGCGGCGGCAGATTCGAGGCCACCACCAACTGCGTGATCTTGTCGCCCAGGGGCGTGGCCTGCAAACTGGCCACTTGTTGGCCGTTGGTGAATTGCACCCTCCGCTTCTTCGCGTCCTGCTTGGTTATGGTGACATCAGCTCGTGCCGACAGGTTCTTGATCGCGGTCTGGTACACCTTGTCGGCATTGGCTTCCAGGACCACGGTGGCGACGTCGAAGCCGGAGCCATCCTTCGAACGATCGCTCATTTGTTCTACACGCCCGGAGACGGCGCGCGCCACCATCACCCATTGGGCTTGGACGGCAATGGCGCCCGTCGACAACGCCAGAAGAACAACGCCCATCATCACCGTCTTGCGCTTGGCCATACCTTTCCTCCGCAGCTCTAACTATCTGGCTAATCTACAACCAAACAGGAACAGTCTACGCTGGAGCTTCTGGCTGTCAATGCACAGTATGCCTCGGCTATATCACGCGAGATTTCACAACTCCGGTCGAAGACAACGCCTGGCTCACGGAACGATGACCGCTGCGCCGTCGATGGAATCGTTCTTGATCGCCAGCAGCGCTTCGTTGGCCTGACTCAGCGGAAACTGCGTACTCTTGGGATGAAGGTTGATCTCGGCGGCAATCTTGAGGAAGTCGCGGGCATCGGCGCGCGTCATGTTGGTGACACTGCGAATCTGGCGCTCGCCCCAGAGCAGATGGTCATAGTCGAACTGGGGGATGTGATCGAGATGGATCGCGTTGATGGCGACAATTCCACCCTTGCGCAAACTGGCCAAGGCAGCGATCACCACGTCTCCGCTGGGCGCGAAGGTGATGGCCCGGTCGAGTTCAACGGGCGGCCTTTCCGTTTCCGTTCCCACCCATGTGGCCCCGAGTGACTTTGCCAGTTGGCGATGCGAGGCCCCTCGCGTCGAAACGTACACGCCACAGTTCCACGCGTGCAGAACCTCGATTGCGAGATGGGCCGACGCGCCAAATCCGAATAGTCCCACGCGTTCGCCGGGTTCCACTCCGGCAACCCGCAAACTGCGAAAACCAATGATGCCGGCACAGAGCAGCGGCGCGGCATGCAAGTCGTCGAGCCCCGCCGGAAGCGGAAAGCCGAAATCGGCCCGCGCCAGCGCGTATTCCGCGTAACCGCCATCTACCGTATAGCCAGTGAAGACAGGAGCATCGCAAAGGTTCTCCATGCTTCGGCGGCAGTACCAACACGTTCCGTCAATGCCGCCAATCCAGGAGACTCCAACGCGGGCGCCAGTCGCCAGCTCCGCGGTGGCGCCTTCCACGACGTCACCGACGATCTGATGTCCGGGAATCAGGTGCTCCCGCCGCGCAGGAAGTTCGCCCTCCACAATATGCAGGTCGGTGCGGCAAACCCCGCAAGCNNTTGGAAATATCCTGGGGTTCGGTAAGGACCGCGGCTATCATCGGAATCGGAAACTCCGCTCGAAGTGGCTGCCATGATTTTAGCCGTAATCGGCTGGTTGCCGGCAAGGCCAGGTTGGAAACGGCGAATCGCGAGCGACGATGGCCCCCGCCCTACTACTGTGGCTGCTGATTCTGATCGGGTGGGAACATGCTTCCCGGGCCGCGTTGTCCCGGTGCAGTCTGCTGGGGAGTATTACCCGGTTGCTGGCCGAATGGGCTTTGCTGCTGGCCATTCATCTGCCCGGCTGGAATTCCCACCTGCGCTCCGCCGAAAGTGGGTGGCTGGTACGGACCGCGCAGCAAAACATTTAGCTGGTCAGACATGGGATCATAGATGAACTGCCACTCGTTGTATTTCTTCTTCTTGTTGTAAATGCGAATCGTGGGATCTTTGCTCAAGCTGGCAACACCGACAATTGCGCCACCGCCAAACGTCTGATTGCCGCCCGCAGAGCTCGACGAGCCCGGAGCACCAGTCTGTCCGTTGGCGCTACCGGCAAACGGACTGGTCCCTAGACTGTTGCCTGGCTGTGCCCCAGTGGGACCTCCACCAAAAATACTCCCGCCGCCGTCCGAACCCGAGCCGTTGGTATATTGCTGGCCTTGGGGAGGACTTCCCCCAAACGTACTACCGCCGCCCTCCGAATTGGGACCGTTCACGTACTGCGGAGACTGGACAGGACTACTCGAGAACAGAGAACCACTCCCGTCCGAGCCGGGACCGTTGCTGAAGGCCGCACCACCCGGCGCCGCGCCTGGCGAGCCCAGCGCGGTGGCAGGCGTTCCAGGTGCGTTGGGATTGGTCAGCACCTGGATGTCGCCGTAGTGCAGCAGCGTCCACTTGCCGTCTTTGGTAAGCGGGTCCTTGTAACGCTTGCGCAGGAAGCGAATCTGGCCTTTGTCGAGATCGTCGAGATTGGTGGGATAGCGGCCAAACTTCTTGTAGAACTTCTTGATGGCGCGCGCGTACTCGGTGCCGCGATGGATCATCTCCTGCTCACGGTCACGCTTCATTTGCTGCACCACCCGCGGAGCTTCGACGGTGGCGGCGATAATCATCAGCGCCATCATCAACAGAATGGCCAACAGCACATAGCCGCCCTCACGCTGGCGCCGCTGAGGATTGATGCCCCGAACTGGAAGATGAGGTTGCACGCTTTTCGTAATCTTATTGTATAGACGCGCAAGCCCAAGCGAGGTTGCGGGAAAGAACCTTTGTCGGCCGGTGAATCCTCCCTGATTTCCGTTTCAGTTTACATGCTCATTCTAAGCGATTATTGAAGTGCCATGCGGAGCGAGCGTTCGCGCTAGATGACACACCAGAAAACGCGGCGATCGCGCTTCCCTACTTCATCGGCGGCAGATAAGGAATGTAGCGCGCAAACAACCAGCACATGAAAAACACGATGGGGACGTGCACGATCATTTGCAGCACGCTATAGCCGACCAGGTCGCGCGCCTTTAGCTTGAGAATGCCCAGCAGAGGCAGCATCCAAAACGGATTGGCCAGGTTGGGCAGAGCTTCCGCCGCATTGTAAATCTGCACTACCCAGCCAAGATGGACGTGGTGCAAGTTCGCCGCCTGCAGAATGTAAGGCGCTTCGATGACCCACTTGCTCCCGCCGGAAGGAACGAAGGTGCCGAGGATTGCCGAGTACAAGGCCACCAGCAGCGGATAGGTCGCCTGGGTGGTGATTCGCGCAAACAGGCTGGCCAGCCAAGTGGAGATCCCAGTGCCAACGATCATGCCAAAAATGACTGCGTAAAACGGGAACTGGATCAGCACGCCACCGGTCGCCGGAACTGCATCGGCGACGGCCCGCATAAACCGTTTGGGCCGCCAATGCAGAAGCAGTCCGGCGGTAATGAACATCAGGTTGTAGGTGTTCAGGTCCAACGCGGCGAGCGCGCCTTGTGGCGAAGTGCGGAAGAAATCGAACAGATACCAAATGATCAGCGCCGACACGAAGACGGTCAGCAGCGGACTGTACTCCAGCCACTCGCCCGGCTTCGTCCTTTTCTCGATGGGGCGATCGACCGACTCGTATTCGATGCCGAAGTCATCGGCGGTTTTCGCTTTCTCCGGCGACGGCGCCGAGAAGTAGGCCACCGCCACCGAAACCACGATCAGCACGACCGCCATGGCGATGCTTTGCCACAGAAAAAGTGATTGCCGGAGCGGGATGAGGCCGGAAATGGTGAACAGAGCGGGAGGGATGGAGCCTTTGGTGGCCATCATCATGGCCGCCGAGGAGGACAGTCCCAGCGCCCAAACTGCGCCGAGTCCGAGGTACGCAGCCGCGCCCGCGGCGCGATAATCCATGCCCTTCACCCGGCGAGCCAGTTCGCGGGCCAGCAGCCCGCTGAAGATCAGGCTGAGTCCCCACGAGATCAGAGACGTCAACATGGAGAACAGCGCGATCATCGCGATCGCGCCGCGACCGCTCCTCGGGATTCCCGCCAAAGCACGGATCAGGCGGTTCACTACGTATGTGGTGGCGACGACATATCCGCCAATGATGATCATCACCATCTGCATGGTGAAGGGCACCAAAGTCCAGAAATTCTTGGCGCCTTGAATGGCGAGCTTGCTGGCGGACTCGTGGAGACATAATCCGAAGATGAAAACGATGACGATTCCGGCCAGCGCAAAGACTAGGGGATCAGGAAACCAGCGCTCGCTCCAGGTTGCCAGGGCCAACCCAAAACGCGCTAAACCACTGTCTTGCTGAGCCGAGTTTGTTTTACGCCCGGATGACGCCGGCTGGGATGGCATTGGTTCTCCTTGGCCTGCTTGATATGAGGCCAGTTCACCGCCGCGGGATCGCAGCGATGGCGCGACCGCTAGAGAGATTACCACCGGGCTTCAAAGCAGTGCTAAGAAAATGAGGAATACAGACGCCGCACGCTAGCGGCCCCGAAGCCTATGGACCATGCACGACGGCGCAGTTGAAGCCGAGCGCCCTTCCAACCCGAAAACCTGACCTGATTANNTACATGCCCCTTTAGTAACTTCCGGTCATTCTGAATTCCGGAGCGAAATTCCAAAAATAATACGTTCGCCGCACCTCCTGATCTATAATTTGGGAAGTTATTCATAAAATGTGGGTTACTACACAGTCGGTCGGCGCGAGCGTGGCATCTAAGTTGCACAGTAATGATGCACCTGCGGGTGTGATTCCACAGGTACGTCGTACCCATCAGCCACCTGCCCCGATGGCAAGAGATTTACAAACGCGTTTTTTTGCCGTCATCCTAGCGCTATTGAGCGTGGCGGCGGTCGTGTTCGCGTGGATCAACTTCGAGAAGGAGCGCGACTTCTCCGCCCCCTACGATGGAGTTTGGTGGGTGGAAGACGGCAGCCATCTGCGGGCAGCGCGGGTGGACATTGACGGTCCCGGCCAGAAGGCCGGCATCAAGCTGGGCGACCGTCTGGTAGCGGTTGACGGCCGGGATGTAAGCAACGTCGGCAGCCTGGAACGGCAACTCTATCGCGCCGGAGTCTGGTCCAAAGCTAACTACTCGTTAGTGCGCCAAAGCGTAGGTCTGGAAGCGCCCCTGATTCTCGCCCCCGCCGACCGGTCCCTGTTTGGTGGATTGCGGCTGATTGCGCTGGTGTATCTGGGCATCGGCATGTATGTTCTGCTGCGGCGCTGGACGGCTCCCAAGAGCACCCATTTTTACGTTTTCTGCCTGGTTTCTTTCATCTTTTACTCCTTCCACTACACCGGTAAGCTCAACGATTTCGACTGGATCATCTACTGGGCCAATGTGGTGGCATTGCTGCTGCAACCGGCCCTGTTCCTGCATTTCTCGCTTACGTTCCCGGAACGCAAAGGCCTGGTGAATCGCCGTCCCTGGCTGATTCCGGCGGTGTATGTCCCGGGCGCGGTTTTACTGATCGCGCACATCTGTGCCCTCGAACTGCTGCAACCCAGTGAAGTGCTGCGTTGGAACCTCGACCGGCTGCAGATGTCGTACCTCGCCACTTATTTTGTGATGTCAGCGGCGGTGCTGTGGCACAGCTATCGTCATGCCGAGTCGGCAATTCTGCGGCAGCAGATGAAGTGGGTAACGCGCGGAACCATTCTCGCCGTCACGCCATTCACTCTGCTCTATGTGGTCCCCTACCTGGCGGGTAGCCCGCCCGCGCTGTCGATGTGGATGAAGATCTCGGTGTTGTCGCTGGTGTTTCTGCCGCTCACCTTCGGCTATGCCATCTTCCGCTACCGCCTGATGGACGTGGACCTCATCTTCAAGCGCGGCATGGCTTACACCATCGCTGCGGGCGCGATCACGGGGGCGTACTTCGCGGCGGTGGGCATTGCCTCGGAGCTCTTCCATCAGAGCTTCCCCAGCGTCGGCCCCATCGGATTGATCGTGGCCATCGCGGTGACCGCGTTGCTGTTCGATCCCTTCAAAAACTGGGTGCAGGATTACCTGGACAAATTCTTCTATCGCAAACGCTACGATTACCGGAAGACGCTGACCGAGTTCGGTCGCGACTTGAACTCGGAGACCGACCTCGACAAGATGCTGACCTCGATTGTGGACCGCTTGTCGCGCACTTTGCTGGTGGACCGGCTGGCCATCTTCCTCTCCGATCCCGAGCAGACGGAGCAGTTCTCGCTGGCCAAGTCCTACGGCATTTCCAACACCAGCGGGCTCGACTTCGACTTCCTGCACGTCGAACGGCCGGAGTGGCAGCTGGGTCACCTGTTTTTCGACAACACCAATCAGGCGGTTCGTGAGACCCCGAGCGCGCGCGACACCATTCGCCGCCTGGAGCTGAACTATTACATTCCCTGCACGGTCATGAATCGCATGATCGCGGTCCTGGGCCTGGGCAAAACGTCGGAAGGTGATTTCCTCTCCAGCGAAGATGTGCAGTTGCTGGAAACCCTCGCCGGATACATTGGCATCGCGGTGCAGAACGCGCGCCTGTACAAGTCTCTGGAGCAGAAGGCCGGGCAGTATGAGCGCCTGAAGGAGTTCAACGAAAACATTGTGGAATCCATCAGCGTGGGCGTGCTCGCGGTGGACTTGGACGATCGCATCGAGTCGTGGAATTCGCAGATGGAAGTGATGTATGCCTTGCCGCGCCTGGAAGCGCTGGGACGCCCTCTGGGCGAAGTNNCCCGGGTGGCCAATATCGCCATCGCGCCACTGGTCACCAAGGACTTCAGCGTGATCGGCCGCCTGATCATCGTGGACGATATCACCGAGCGGATCGAGTTGGAATCGCAACTCTCGCAGGCCGAGAAGCTCTCCTCCATCGGGCTGCTGGCAGCCGGGGTCGCGCATGAAGTTAACACTCCGCTGGCGGTTATCTCGTCGTACGCGCAGATGCTGGCCAAGCAGGTCCACGGCGATGAGAAGCAGTCCGGCTTGCTGGACAAGATCACGCGCCAGACCTTCCGCGCTTCGGAAATCGTGAACAGCCTGCTGAACTTCTCGCGCACCTCGAGCACCGAGTTCAGCAATGTGGACCTGAACCGCGTCATTCAGGACACGCTGACCCTGCTCGATCACCAATTCAAGACCGCGCGCATCAAAGTGCAACCCGATCTGCAGCCGGAACTGCCGCCCATCTACGGCAACACCGGAAAGCTTCAGCAGGTCTTTCTCAACCTGTTCCTGAACGCCAAGGACGCGATGCCTGCCGGCGGCACGCTGATGATCAGCACCTCCAATGGCCATCAGGTGCAGGTAAAGGTGTCGGACACGGGCACTGGAATCGCGCAGGAACATATTCATCGCATCTACGATCCGTTTTTCACCACCAAAAACAAGCCCAAGACAGGACATAGCGGTGGCACTGGCTTGGGTTTGTCGGTGACTTACGGCATCATCCAGGAACATGCCGGCAAGATTCGCGTGGCCAGCGCACCCGGTCAAGGCACGACCTTCATCATGGAATTCCCCATGTTGAGAAAGGTGGTTAATGCCTGAACTAGCCGTCGGTCACATGGCTACGGGACGCGAGGAGTTGGCCTCCACCAGCTCGGTGCTGATCATCGATGACGAAGCCGCCATTCGTGAGTCGCTGCAAGCTCTGCTGGAGTTTGAAGGCTATGCCGTGGAGGTGGCCAACGACGGCCATGAGGGGTTGGCTCGCATTGCGGAACGTCCCTTCGACCTGGTGTTGCTGGATTTCGCGCTGCCCGAGCGCAATGGCATTGAGGTGCTGCACGACATCCGGGAACGCGATTCCGATCTGCCCGTCATCATGATCACCGCCTACGGCACGGTGGAAACTGCCGTGAACGCCATGCAGGCCGGGGCCACCAACTTCATCCAGAAGCCCTGGAACAATGAAAAGCTGC
>PLYW01000331.1:0-545 GCA_003151875.1 Acidobacteriaceae bacterium
TTTCCAGCGGCGGCGCCCCAACTGAGGACCACTTCCAGCAGATTGCGCGATGGGTTAAGCATCAACATGGCCCCCGAGGGGAAGAACTGTTGTAGGACGCGAGAAGCTTGCTGGCGCGCCTCGTCCAGAGTCAGACACGACTGCAGCAGTTCGACCAGCTCGTTGATGGCTTCGATTTCCTTGGTGTACTCCTGCAATTCCTCCAGGGAGCCGCGTAATTGACTGTGGGTGCGCGCCAGTTCCTGGGTACGCTGCACGACGCGGTGCTCCAGCTCGGTATTAAGCTCGGAGACTTTTTCCTGCATGCGAATACGCGAGGTCACTTCGCGCGCCACCTTGCGGGTGGCCAGCCAGGCGATGGCCCCCGCCAGTAGGCCCATAAGCAGAATAAAGACGAGCGTAATGCGCCGGCCGGTGGCGCCGTGCTGCTTGCTCTGCTCGCTGGCCAGCTTGACCTGTTCCTTCTGGAAACGCAAAAATTCGTCCCAGGCAGCCTGATACCGGAACAGAGCAGGAGTGGTTTGCTGGACCATCACTTCGCTCGC
>PLYW01000331.1:562-12146 GCA_003151875.1 Acidobacteriaceae bacterium
CGGCTGTTCTCATTGGAATAGCGCAGGGCTTCTTGCCCCAGTTGCAGTTCGAGCAGGCCTTCGTTGAGCGTGTCTTCCGCGCTTGCATTCATGCGCTGCATGCGATCCAACGTCAGATAGGCGGTTCCCAGCAGGATGACGATCAGCAGGGCGAACGACATGCCCAGCCCTGCNNGTCGCTGTGGGCCACTCTGTGGGCGTCCACAACTTCGATCTTGGAAGCCATCTGCTACCTCCAACCTGACCAGCCGACGGGGGGGGCAACAGACCTCTTGCCATAGTTTGAGGCTACAGCCCAATGGGCTGAGCGCGGATTAGATTCCTCTGAGGATGAGTAACGAAAGTANNCCCCCGGACAACCGGGGAGGTCGCGATGGATCTTTCTCGATCAGGGGGTGAGCCTCAGGCGAGGAATTCTCTTCTGCAAACCAATTTCAATCCAACCAGCGCCAAAGCGGCGCGCACTGAGGCCCGGCCTGTGGCTTTGATTTTGCGCAACTGTTCCACCGCTCTCCCCCACACCTTAAGGCCAGTTCGAAGGTTACCGAAGTGGTTCGAACGACTGGCTGAAAGGGCGAAAAGAGTTTGGCGGGGGGTTATAAGCATGCTACTATCCGCGGCAGCTACCCAATCGGTCCAGCGATCTGCTTTCTTTCGGCAAGGCGTCTGGTTACCGGTTCGTTGATGCGCCGAATGAGACGTCAAACAACCATGTCAAGCGAGACCTCTTGGCCGAACCCCGGGAAAATTGTGTTGGAGAATCCGCAATGCACATCATCGACCGCCGCCTTCTCTTGTCGCTTCTGGCATTCAGCTTCGCAGCCCTGACCCTGCCCGCCTTCGGGCAGCGCGTGATTGCGACCGTACCCGTAGGCAGAGGGCCGCTGAGCGCAGCGGTCAACTCGGGGACCAACAAGATCTACGTGGCAGATTGGTGCGGTAACGATCCCAACTGCACAAGCGGTGGGACAGTGACCGTCATTGACGGGGCGACTGACAACACCCTGTCTGTCAACGTGGGATACTATCCCTTTGGCGTGGCGGTCAACTCGGTGACCAACAAGATCTACGTCGCCAACTGGTGCGGCAATGATCCCTCCTGCGCCAGCGGTGGGACGCTATCTGTGATTGACGGCGTGAGCAATACCGTCATTGCCACCCTCATCACCGGGAGTCGTCCCTATAGCGTGGCGGTGAACTCGGTTACCAACCAGATCTATGTCCCGAATAACTGCGGCCACGACGTCTCCTGCCATACCCATAGCGGGACGGTGACCGTGATTGACGGCGTGAGCAATACCGTCACGGCCACCGTTACGGTTGGGTCTGGCCCTGACCAGGCAGTGGTCAACTCCATAACCAACAAAATCTATGTTGCCAACAGTTGCGGCAACGATCCCACGTGCACCTACCCCTACAGTGGCGGGACGGTGACCGTAATCGACGGCGTGACCAACAATCCCACCACTGTCGATGTGGGAATCCACCCTGACGCTTTGGACGTGAACTCGGTAACCAACAAGATCTATGTCGCCAACCAATGCGGCGATGATCCCAACTGTGGCAGCTCCACCATGACGGTGATCGACGGTGCGACCCTGGCCACCACCGATGTCGCCATCGGTGGACGTGATGCTAATACGATAGCGGTCAATTCGGTCGCCAACAAGATTTACATTCCTGCCAATTGCTACGGCAATCCTTCCTGCCAGGGCGCCCCTGACGGGACCGTGTCGGTGGTCGACGGCGTGACCCTTGCCTACACCAGCGTTGGTGCAGGGGTCTCCCCGGACAGCATGGCGGTCAATTCGGTTGCCAACAGAATCTACGTGGCCAACGAATGCGGCAGCGACCGCGACCCCAACTGTCCCAGCAACGGGACGGTGACGGTGATTGATGGCACGACCCTTACCTTCACCAACATTAGCGTCGGGCATCACCCCTACGGNNGGGGCGACGGTCCCATTCAGGGTGGTACTTCCCAGAACTTCGCTATTTCCGGCGCAGGCAGCTGCCCGGCTCTGCCTTCCGCAGCCGTCTATTCCATGAATGTCACAGTGGTTCCGAACGGATCTCTGGGCTATCTGACGGTATGGCCCGCCGGCGAACCGCAGCCGTTGGCTTCCCTGTTGAACTCGCTGGATGGCCGCGTCAAGGCCAATGCGGCGATCATTCCGGCGGGGGACAATGGAGAGATCAGCGTGTATGTCACCGACACGACCAATGTGGTCGTTGATGTCAACGGCTACTTCGCGCCTGCCTCCCTTTCCACGCTGGCCTTCTATCCTTTAGCGCCGTGCCGGGTCGCCGACACCCGCCACAGCGGTTATCCCCAGGGCCTGGGACCGCCGTCCCTGCTCGGCGGCCAGCAACGCGATTTTCCCATCCTGAATGCCACCGCGACCTGCAACATTCCGCCCAGCGGGGTCGCCGCCTATTCGTTGAACCTCACGGTCGTGCCCCACCGATCGCTGGGTTACCTGACGGCCTGGCCGACGGGCCAAGACAGGCCTACGGTTTCCACTTTGAACGACGTCCCTGGCCGGATCATCGCCAATGCTGCGATTGTAGTGGCGGGCAGCGGGGGCGATGTCTCGGTTTACCCGACCGACGACACCGACTTGGTCGTTGACATCGATGGCTACTTCGCAGCCGCGGGTCAGGGTGGACTGTCGCTGTATGGGGTGCAGCCCTGTCGGGTCATCGACACCCGCCACCTTGGCAACGGTCAGCCTTTCCGGGGGACCCTGAGTCCTCCGGTGGATGTGGTGGATAGTCCATGCAGCGTACCTAGTTCAGCGCAGGCCTATGTCTTCAACGCGACGGTCATCCCGCCGGGAAGCTTCGGCTACCTGACCCTGTGGCCGGATGGCATCGACCAACCGTTGGTTTCGACCCTGAATGCGGTCGACGGATCGATCTCCTCCAACATGGCGATCGTTCCCACCAACAACGGACAGGTCAATGCTTTTGCGTCGGACCTCACGCAACTGCTCTTGGACGTCTCCAGCTACTTCGCGCCGTAGCGCTGAAGAATCTGGGTGAGAACCGGGCCGTCCCTTCGCGACTCGGTGTTATCTTCCACTGTCATGCGGAGCGACGTCCGGTCGCTCCGCATGACAGACAGAAAAGCGCACCCTCTGCCGGCATTACGCTCAGGATGCCACCTCAACCGTTCATGCATCATGCAGGTTTAGGATCGGCCCATTCAACGTGTCACGCGATTGGGTGAGGAAGGTCACATCCAAGACCCGGTCGAGGTGCTTGAATGGCCTTATCCCCCCCGGACTTGGTAGAGAGCATCAGGACTCATTTTGTGAGTCCCAATCGTTGCGCCAGCGCTCCGATTGCAGATGTCTTGCGTGTTTTACAGCATCGAGAACCTGAATGGGCCTGGATCAGCAGGCCCGTGCTACGGGTACTCATCGAGAACAATTTCAGCTGGTTGGTAAGTGACGAGAGGTCCAGCACCGTGTCGTGGAAATGCTGGCCAACGGCGAGCAGGCGCGGCCCTAACAGGGAATGCGATCTTTCGAGGCTGGTGTGTCCCGCGAGAGCAACGCATTTGATCGGGTCACGAAGCCCGCTCTTGGCCGCTGAAGCAAGCAGCCAAATCAAGAGAACCATGTACAGAATTGAGGATGGGATATGACAAGGAAAATTTTCCACCCGTCCACGGCCGTCGTGGGCATGCTCGCGTTGTTCTTCAGCGTGGCGCTTACCGCGCAGGACAACTCTTTGAAGCCCACAGTCAATCATGCCGTTGCTTCGGGCATTTCGGCGCCTCTTAGGGACTTGGCCAAGCTGCCGCGCGCTCCGCACTATGGATTTCATGAGGCCAACCCGGTCCATCGCATTCCAAGGCGACCCGCGGCTCCCGTGGTTGACCGCGTGGAACAGAAGACGACCGGGGGTTCAACGAATTACACGATCGGTGTCAATTTTCTTGGAGTTGGCAACGGCTTCCCCGGCTACACCGTGCCGGACGCTCCTCCCGACACCAACATGGCGGTGGGCGACACCCAGATCGTGGAGTGGGTGAACGTCTCCTGGGAGGTATTCGACAAGAGCGGTAATGCGGTATTGGGGCCCATCGACGGCAACGCCCTCTGGGCGTCGGGCATCCCCGGAACGTTGTGCGCCAACAACGATTCCGGCGACCCCATCGCGCAATGGGACAAGGTTGCGCATCGCTGGTTGCTCTTCCAGAACGTGTTCGTTTCTCCGTACGCCGTTTGCATCGCGATTTCTACCAGCGCCGACGCAACCGGTACCTACAATGTTTACCAGTTCTCGGTCCCCGGCAACGGCTTCCCCGACTATCCCAAGATCGGGGTTTGGCCCACCGGCTACTTCCAGGCCAACAACAATTTCGGCCCCAGTGGCCAAAGTTTCGTAGGTTCCCAAGTCTGCGCCTACAACAGCGCCAAGCTGCTGACCGGGGACGCCACGGCGGAACAGCAGTGCGTCCAGCTCACCTCAAACGATTTCGGCTTGTTGCCCGGAGATGTGGATTCGCCAACCCCTCCGCCCACCGGCCAGGATGAGTTCTATCTTAGCCTGGTGGACACTTCCCATCTGTCCGTGTACTCCTACCACGTTGATTTCGGGACTCCGGCGAATTCGTTCGTCACGGGCAGCAATAATTCGCAATTGTTATCCATTGCCGGCTTTAATCCTAGCTGCAACGGCACCTACTACGGAGCTTGCGTTCCCCAGCAGGGCACTTCGGCCCTACTGGACTCACTGGGCGATCGCTTGATGTATCGCTTCGCCTACTACAATGACACCTCGTCTTTTCAAACTCCGCAGCAGCACTGGTACGTGAACTTTGCTGTGACCGCCTCGGGCCTGCAGGGCGGCGTCCGCTGGATGGAGTTTGCCACCCCACAGGCAGTCGTCGCCCCTACCGATCTGACCATCGCGCAGCAGGGTACCTACGCTCCCGACACCAACTGGCGCTGGATGGGTTCCGTGGCGCGCGACCAGAACAACGANNCGCTGGGGCGATTACAGCGCCATGCAGATTGATCCCGTGGACAATTGCACCTTCTGGTACACCACGGAGTACTACCTGGTCACGCAGGTTTTCGACTGGAGCACGCAGATCGCTTCGGCAAAATTCTCGGGCTGTCCTCCCTTGTCGACGGCGGAGCAATTTGTGCCGCTGAGCCAGCCCTGCCGTGCGGTCGATACTCGGCCGGGGAGCGGTGGCGACGGTCCGATTCAAGGCGGCACACATCAGGAATTTCCCATTTCCGGCGAGGGCGGCTGCGCGACTCTGCCGAACGCTGCGGCTTATTCCATGAACGTCACGGTGGTTCCTGGACCAACACTGGGCTACCTGACGATATGGCCTGCCGGACAGGTGCAGCCGACGGTTTCGACCTTGAACTCGCAGGACGGCCGCATTAAGGCCAATGCGGCGATCGTGCCGGCGGGCACCAGCGGACAAATCAGCGTGTACGCCACCGACACCACCAATGTGATCGTCGACGTCAACGGCTACTTCGCGCCAGTGTCTGGTTCCACACTGGCCTTCTATCCGCTGCCGCCCTGTCGCGTCGCCGACACCCGCTATAGCACCTATCCGGAAGGCCTGGGACCGCCGTCGCTAACCGGCGGCCAGCAACGCGCCTTCCCCATCCTGAATGCCACCGCGACCTGCAACATTCCGCCGAGCGGGGTCGCCGCGTATTCGCTGAACCTCACCGTTGTGCCTCACGGATCGCTGGGCTTCCTGACGGTGTGGCCGACGGGCCAAGCCCGGCCTACGGTTTCCACCTTGAACGACCTTCTTGGTAAAGTCATCGCCAATGCCGCCATCGTGGTTGCCGGCACGAGCGGTAATGTCTCGGTTTACCCGACCAACGACACCGACCTGATCATTGATATCAATGGCTACTTCGCGGCGGCCGGTATGGGTGGACTGTCGCTCTACAGTGTGACGCCCTGTCGGGTCATCGACACCCGCCACGTCGGCAGCGGTCAGCCTTTCGTGGGAGTCTTGAATCCTCCCGTGGATGTCGTCAATTCGCAGTGTGGAGTCTCCAGCTTGGCGCAGGCCTATGCCTTCAATGCGACGGTGGTGCCGGTTGCCGGCTTGGGCTACCTGACGCTGTGGCCGGACGGCACCGACCAGCCCCTGGTTTCGACCCTGAACGCCCAGGATGGATTGATCACCAACAACATGGCCATCGTGCCGGCGGGTACTCAGGGCGAGATTGGTGCTTATGCGTCGCAGCTCACGCAACTGATCCTGGACATTTCCAGCTTCTTCGCGCCGTAGGGCGGCTCTCGGAAGCGATCTAGCAAACTATGAGGCACGGTTACGATCAGGGCCGTCGGCATGGTCCGACGGCCCTGATTTTGCGCCCCCTCCTCTTCTCGGACAGTGCAACCGCCTTCGAGAGTGAGGTTCCGATGGAAGCCAGCATTCTGCCGACATTCGCATCCTTCACCTGAACGAAAGTGCTATGCGGAGAAACCCAGTGTCAGCCTATAATGACTGTTTAGACTAGATTTATTAAGGTGCATGGTTGGACTGCCTGTTCTTGAGGGCATCGCCCACTAACACAGATTGGCAAAATCCGAATGGCTGGAAGTACGAGTCGCCGCGCCCCNNTCGTGGGCGGACCGCGCGCTTACGCCCAGACCCAAGCCCAGTCCCAAGGTGCACAGCCCAACCTGGGTCCTGGGCTTCCAGGAACTGCGATCGCCCAGCGAGTTGGTGCAATTATCCACGTCACCATTCTCGACGAAAACAAGAAGCCTTTGAAACAGCAGTCGCTGGTCAGGGTCACCAGCCAGTCGACCGGCGCGGTGTTCTTCCAGACCACCAGCGCCGGCGAGGCGAAGTTTACCGATCTTCTGCCGGCAAAATACCTGATCGAGGTGGGCGCCTCCGGGTATTTTGCTGTGCATGAGCAGGTCGCAATCAGCGATGCTGCCTACGACGTCAATGAGACGGTGTCCTTGGTGCGCGATCCGGCGGCCGTAGACCTTAAGCTAAAAGATGCAGGCCAGCTTCCATCCAAAGCCCGCAAAGAAGCCGAGAAGGGTGTGCTGGCGCTGGAACTCTCAAACTTCACCGAGGCCAGCAAGCATCTGGAGGCTGCCAATCACCTACATCCCGCGAGTTCTTCCATCAACTTCCTTCTGGGATATCTGGCCCTCCAGCAAAAGGACCAGGACCACGCGTTGCTCTACCTGACGGCCGCGATCAAACTTGATCCGAGTAACGTGCAGGCACAAAATCTTCTGGGACAGATTTACTACAAACGCGGCGATTATGCGCGCGCTATTGAAGCAGAACAGATCGTGATCGCCAGCCAGGGGCAGTCTCTGATAGCGCGCAACATACTGGCGAACTCCTATTTGAAGCTGAGGCAATTCGAGAAGGCTCGCGAGAATTCGCAGTGGATCGTAGATCGAGGGGGCAGCGAGGGTGCGTCGGCCCGGCTGGTCCTGGGGCAGGCGCTGGCCGGGTTACAGAAGTATGAGGCGGCGATCGAAACCCTGACGGCTTACCTCGACGGACAGCCCGCGAGTTCGGTGGCTCCCCAGGTTCGGCAACTGCTTACCCAGCTAAAACGACAGGTAGCGCAGGGCGCAACCGGGGCCAATGCAACGATCGCAGTTGGCGACCCGCAACTCTCGCAGGAGAGCGAAGCCCTCGCTGGAAACGCAGGAATGCCCCTCGACATAGATGCACAGAAGCCCTCCGTAGCGGCCGGGGTCCAGTGTCCCGCAGACATTCTACAAACGGCCGCGAACCCATCCAAGCAGTTGCTGGAGAGCCTTTCACAGTTCTCAGCCATCGAGCATATGGTCCATGAGAACATTTCCCCGCAAGGAACTCCGAGAAATCGCCAGACACGGCAATTCAATTACGTGGTTTCCATCGGCGAGCCCGCACAAGGCATGTTGATCATTCAGGAGTATCGCGACTCTGCCGGCGGCGATCTGGATATGCCGGACAAGATTACCACCACCGGGCTGCCGGTCCTGGCGATTGCCTTTCACCCGCTTTTCCGCGATGACTTCGAGATGCACTGCGAAGGTCTCGGCGATTGGAGCGGGCAACCGGCGTGGCTGGTGCACTTCCAGCAACTTGAAGAAAAACCCAGTCGGCTGCGCAGGTACGTGGTGAGTGGAAACAACTATCCGGTCCGCTTAAAAGGACGGGCATGGATTCAGGCCGACAATCTCCAGATCGTTCATCTGGAAACCGATCTGGTGCGGGGTATTCCCGAGATTTACCTGATCAGCGAACACACCAGCGTCACCTACGGTCCGGTGCAATTCAAAAGGAAGGGTACCGACTTGTGGCTGCCGCAGAATGCGGAACTGTACGTGCACTTTGGCAAGCGACGCTTCCACCGCAGCGAGAGCTTTGACCATTTCATGCTTTTCGCCACCGACGCGGTCGACAAAGCCAAGCTTCCGCAAGCCGGATTGACCCAAAGTCCGCCCGCCGATCCCGGGCCTGGATCACGCCCGTAGCCGGCGAGCGATGCGTGAAGAGACTGTGTTGCAACCTCTGTCGTCTTTACCGTGACTCATATCTATTTCCCACTCCTATGGGTGGTCAGGATAGCCCCTGGTCTGCGCTTGCCGCCACCAACCGCCATCTCTGGTTTGTGATAATGATTGCGGCCCTGTACCATGAGAATAGCCAAACCTGAATAGAGTTCAGCAACGTCCCGGGAAATTCATGCCTGCCGGGGGACCTCCCCGTTCTCTATTGCTCGGCCACAATCCATTGGCACCTGGAAAGGTCACCAAGGGATTTGTGCGGCCATGTTGCGGAAGTTCCACACTGAAGGAGTACCACTCATGCAAGGCAAGAGACTTTCCATCCGATTGAGGGCGGCCCTGGCGATCTTTGCTGCGACCCTGTTTGTGACGGGCACCGGGGCGACCGCCCAAGAAAAGGTGCTGCATAACTTCAACAACGACGGCACGGACGGGGCATATCCCCAAGCCGGCCTGATCGTCGATGCCACCGGCAATCTCTACGGTACGACCAACAATGGCGGCACTTACACCTACGGGACGGTGTTCGAGCTGACGCCCGCAGCAGGCGGGGGCTACACGGAGAAGATCCTGCATAATTTCACCAACGGTGCGGACGGGGGTAATCCCCAGTCTGGCCTGATCCTCGATGGCGCCGGCAACCTGTACGGCACGACCTACCTAAGCGGCGCGTACTGCTGCGGAACGGTGTTCGAGTTATCGCCCGCAGGCGGCGGAACCTGGACCGAGAAGGTGCTGTACAGCTTCGGCAGCGGCAACACGGCTTATCCCACCAGCGGCCTGATCTTCGATGGCGCCGGCAATCTTTACGGTACGACGTTGCAGGGTGGCCCTTCCCAAGGCGGATCTGTCTTCGAGTTGACACCGGCCGGCGGCGGGAACTGGACGGAGAGGGATTTGCACGACTTCGGCAGCCTCAGCACAGGAATTTTTCCCTACGGCGGGGTGGTCTTCGATGGTGCCGGCAATCTCTACGGCACCACGTCCACGGGCGGCACTTCCAGCGGGGGAACGGTATTCAGGTTGGCGGCCGGGAGTTGGACGATGACGGTCCTGCATAACTTCAGCGGCGGCACCGACGGGACTGCTCCCTACGCCGGCCTCGTCCTCGCCGGCGGTAATCTCTACGGCACCACGTCCGGCGGTGGTTCAAGCGGAGGAACGGTGTTCGACTTGACGCCCGCAGGGGGCGGAAACTGGACGTACCAGGTGGTGCATAACTTCGGTAACGGCAACGACGGCTCTACTCCCCACGCCGGGCTGATTGCCGATAGCTCGGGCAATCTCTACGGCACGACGCTCTCTGGCGGCACTTCTGGCGGGGGAACGGCGTTTCGATTTAACGCCCATGGAGAGCTAGTGCTGCACAGCTTCGGCCTCCCCGAGGGGTACGGCCCGGTGGACTCGCTTACCTTCGATGCTGCAGGCAAGCTTTATGGCACGGCCCAGTATGGCGGCACTCACGGCTACGGAACGGTGTTCGAGGTTACCCCGCCTACCGCGTTTGTTCCGCTCAGCCAGCCGTGTCGTGCGGTCGATACTCGGCCGGGGAGCGGCGGCGGCGGTCCGATTCCAGGCGGCACCTTCCAGAACTTCGCTATTTCCGGCGAGGGCGGCTGCGCCACTCTGCCGAACGCTGCGGTTTATTCCATGAACGTCACGGTCGTCCCGGGCCCAACCCTGGGCTACCTGACGATATGGCCTGCGGGACAGCCGCAGCCGGTGGTTTCGACGTTGAACTCGGTGGATGGCCGCGTCAAGGCCAACGCCGCGATTGTGCCGGCGGGCGATGGAGGAGCCGTCAGCATTTACGTCACGGACACCGCCAATGTGATCGTCGACGTCAACGGTTACTTCACGCCGCCAACCAGTTCCACGCTGGCTTTCTATCCTCTGCCGCCGTGTCGTGTCGCCGATACCCGCGACTCCACGAAGCCTACCGGCCTGGGACCGCCGTCCCTGACGGGCGGACTGCCGCGCGCCTTCCCCATCCTGAATGCCACGAGTTGCAACATTCCCCCGACCGGGGTCGCCGCCTATTCGCTGAACTTCACGGTCGTGCCCCACGGATCGCTAGGTTACCTGACGGTCTGGCCCACAGGTCAGGCCCAACCTACGGTTTCCACGTTGAATGACGTGCTGGGGCGGGTCATCGCCAATGCCGCCATCGTAGTTGCGGGCAGCAGTGGCGAGATCTCCGCTTATGCGACCAGCAACACCGACTTGATTATCGACATCAATGGCTACTTCGCAGCGGCGGGTCAGGGTGGACTGTCGCTCTATGCGGTGGCGCCTTGCCGGGTCATCGACACCCGCCACGTAGGCAGCGGTCAGCCTTTCATGGGAGTCTTGAGTCCTCCGGTGGATGTCGTGGCTACGCAGTGTGGAGTCTCCAGCTTGGCGCAGGCGTATGTCTTCAACGCGACGGTGATCCCGGTTGTCAGCCTGGGCTACTTGACGCTGTGGCCCGACGGCGAGAACCAGCCGGTGGTTTCGACGCTGAACGCAGCCGACGGATCGGTCAGCAACAACATGGCGATCGTACCCACCAACAATGGCAGTATCGACGCGTTCGCTACAAATCTGACCCAACTGATTCTCGACATCTCCAGTTACTTCGTGCCGTAGTTGGAAGTCGCGCTTCAGTCGGCTGATTCACAAAGGCAGGTGGAAGCATCCAAGCTCCACCTGCCTTCTTGCACTGGAAAAAGCTTTAGAGTTGGCGCGATGGAACAATCGCGGCCAGGGCGATGACCCCTCGCCTCTTGTACACGTGCAACGGTGACCCTCGTCACTGATCGCCCGCCGTCCAGGGAGGAATATTGTCTGGTTATCTTTTCAGCTTGGCGCAGGTCACCAGAGAAGCAGTCGCACGCCAACGGGCCCACCATTGACCTCACGCATCTGGTCCTCGACATCTCCAGCTAAGGAGCACCACTCATGCGAGGCAAGAGACTTTCCATCCGATTGACGGCGGCGCTGGCGATCTTTGCCGCGACCTTGTTTGTGATGAGCACGTTTGCGGCTGCCCAAGAGAAGGTGCTGC
>PLYW01000021.1 GCA_003151875.1 Acidobacteriaceae bacterium
CACGTACTGAAAGGTGAACTGGTGAACCAGAGCGGGCAGATCGTGAACATCCCGCACGTTCTGGCTACCTATTACGACAATGCCGGCAAAGTGATTTGGGTTTCTGATGGCTACGTGGACCAGGCCCTGCTGCCACAGACGCCGGTCCCCTTTGCCGTGGACCTGCGCGACGACCTGGCGTCGAACGTGCACAACTATCGCGTGACCGTTAACCAGTACATGCTGGACCACCAACAGTGATTACGATGAAGAGCCTCCGTCTCACAATTTTTCTGCTACTGGCAAGTACGGTTCCCTATGCCGCGCAGGCCGCTGACCTGAAAGTTCCGGCAACGGTCACCGCGGGAAACGGGCTTAGCATTCCGACCTCCGGCAGCGGCGAGGCCTCACTCTATGTCGTGGGTCCGGGGACGGCGATCAAGAAGAAGGTGCAGCTTGGTCAGGACGTCCAGCTTACCGCCGATGAGCTCAAGAATGCCGGTCGCTATATGGTCTTCGTCGACAGCGGAGACAGCGCGACGTTCTTCGTCACCGCAGGACCGGTTGGCTCGATCGCTTTTCTGGCGCGGCCTTCACGGGTCCCGGCTGCGACGCCAAATGTAATCAGCGGTACCGCGTTTGTCTTCGACAAGTATCAGAACCTGGTCATGCATCCTGAGCCGGTCAAGTTCGAACTGGACGCCAACGGCATGAGCGTGAGCCGCACCGAGACCACCCGCAACGGCATTGCCTATACCAAGCTGGATTCTTCCAGGAAGGAAGGGGCGGCGCAGTTCGTCGCGTCCAGTGGTTCGGCTTCGGTTCGCCGGGTGGTGCAGGAGGTGGCGTCGGATCCTTGCAATCTCCGCATACACGCCGAGCGCGACAAGGGCAGCATTCTCGTTCAAACCGATCCCATTAAAGACTGCTCTGGCAATCCAGTTCCCGACGGCACCATCGTCACCTTCACTTCGCTGGATGCGAAGGGCAAGAGCACGGTGGATGCGCGCATCAAGCGCGGCGTCGCGCAGGCGCAACTACCCGCTTCCAGCAACGCCACCATTTCCGTGGCCGCCGGCGTGGTCGTGGGCAACGAAATCAGGTGGGGAGGCGGACAATGAAGCCGTTCCTTCGGTTGGCGATAGTTGTCGCGAGCGTGGCCGGCGTGATGTTCCTGCTGCCCCGACACAATGGCGATGGCGATCATGTGCTGGCCGCCGGTCGTCCCGAGGTGACGCTGAATATCCAGAACGCCACTCCGCGCCAGGTCGAGGACAGCACCCAGAAGGCGGTCGCGCGCGATTATGCCGCCGCATGGCAGGCGCTGGCCGACGCGCTGGAGCAGAACCGGCCTGACCTGCTGGGCGCGAACTTCGTGGGAACTGCCGGCAAGAAGCTGGGCGAGACGATCAGCGAGCAACGAAAAGCCGGACTTCACCAGCGCTTTCAGGATAAGGGCCACCACGTGAATGCCATCTTCTATTCTCCCGAAGGCTCGGCGATTGAGCTGCAGGACACGGCCGAATTACAAATTCAGGTGCTGGATGGCGATAAAGTGCTGCACTCAGAAGACGTCACCGTGCACTATGTCGCGTTGTTGACGGCGGCCGAGAATTCATGGAAAGTGCGGGTCCTGGAGGCGGTTCCCGAGTTTTAACCTTTCGGTCTGCGCGACGTCCAATCCAGCGAGCGTTCGAATGGGCTGCTGAAAACGCCGGAAAAGCAGCAGATTCTTGAAAGCAATGGAACCTCGACGACCCGTTTGGCGAATCGTAGAAGCTGAGAAACTATTGTTAAGAAAGTCTTACCTGCTTTTCGCGTTCCCGGCTTTAAGCGGATAAAATATAAGAAGACTTCGGTGTGAGCCGCGGCATCCAATCGCTGTTGAGTGGCTGGTTATTGAATGACCCTGAATCGTATTCTTGTTTGTCTTACGGTACTTCTGCTCGCCGGCTCGGTGAGCGGTATCGCCCAAAATACCGACATTATATTGACCCCAGTGGCCCCCGAACAGGCCTTGCCGGCGGCAGGTCAGGCACAACCAGGTTCCGCTGCGCCCGCGCAAGCTGAGCAGCCCGCGCAAGCTCAGCCGCCTGCGGCTGCAAGCCAGGACCAAGCAAGCCCCGCGACGCCAGCCGAATCGACTCCCCCGAAGTCGCCGGACAAGGCGGCGGCGTATTACCACTTCACCATGGCGCACATGTACGAGGAACTGGTTTCCATGTACGGACGCGCTGACTACGCCAATAAGGCGATTGAAGAGTATCGGCTGGCGATCGACAACGATCCCAATTCCGATTACCTGAACGCCGGCCTCGCCGAACTGTACGCCAAGACCGGCCGCATTCGTGATGCCGTGCTCGAAGCCCAGGACATCCTGAAGCGCGACGGCAACAATCTGGAGGCGCGCCGCTTGCTGGGACGCATTTATCTGCGTTCCCTCGGCGACATGCAGGCCGGGACGCAATCCCAGGAGATCCTGAAGCTGGCGATCGAGCAATATGAGCAGATCGTGAAGCTTGATCCCAAGAGCGTGGAAGATCACCTGCTGTTGGGGCGCTTGTACCGGCTCAACAACGAGCTTCTGAAGTCGGAAGGCGAATTCAAGACGGCAGTAAACATACAACCCGATTCGGAAGAAGCCGTCACCACGCTGGCTTATCTTTACAACGAAGAAGGCGACTCCGCCCGCGCTCTGCAGGTGTTGAGCGCCATACCGGAGAGTGCGCGCACCGCCAAGTTGTACTCCGCCCTGGGGTTTACCTACGAGCAGCAGAAAGACTATAAGAAGGCGATCGACGCCTATCGCCGCTCCACCGAACTCGATCACGATAATCTGGATTCGGTTCGTGGCCTGGCCCAGAACCTGATGAACGATGGCCAGACCGACGCCGCTCTGGAGCAGTACAAAGTCATCGCCGACGCCGATCCCTCGGATGCGCAGACCTACATGCGCATTGCCGAGATCAATCGCCGCGACGGCAAATTCGATCAGGCCCTGGAAGCGTTGAAGAAAGCCACCGCGGTCGTGCCCGATTCCCTCGAAGTGCAGTACAACATCGCGGTCATTGACGAGGCCCAGGGAAAATACGAAGACGCCATCCAGATTCTCAATCAACTGCTGCAAAAAAACGAACACGCCGACGGCGAATATAGCGTCGCCGACAAGAACAACCGGGCGGTTTTCCTGGAGCGGCTGGGCACCGTGTACCGCGAAGCCAACAAGCACCAGCAGGCGGCCGACACCTTCCGCAAAATGCTTGACCTCGGGGATGACAACGCCATTCGCGGCTACCAGCAAATTGTGGAAACCTACCGCGACAATAAGCAGTGGCAGATGGCAACGGAGGCCGCGGCGGAGGCTGCCAAGAAGTATCCCAATGATCGCGGCTTGCAGATGGTTTCGGCCTCGCAACAGGCCGACATGGGCAAGTCCGAAGTGGCGATCGAGCATGTGAAAACGCTGCTCAAGGGGAATGCTGACGATCGCGAGGTTTACATTGCGCTGGCCCAGATGTATAGCCGGGTGAAGGATTGGCCGAAAGCGGAAGAGAACATCAGCAAAGCCATCGATCTGTCGAGCAAGCCCGAAGACAAGAGTTACGCGATCTTCGTGCAAGGCTCCGTCTATGAGCGCCAGAAGAAATACGACTTGGCGGAAGAGGCCTTTCGCAAGGTGCTGGCCGACGATCCCAAGAATGCGATGACATTGAATTATCTGGGATACATGCTGGCCGATCGCGACACCCGGGTGGAGGAAGCCCTCGGGTACATTCGCCGCGCAGTGGCGCTCGATCCGCAGAATGGCGCCTATCTGGACTCGCTGGGTTGGGCCTATTACAAACTCGGCAAATACGATCTGGCGGAAGAGAACCTGCGGCGCGCCTCCGAGCGCATCAGCACCGATCCCACGGTGCACCAGCATTTGGGTGAGCTTTACCAGCGGACGGGACGGCTGAAGCTGGCGGCCAGCAATTATGAGCGCTCTCTGGAAGAATGGAACAAGACCATTCCCGCCGAGGTGGACCAGGACCAAGTCGCTAAGGTGACTAAGGAACTGGAGACCACCCGCGTCAAGCTGGCCAAACAAACCGCAGCCAAGCAATAGCTGTGGTGACGCTGCGGCCAATTTATTCTCCTGAGCTTATATGAAAAATAGGGCTATCGCGGCGATCGCTTGGAACGGCAACAAGATCCTGATCGTGGGGATCGGGCTAGACCAGAAACTGTACTGTAAGGTATGGGATGGTAGCCGTTGGTTGCCCTCAACGAATGCCTGGGAGTCGCTGGAAGGCGGCATCGATAGCGCGCCGGTGCTGAACATGACTGCGGGCCAATTCCGCGGATTCGAACTCATTCAGGTGTTCGCGCTGGGGCTGAACTATGAGCTGTGGACCCGACCCATTGGCGTTGGTGCCTGGCCGCCGCAGGCCGTCGTGTGGTCTGGACTTGGTGGGGTGTTCAACAGCGGCCCCGCCGTCAGCCAAGGTATTGCGCAGTGGGTATCAGGCGTGCCTCAGCCGAGCCGCATCGACCTCATTGGACTCGGCACGAATAACGAGATGTTCCATAAGTTGCCGGATCCGTCGATCGACTGGGCAGGCGTTGGAGGCGTTTTTGTCTCCGAAGCGGCGGCGGTTGCGAGAGACTTCAACACGCTCGACATGTTCGGGATCGGGACCGATGGACACATGTACCATCGCTCGATCGACGCAAACGGCAACCTGCAGCCCAACGACTGGGTCTCGCTCGAGGGCTGCTTTATCAGTGCGCCTGCCGTCGCGAGTTGGGCGACGAGCCGCTTAGACGTCTGCGGCATTGGTACGGATAAGCAGATGTACCACCGATTCTCGGATGACGGCGGCGTCACGTGGGGACCTGCGACCTGGTGGGAGCCGATTGGCGGTCGGTTTGACAGCTCGCCGACGGTTGTATCGTGGGGACCGAACCGCTTGGATATCTTCGGTCTCGGCACGGATGACAAAGTCTATCATCAAGCGTGGGATGGCAGTGCGTGGACGGGCTGGGAGAAGGTTGGCGACGTCGCCTTCCAATGCACGCCCGCCGTCGTTTCGTGGGGTCCGAATCGACTCGACGTATTCGGGATCGGCGTTGACAGCCACATGTACCACGCGTGGTGGGGCGGAAGCTGGTCCGCTTGGGAGCCTCTCGGCGGCGCTTTCCGCCTACCGCGGGGCGTCGTACTGCCGGAGATCCCTCCGACTCGCACCTTCAGCGCTTCCTTCACGTTTCCTGACGGCGTCGCACTGGGCGGTTCGGCGCAAGTCACGTTCAATCAAGATGGCACGGGAGCGTTTTCGGGGCAATTTCACGATTCCGGCGCGCTTTCTTATGACGTCGGCGTCGCCGTCGCGATTCGAGATGCAATGGGACGGGGATACGCGTTTACTGCGTATCCGCACGTCGCAGGAACGTTCGATCCCGGCTCGCGCGACACGAGCTGGAACTGGCCGTTCACCAACTCCAAGGTCGCCAGCAACTGGACGGATCTCTGTTTTGGTTGTATCGAGGCGAGGTTTCAGGCGCAGGAAGGCGTCGATGGGGCCAGTCTGCTTCCCAATATTTTAATCGGCGTTGGTCAGGTGATCGACGTGGTCACGAAGTAAACAACTAGCCCTCGCGCCCCATTCGCGCCGCTGCTAAACTCCTCCTATGCTCGTCAGCTACGCCGTTCGCGTGGATGATTCCCGCGGACGCCGCTATCCCGAGCCGTCGCACCCCTATCGCAATCCTTTTCAGCGGGACCGCGATCGCGTGATCCATGCCCGCTCCTTCCGCCGCCTGGAAAACAAGACGCAGGTCTTCACCCGCCGCTACTCCGACCACTTCCGTACTCGTCTGACCCACACCATGGAGGTGGCGCAAATCTCGCGCACCATCGCCGCCGCGCTCAACTTGAATGTTGATCTGGTCGAGGCGTTGGCTTTGGTCCACGACATCGGACATCCGCCGTTTGGACATGCCGGCGAGCGAACGCTGGACCTCTTGATGCGCCGTCATGGCGAGTTCTTCGATCACAACTTGCAGGCGCTGCGCACCGTGGAAGATTTGGAGCTGAGATATGCCGATTTTCCCGGCTTGAACCTGACCTTCGAGGTCCGCGAAGGCATCATCAAGCATTCGCACGACTACAGCGAAGCCGAACATCCCGAACTGGCGGAGTATTTGCTGCAGGAACGCCCGCCGCTGGAAGCGCAACTGATCGACCTGACCGACGAAATTGCCTACAGCACCGCCGACCTTGACGATGGCTATGAGGCCCGGCTGCTGCGCCTTCCGCAGATTCGCCAACAAGTCCCGGTCTTCGAGCGCTATTACGTTGACGCGGAAGCCAGGTATCCGAAAGCTCCCGAGAAGTTGAAATTCAACGAGGCTTTGAAGCGCGTGCTCAATCGCTTTGTGACCGACTTGATCGAGAATACGCGGCAACGCGTGCAGCAGGCGGAAATTGGAAGCCTTGAAGACGTCCGGCGATATCCCGAGCGGCTGGCGTCATTCAGCCCGGAAGTGGAAGCAGAGCGTCGCCAGGCCAAGAGCTTCTTGTATGAAGCGCTCTACAACTGCAAGGCGCTGGAGCCGGAGAAGCGCCAGGCCGAGAAGGTGGTCAGCGAAGTGTTCGACTACCTGGTCGCCCATCCCGAGGCCCTGCCCAGCAGCTATCGCGAAAGGTGCGAAAACGAAAAGCCGACAAGAGTGGTGTGCGACTACATCGCGGGTATGACCGACCACTACGTGGAAGATTTGCGGAAGAAATTGATGGTGGGAAAGAAGGCAGAATAAAGGGGCTGCAAGTCGGGCAGGGCCGATAGCAGTCTCAAATCTGGTGTACGGCGATGGTGGAGCGCGCCCCATAGATTTTCCGCAGCCGGTTTTAGGCGCATAATTTCTATACACCGGAGGTAAAGCTTCGCATGGAGGAAAGTATTCAGTCCACAACGGGCAAGCTGCATCCCAAGGAACACATGAAATGCCATCTTTACTGGACCGTACTGGTTGGTTTGCTCTTCTGCTTGGCCACCGTGCTTACCGCGGAAGAGGTCCCGGTGCGGCATCACGAAGGCCTGGTTCACGGGTTCCTGGTACTGCGGACGCCTGACGGCGAGACTCTGGCCAACGGTGATCTGATCCAGGTCGCTCGCGGCGAGCAAGTGACCGCAACCTTGGTGTTTCACTTCAAAGACGGTTCGGTGCAGGAGGAAACCTCAGTTTACTCGCAACGCCGTACCTTCCGGCTGCTCACCAATCATATGGTTCGGAAAGGCCCATCGTTCAAGAATCCGATGGACGTCTCCATCGATGTGCGGTCCGGCCAAGTCACAGTGCGTTATGCCGACGACGGCGGCAAAGCGAAGGTGGAAACCGCGCACCTGGCGTTACCTGCCGATCTCTCCAACGGTTTGCTTTTCACGATGCTTAAAAACATCCAGCCCGGGACCCCCAAGCTGAAAGTGTCGATGCTAGCGGCCACGCCAAAGCCTCGGCTGGTGAAGCTGGCGATCACGCAAGTTGGTGAGGAACCCTTCACGGTTGCCGGCTCCAGCCGCAAGGCCACGCATTACGTGGTGAAGTTCGAACTCGGCGGCTTGACCGGAGTTGTAGCTCCGCTGTTGAACAAGCAACCTCCTGACGTCCATGTGTGGATTCTCGGTGGAGAGGCGCCAGCGTTCGTTAAGTCGGAAGGTCCGCTTTACGCCGGAGGACCGATCTGGCGGGTCGAGTTGGCGAGCCCGGTCTGGCCAGCAACCGGTGCGGATGCGACGCAGGGTACAGCCCAGCACAAAGCCCCGTAAGGCAGAGGCCCTCCCGGTTCATCCGGTGCTGTACTTTGGACTCACGCCGCTTAACGTGTAATGGCCGCGATCACCGAATCGTCAGATGAGCTGCAAATAGTCAGTCGCCCGCGGCCATGGCGGGTGTGATATCTTCCACCCCCACAATGTTGGTCGGATACTTGCCGGTGTAGCAGGCGGTGCAGAAGAGATGCTCGTCGCCGTCGCCCGCCGCCTTGCGCAGGCCCTCCAGCGAAAGATAGGCCAGCGAATCGGCGCCGATGTATTCGCGAATTTCCTCCACCGTCTTGTTGGCCGCGATCAACTGGTTCTTGGAAGGGGTGTCCACTCCGTAGTAACAGGGCGAGATGGTCGGCGGGCAAGAGACGCGAAAGTGTACTTCCTTGGCGCCTGCCTCGCGCACCAGGCGAACGATCTTGCGGCTGGTCGTGCCGCGCACGATGGAATCGTCAATCAGCACCACCCGTTTGCCCTCCAGCACCTTGCGCACCGGATTCAGTTTGAGCTTCACGCCAAAGTCACGGACGCGCTGCTCCGGCTCGATGAACGTACGGCCGACGTAGTGGTTGCGGATCAATCCAAACTGGATGGGGATGCCGGCCTGGTAGGAAAAGCCGAGGGCGGCAGTGACGCCGGAGTCGGGAACGGGAACCACGATATCGGCATCCACCGGCGATTCGATCGCGAGTTGGCGGCCCATGGCATCACGCGTCTGCTGCACGGCCTTGCCGAACACGATACTGTCTGGCCGCGAAAAATAAACATGCTCAAAGATGCAGCTCGATTGCGGTTGCTGCGCCGAGTAAAAGCGCGAATGAACGCCTTCCGGCCCAACGATCACTAATTCGCCGGGCTTGACCTCACGCTCATAGGTGGCGCCGATCAGGTCGAAGGCGCAGGTCTCGGATGCGAAGACGATAGTGTCGGGCCGGTGCGCTGCCTCTCCCGAAATGCGGCCCATCACCAGCGGACGAAAGCCACGCGGATCGCGGGCGGCAAAGATGCGGTCGGGGGTCAGCATGACCAGCGAAAATGCGCCCTCGACGCGGCGCAGCGAATCGGCCATGGCATCCACCAGGGTCTGCTCGCGCGAACGCGCAACCAGGTGCACCAGGACCTCGGTGTCGCTGGTGGTCTGAAAGATGGAGCCCTGTTGCTCCAGTTGGGCGTGCACCTCGTGCGCATTGGTGAGGTTGCCGTTGTGCGCCAGCGCAATTTTGCCCTTATTGCACTCCACCATGATGGGCTGGGCATTGAGCAATGCGGAATCGCCAGCGGTCGAGTAGCGGGTGTGACCGATGGCCAGCGAGCCGGGTAGCCGGGCCAGGGCGTCGGCGGTGAAGATGTCGGACACCAACCCCATGGCTTTGTGAAGTTGAAGCTGCTCACCGTTGGAGGCCGCGATCCCCGCCGATTCCTGACCGCGATGTTGCAGCGCGTACAGGCTGAGATAGGCGAGCTTGGAGGCTTCGGGATGGCCATAGATGGCCACCACGCCACATTCTTCACGTAGCTTATCGGAAGGAATCAGCATCGCTCACCTGATCGACAATTTCGAAATCTCGCAACCAAGCTATCGGTCTAACTCTTCTGCAACGTAGAAGGAACCAGCCGCTCCTCAGTTTCCACATGCAGAGCGCGTTCCAAGGCACCGGCCCATGCAGCCTTCAACTCGGAGACGCTGGCTTTGACGGCGGCTTTTCCGTCAACCTGGATCTCCAATTGATCAGGCCCTGTATTTCCTATTGGTTCTACTGAGAGCCCACATTGTACCGCTATTTGTTTGATTCGTTCGACGTTTTGCGGGTCGCAGGAAATGAGCACGCGGCTGGCGTCTTCGCCGAAGAGGACGTACTCCGGCACTAACCCAGCAGAACTAAGGTTGACCTCAGCGCCGATGCCGCGGGCGAATCCGCACTCCGCCAGAGTGACCGCCAGCCCGCCTTCCGAGCAGTCTTTGGCCGATTCCAGCAGGCCGGAGCCGATCATCTCCACAACAGCCTTCTGGAGCGCAGCTTCCTTCTCCAACTCGAGCGACGGCGGAAAGCCCCAGACCTCGCCCAACAGCTCCTTTGCGTACTCGGACGAGCCAAATTCCGCCTCAACGTCCGAGCCGTCTCCCGGCTCAGATCCTCGGATGACGAGTACAGCGCGTCCCGGCTCGCGGAAATCGGGGCCAATGGCCTTGTGCACGTCTTCGATGATGCCTACGACGCCAATCACAGGAGTCGGATAGACACCTTCGCCGAGGGTCTCGTTGTAGAAACTGACATTGCCGCCGGTGATCGGTGTCTCCAGCTCTTCGCAGGCTTTGGAGATGCCATCGACGGTTTGCGAGAACTGCCACATGATTTGCGGTTTTTCGGGATTGCCGAAGTTCAGGCAATTGGTGGCCGCGACCGGCGTCGCGCCGGTGCACGCCACGTTGCGGGCCGACTCGGCCACCGCGTGCATGGCGCCCAGCTTGGGATCGAGGTAACACCAGCGGCTATTGCCGTCGAGCGCCATCGCCAAGCCACGCTTGGTCCCCTTGATGCGAATCACTCCGCCCTCGCCGCCCGGGCCCTCCACCGTGTTGGTTTGCACCATGGAGTCGTACTGCTGGAACACCCAGCGCTTGCAGCAGATGTTCGGGCTGGCGAGCAATCGCGTCAGATCGCCGGTGAATTCCGTCTTCCCGCCCAACGCAACGTTCGCCGGAACGTCACGTGGCACGGGCGGCTCCCAGCGTTCCAGCGGCCGATGGTAAAGCGGAGCATTATCCGTGAGCGCGGCGTTGGGAATTTCCGCGACCACTTTGCCGTGCTGCAACACGCGCATAGCGGGCCGATTGATCACGCGCCCGATGGTGACGGCGTCGAGTCCCCACTTCTGGAAGACGCGGAAGACCTCGTCCTCGCGGCCTTTTTCGGCCACCAGCAACATGCGCTCCTGCGATTCGCTCAGCATGATTTCGTACGGCGTCATGGCGGTCTCGCGTTGGGGCACAAGGTCGAGCTCAATTTCCAGTCCCACACCGCCCCGTCCGCCCATCTCGCAGGTCGAGCAGGTGAGACCCGCCGCTCCCATGTCCTGGATGCCGACAATCGCGCCGGTCTGCATGGCTTCCAGGCAGGCTTCGAGCAACAATTTTTCCAGGAAGGGGTCGCCGACCTGCACGTTCGGACGCTTGGCCTCCGACTGTTCGCTGAACTCTTCGCTCGCCATGGTGGCGCCGTGGATGCCATCCCGGCCGGTCTTGGAGCCGACGTAGATCACCGGATTTCCTTCCCCGGCGGCCTTGGCGTAGAAGATCTGGTCGCGGCGCACCAGTCCCAGCGCAAACGCGTTGACCAGCGGATTTCCCGAGTAGCAGCTTTCGAACTTCACTTCGCCGCCGACGTTCGGAACGCCGAAGCAGTTTCCGTACGAGGCGACGCCGCTCACCACGCCTTCCAGCACGGAGTGGTTCTTGTGCAGCGTGGGCTGGTCGAGACCGGGCTGCGGCGTGATGGGGCCGAAGCGCAGCGAATCCATAATGGCGACGGGACGCGCGCCCATGGTGAAGATGTCGCGCAAGATGCCGCCAACCCCGGTGGCCGCGCCTTGGAAGGGCTCGATGAACGACGGATGATTGTGCGACTCGATCTTGAAGGCGCAGGCCCAGCCATCGCCGATGTCGATAATGCCAGCGTTCTCCCCGGGCCCTTGCACCACGCGACGGCTGTGCGTGGGCAGGCGCTTCAGGTGCACGCGCGAGGATTTGTAGGAGCAGTGCTCGCTCCACATCACGCTAAAGATGCCCAGTTCGGTGAAGGTAGGCTCGCGGCCCAGCGATTTCAGGATGCGGTCGTATTCCTCCGGCGAGATTCCGTGGTCGCGAAGCACTTCTGGAGTGATGGTGGGTTCTTTGGCGAGACTGGTGGCGCTATCGATTGGGTGCATGGCGAGGAAGGAAGTTCTATTGTCGCATGCGCCATCGGCTTAGGGAAGGATTTGGTGGCACATTAGAGGAGGTCAGGGTTTTCGCTTGGTGCGCTTAACCAAATCGGCTTTGACTTTCTCGTACGGGATGCCCTTTTCCTTGCGGCGCGACTCGGAAACGAGGCCATCCCAGAAGTCCTCCCAGATTGCACCATATTTCTTGAGGTCGATTTGCACCGCGACTTTGCGGCCTTTCTCGTCGGTAACGAACTGGATGCCTTTCATAAGACCCTACTCTTCCGCTTCGCGCCACTGATAGCCGCAAGCCAGGCATTTCCAGCGATGTGCCTCTGGTGCTGGGGGCTCGGGAAATGGCATGGCCGCCGACCAGAAAGCGATCTGACGCGGATTCGCGCCGGCTACTTCGCGAATCTCCAGCGATTCGCATTCCGGGCAACAGGCGACCTCTTCCATGTCTTCGTCATCGCCGAGTTCCGCTTCTACCAAGTTGGATTCTTCCGGCTCGAAATCGTCGAGGACTTCCAGCGCGCGCACCATCTGGCTGTCGGGCACTTGCAGGCGGATGCCGCCCAGGGCCATGCCCATGTGCCAGTTCATGGCATGCATGTTCTCGTCGCACACGAAGGCTGAAATTCCGGCAGAGATCAGCTTGCCCTGTGCCAGTTTGGCTTCGCCAAGGGTCAGAAACTTCGCAATAGTGACCGGTTCATCCAACATCGGGGATTCGAGAAGCGTAGGCTAGCTGGGCGTGCGAGTCAACTCCGCCAAATGCACTCGGCGGCTGTGTTCCGCAATGGCTTCGACCACCTGCATGGCCAGGGCGAGGACCCGGCGGCCATCTTCCAACGTTACCTCGGGCCGGGAGCGCTGGCGCACCGCGCGCAGGAAGCTGTCCAACTCCGCGCGCAGCGGTTCCTGCTGCGCCACCGCCGGCCTGAACGGGGTGATGCCAGGAAGAGCGCTAGCAACTACGCTGGCCGGATTAAATGGGTCCATGCCGGCCGGATCGGGCGATAAGTCGTCCACCGTCAGCACCAGCACATCCTGCCGCGAATAGTCGAGCGAGACGTATTGCCGTGGCTGGAAGAAGCGCAGCTTGCGGACCCGCTCAGTGCTGACGCGGCTGGCGGTGAAGTTGGCCACGCAGCCGGACTCGAATTCCATGCGCACGTTGGCGATGTCCACTTTCTGGGAAAGGATCGGCAAGCCAACCGCGCGGACCTCCTTGACCGGCGATTGCACGAACGCGAGCACGATGTCGAGATCGTGGATCATCAGGTCGAGGACCACGTCCACGTCGAGCGAACGCGGGCTGAACACGCTGAGGCGATGCACTTCAAAAAACATCGGCTTGGTGAGCAAGGGGAAGGTGGCGCGCACCGCGGGATTGAAGCGCTCGAGATGTCCGGCTTGTGCGACCCGGCCATGCTGCTCCGCGATGGCAATCAACTCATCCGCTTCGGCCACGGTAGTCGCCAGCGGCTTTTCAATCACGACATCAACGCCGTTCTGCATCAAGTGCCGCGCGACTTCAAGGTGAGCCGCGGTGGGAACCGCAACCGAACACGCCTGCACACCAGCGGCAATCAATTCGTCGATGGACCGAAATGCGGAAGTGCCGAACTCGTTGGCGACTGTTTGTGCGCGCGGGAAGTCGGTGTCCACGATCCCGACGAATTCTACATTCTGCGACGGATCGGCTTGAAGGTCGCGATAGACGCGCGCGTGATTGCGACCGAAGGCTCCGGCGCCAACGACTCCGGCGCGCAGGACGTGGTTGCTGCTCTGCATATTAGGATTCTCACGTATCGGCGTGCCATCACGCAAAGCAGATAATTGCTTAATGTGGGAACTCTGCCCAAATCCCAGCGCAGTCCTGGAAGTTACTTGGCGGCGGACGACGCTTCAATCCAGTTTGGCATACCGCTGCTCGCCTCCTGCGACTCGACTTTGAAGTTCTGCACCACACCACGATAGAGCAGCACGGCGCAAATCGCCGAGCCAACCAGCAGAAGAATTCCCGTCGCAGGCTGATGCAGCAGTATCTTACCCGTTCCGAAAAGGCACATGTAAACCATGGCGCAGCCGAGGGCCCAGGCACCCAGATTACTGCCGAGGTCCCGGTGTCCCACAATGTCAGACGATTGCGCTGCGATGCGCTTCCAACCGCGGACGTCGGGCCGCACGTGGCGATAGAAGCGCAACAGGACCTGGTCTGGTTCGGGCTTCGTCAGCAGCGTCACCGTGAGCCAAACGATGGTCGTCACGATAGTGGTCGCCAACGCGCCCTTCGCAAACACCAGCGAGCTGTTGCCGGTGAACGGCTGCCAGCGGTCCAGAATGACCGTGACCAGCAGGGAGCAAGCCATGGCGGAAATCTCGCTCCAGGCATTGATGCGCCACCAATACCAGCGCAGGATGTACACCGCGCCGGTGCCGGCGCCGATCTGCAGCACCACCTGCCATCCCGACGCGATGGAGCTAAGCCGCACTGACACCCACGCAGACACGATGACCAGCAACACCGTGCACACCCGCGAAACCCGGACGTAATGTCGCTCGGAGGCGCTTGGCTTAACGAACCTGCGATAGAAGTCGGAGACCAGGTAGGAGGCGCCCCAGTTCAATTGCGTCGCAATCGTGGACATGAAGGCGGCCAGAAATCCCGCAATCGCAATCCCGCGATACTGGTGCGGGAGATGCGAGTTCAGCACCATCATGTAACCGGTCTCCGGATGTTGCAGGCCGGGATACAGCACGATGACCGCGAGTCCGGTGATGATCCACGGCCACGGGCGGATGGCATAATGCGCGATGTTGAACCACAGGACCGAGAGCAGCCCCTGCTTCTCATCACGCGCGCTGAAGATGCGCTGCGCAATGTAGCCACCGCCGCCCGGCTCCGCCCCCGGATACCAGAACGCCCACCACTGCAGCCCGATGAACACCAGGAAGCTGGCCACCGGAACCATCCACAGCGGCTGGGCCGTGAGGCCCCGCGAAAATTCGGGAAAGAAGCCGAGGGGATTGGCGGCGTTTGCGCCAGCGGCGGTCTGCATCCTGCGCAAGCTTTCGAGCATGGCTGTCATGCCGCCGCAGGCAACCACTGCGAAATACGCGACCGCGATAACGATCGTCATCTTCAGCACAAACTGGAACAGGTCCGTCCATAGCACTCCCCAGAGCCCGCCGATCGCGACGTATAACCCTGTAAAGGGAATCAGGAAGAAGACGCAGATGGCCAGGGCCGCGCCGTCGTTGCCCCTCCACACCGGGCCGAAATGCGCGCTCATGAAGCGGCTGATGTTGGTCAGCATCGGCGTATTCGCCAGCGTGGTGCCGATGATGCTGGTCATCGCCTTCGTCACCCATCCCAGGATGACGCAGTTCATCAGTAGGCCAAGGTAGATGGCGCGAAATCCGCGCAGAAATGCGGCCGGCTTGCCGGAGTAACGAATCTCGGCAAACTGCACATCGGTCAGCAGACCCGAGCGGCGCCACAGCCGGGCGAACAAAAACACCGTCATCATGCCCGACAACAGGAAGCCCCACCACAGCCAGTTCCCGGAAATTCCCTGAGAATACACAAGTCCAGTAACAACCAGCGGAGTGTCGGCAGCAAATGTGGTCGCCACCATGGAGGTCCCGGCCAGCCACCAGTTCACCTTGCGACCGCAGGCGAAGTAGTCGTCAACGCTGCGCCCGGAGCGGCGACGAAACCACAGCCCCATGATGAGCGTGATCGCGAGATAGCCGACGATGGCGGTCCAATCGAGGAGAGTGAAGCTCATGCCAGGTTGCCGCGCATCACGAACTTTACCATGTGCGGATTTCTGGCGGGACCAGTTACCGTGGTTGCCAAGACGCCTGTGAGCTTGGATCAAGTCAACCGCGCAATGAAGATGGCCTCGCTGACCGACGCCTTTTACTACCCAAAACCTGATTATCGTTTGCACGCTGACCAGAGCAGATTCTGAGTTGGTGTATCTGGGTGGTGCGCTATCCGGTGGAACTTGACCGCGCGGCAGAAATTGACGACCAGATGACTCGCAAGCTGATGGAGGTTAGCAACCGCGAACCCGAGCTGAAGTCGGGGGTCGCCGGCACGCCCAAGCTGCGCGCTCCTATCAAGGCATAAAAGCCGGCGGTTCCCCCGGCAACGCTGCCGTTCATGCGTCCACTAATTCAGTCCGTGAGGCCCATTGGGGTTGGGCGAACTGCTACGAACGTGTCGGCCCGACCGCTCTAATGAGGCCTTGACACGCTTCCTCTTACACCCTAAGATTGTCACTCCTCCTTTCAAAAATGTAATGATAGATTAAGGTCATTTCCCATCAAAAATACAATGATAGGCAAAGTCATTTCCCACTACCGTATCTCGGACAAGCTCGGCGAGGGCGGCATGGGCGTTGTGTATCGCGCCGAGGACGACCGGCTGGGTCGCGCCGTTGCGTTGAAGTTCCTCACCGACAGCTATGCGCGAGACACGCAGGCAGTGGAGCGTTTCAAGCGCGAGGCGCGCGCCGCTTCCGCGCTCAACCATCCCAATATCTGCACCATCTACGACATTGACGAGTACGACAGCCAGCCGTTCATGGTCATGGAGCTTCTCGAAGGCGAGACGGTGAAGAACCGCCTGGCGCTGGGGCCTCTTCCAGCCGATGAATTGCTCGACCTGACAATTCAACTGGCAGATGCGCTCGATGTCGCTCACAAACGCGGCATTGTTCATCGCGACATCAAGCCCGCAAACATCTTTGTTACCACTCGCGGCCAGGCAAAGATCCTCGACTTCGGTTTGGCCAAGCTGATGGAGCGGGCCGGGCGGAAGGCCCTCGCGGTAGGCGCTACCGAGTGGGAGAACACGGCTGTATTTGTCGAGGACCTCACCAATCCCGGCACCGCTCTGGGCACCGTCGCCTACATGTCTCCCGAGCAGGCGCGCGGCGAGGAAGTGGATAGTCGGACCGACATTTTCTCCCTGGGCGTGGTGCTGTACGAGATGGCAACCGGCAAGGAAGCCTTCGCCGGCAATACCTCGGCGGTGATNNGGCTTAGACGCCATTCTCAACAAGATGCTGGAGAAGAATCCGCAATCTCGTTATGAGAGTGCTGCGCGGCTTAAGGCTGAGTTGCAGCGGCTGAAGAGGGACAGTGATTCGGGCCGCACCGCGGCCAGCGATTCGGGGCGTACCGCAGCCGCCAACGCGCAGGCGGAGTGTTCCGTCGCGGTGCTGTATTTCGAGAATCTCAGTGGCGCCAAGGAAGACGAGTATTTCCGCGATGGGATGACGGAAGACGTCATTACCGAGTTGTCCCACATCAAGACCTTGAAAGTTTTTCCGCGTGCTTCGGTGCTTGCCTTCCGCGACCAGCCGGTCACGGGGCCGCAAGTCGGACAGCAACTCCACGCCACCTACGTGCTCACCGGCAGCTTACGCCGGGCGGGCAATCGGCTGCGCATCACCGGCCAACTGGTGGAGACGCGTACCGGCCACGCGCTGTGGGTAGAACGTTTCGACCGCGAGCTGAAGGACGTCTTCGACGTGCAGGACGAGATTGCGCGCAGCATCACTCAGGCGCTGCGCATTACCCTGTCCCCCCAGGAAGAAACTGCCCTCGCCAGCAAGCCGACCGAGAACCTGCAGGCCTATGACTTCTACCTGCGTGGCCGCAGTCTGGCGCGGCGCGTCACCCGCACTGACCTGGAATTTGCGATGCAGATGTTCGAGCGGGCCATCGAGCTGGATTCCCGCTTCGCTTTGGCGCATGCCGGCGTCGCCAACGCTTGCGGCGAGTATTACGAGTGGCACGACCACAGCGATCGCTGGCTGGAAAAGGGCACCACGGCAGCAGAAAATGCCCTGTTGCTGGAGCCCAAATTGGCCGAGGCGCTGCTGGCACAAGGTCGCATAGCCTACGCGGTGAAACGCTTTGAAGAAGGTATTCGGTTCACGCAACAAGCCATCAAGCGCAAACCGGATTGCGATGGGGCCTACTTCGTGCTGGCGCGGGCGTACATCGCCTCCGGTCATCCGGAGAAGGTGGTGGCCATCACCGAGGCTGCGTTGGCGGCCAACGGCGATGATTACAACGTCTATGTTCCGTTGATGGTCGCGCTCGAGCGCTCCGGGGACAAAGAGGCCGCGGGCCGCCTGCGGCAACGTTGCCTGGAAGCGCTCCAACAGCAGCTCTCGTTGGTACCGGAAGACGTCCGTGCCCGAATTCTGCTGGCGAGTAATCTGGCGTGGCTGGGAAGGAACGAGGAGGCCGCTCAGGCCTTGCAGATCGCGATCGCATTGCGTCCCAACGATGCCAACATCCTCTACAACGCCGCCTGCACTTACGCCATCCTGCAAAACAAGCAGGAGGCGTTAGGACTCCTGAAGAAGCTGGACGAAATGGGCCATTTGAACAAGGGGTACGCGCGCCAGGATTCCGATTTCGAATGCCTGCACGGAGACCCGGAGTTCGAAGCGCTAGTTGCCTGAGTAAGCACCGTTAATTCCCGTAAACCCTCGCAAAAACTTGGCGGAAGCGTGTGCGAGTCGAACGCACCATTGACACCGCAAGGCGCCAATCGCCGGTTTTGAAGACCGGGAGAGTCACCGGACCCCCTTCGCTTCCGCATTGGACTGGCCCAACAATACCACTGGCAGCCAAATATTTTCAGCACCTCCGCCTTGGCGGGGCATCTTGATACATTTGTGATGGAGCCTTCCGATGCCCAAGCGCAAATTCTCGTTTGTCCAGCTTGACGTATTCACCAGCCGCCCGCTCGAGGGCAATCAACTTGCGGTTTTTAGCGATGCCCATGGTCTGAGCGACGATGAAATGCAGAAGCTGGCGCGCGAAACCAATTTGTCGGAGACCACCTACATCCTGCCGCGCGATGCTGACGTCGAACAGCGCGAGGGGCACAAAGTCCGCATCTTTACGGTGAGTGAAGAGCTGCCCTTTGCCGGACACCCCACGCTCGGCACCGCCTGGTACCTGCGCCAGCACTCCAGTTCGGATGAAATCGTACTCGACCTGAAGGTCGGCAAGATTGCTGTGCGCTTCGCGCAGCGCAACGGTCTGCTGTTTGGCGAGATGCGTCAGGCCGAGCCGCAATTCGGGGCGACGCATCCGCACGACGTTGTAGCCAAGGTGCTCGGCCTCCCGGTGGCGGAACTGGACGAGAACCTGCCCATCCAGACC
>PLYW01000002.1 GCA_003151875.1 Acidobacteriaceae bacterium
GCGGCTGCCCAAGAGAAGGTGCTGCACAGCTTCAACAACGACGGCACGGACGGGGCTTATCCGCAAGCCGGGCTGATCTTCGATGCCGCCGGCAATCTCTATGGCACGACCCACGGCGGCGGCGCCAACAGCTACGGTACGGTGTTCGAGATGACGCCCGCAGCGGGCGGAACTTGGACGGAGAGGGTGCTGCATAGCTTCGCCGGCGGTACGGACGGGACCAATCCCGCCGCCGGGCTGATCTTCGATGCCGCCGGCAATCTCTATGGCACGACCACGCAGGGTGGCCTTTACAACTACGGGATTGTGTTCGAGTTGACGCCCGCAGCAGGCGGAACTTGGATCTTCAATGAGCTGTATAACTTCAGGGGCGGCACGGACGGGGCCAATCCCTACGCCGAGCTGATCTTCGATGCCGCCGGCAATCTCTACGGCACGACCCTGAACGGCGGCAGCACCGGCACCGGCTACGGGACGGTGTTCGAGTTGACGCCCGCCGCGGGCGGAACCTGGACGGAGCAAGTGCTGTATAGCTTCCGCGGCGGCACGGACGGGACTTGGCCCTACGCTGGGTTGATCTTCGATGCCGCTGGCAATCTCTACGGCACCACCCCGAACGGCAGCACTAACAACGGAGGCATAGCGTTCGAGTTGACGCCCGCCGCGGGCGGAACCTGGACGGAGAAGGTGCTGTATAGCTTCCAGGGCGGCACGGAAGGGTGGAATCCCTTCGCCGGGCTGATCTTCGACGCCGCTGGCAATCTCTACGGCACCACCGCGGCAGGCGGCGGGGCTCAAAATGCCGGGACGGTGTTCGAGTTGACGCCCGCAGCGGGCGGAACTTGGACCGAAAAAGTGCTGTGGAGCCTCCGCAACCCCCCGGACGGTAACGCTCCCTACAGTAAGCTGATCTTCGATGGCGCCGGCAATCTCTACGGCACGACCGTACACGGCGGCACTCCCGGCTACGGGATGGTGTTCGAACTGACACCCGCCGCGGGCGGGACCTGGACTGAGCAGGTGCTGCATAGCTTCAGCGGCTGGATCGGCGGAAGGGACGGGGCTAATCCCCTAGCCGGGCTGATCTTCGATGGCGCCGGCAATCTCTACGGCACGACCGACGAGGGCGGCACTTCCGGTGCCGGAACTGTGTTCGAGGTTACCCCTCCTACCGCGTTTGTTCCGCTCAGCCAGCCGTGTCGTGCGGTGGATACCCGGCCGGGGAGCGGTGGCGGCGGCCCGATTCCAAGTGGCACCTTCCAGAACTTCGCTATTTCCGGCGAGGGCGGCTGCGCCACTCTGCCGAACGCGGCGGTTTATTCCATGAACGTCACGGTCGTTCCTGGCCCAACACTGGGCTACCTGACGATCTGGCCTGCGGGACAGGTGCAGCCGACGGTTTCGACGCTGAACTCGGTGGATGGACGCGTCAAGGCCAACGCCGCGATTGTGCCGGCGGGTGATGGAGGAGCCGTCAGCATTTACGTCACGGACACAGCCAATGTGATCGTCGACGTCAACGGCTACTTCACGCCGCCAACGAGTTCCACACTGGCGTTCTATCCGCTGCCGCCCTGTCGCGTCGCCGACACCCGCCACAGCGGTTATCCGGAAGGCCTGGGACCGCCGTCGCTGACGGGCGGCCAGCCACGCGATTTCCCCATACTCAATGCCACCACCACCTGCAACATTCCGCCGAGCGGGGTCGCCGCTTATTCGCTGAACTTCACGGTGGTGCCCCACGGCACGCTTGGTTACCTGACGGTGTGGCCCACGGGTGAAACCCAGCCTACGGTTTCCACGTTGAACGACGTGCTGGGGAGGGTCATCGCCAATGCCGCGATTGTAGTGGCGGGCAGCAGTGGCGAGGTCTCGGTCTATCCGACCAACGACACCGACTTGATCATCGATATCAATGGCTACTTCGCAGCGGCGGGTCAGGGCGGACTATCGCTCTATGCCGTAACGCCGTGCCGGGTCATCGACACCCGCCATGTAGGCAGCGGTCAGCCCTTCAGCGGGACCTTGAGTCCTCCGGTCGATGTGGTGAACAGCCCGTGTGGAGTGCCCGCGACGGCGCAGGCGTATGTCTTCAACGCGACGGTGATCCCGGTCTCCAGCCTGGGCTACCTGACGCTGTGGCCGGACGGTACCGACCAGCCCCTGGTTTCGACGCTGAACGCAGCCGACGGATCGCTCACCAACAACATGGCCATCGTGCCGGCGGGTACTCAGGGCAAGATCGACGCCTATGCCGGCAGCGGGCTCACCCAACTGATCGTCGACATCTCCAGCTACTTCGCGCCGTAGGAGCAGTTGTCAGTAGCCAGTTGTCAGTTGTCAGTAAAACAACCGCAGATCCTTCGACTCCGGCGGCGAGGCGCCGCCTGCGCTCAGGATGACAAGAAAGAGTGGTGGGTAGTTGTCAGTAGAGAAAAAGAAGCAGAGTTTGTAGTTACGGCAGCGGTGGCAGCCCCACCTGCACCACCAACTTACGAAAGGTGGGATCGCCGTGCAGGTCTTGGAAGGCAAGATTATTACGGATCGACGTTAGCCCAAATTCGTGGTGGCTGTAAGCCCTCTGGAGATACTCCAGCGCCTTCGCCTGGTCGCCCAGAAGACCATAGGTTCCGGCCAAGTCATACGCTGGCAGATGTCCTTCGGCGTAGAGCTTCTGCTGTTCCTCAAGCAGGCTTTCGAACATGCCTTGCCGCTGCCCGCGCGCAAACCCTTTCTCTTCCGCGTTGATGATCGCCAGCTCCCGCGAGTCATGCCGCAATCGCGCCGCTTTCGCCCCCGCCTCCAGGTATGCCGGATAGTCTTTGTCCAGGAGGGCAGCGTCCTGCAGGTAGCGATAGGTCGAAGGAAATGCCGGCTCGGTGCTCTCCAGTTGTTTGAGTAATGCGATTCCCTGCTCTCTGGGGCCGGCATGGAGAAGAANNGGGCTTAAGGCCAGGGCACGGCGGAACTCGCGCTCCGCGCCGGCGGCATCGAAGCTACCGTAGAACGTTGCAAACGCCAGCGAGGTATGCGCTTCGGCGGAAGCGTCGTCCAACTCCACCGCTTTCTTGGCCGCGGCCAGCGCTCGCGGATAGGCTTCTTCCGGCGGCATCGCGCTGTATTCGCGCAGCAAGTTGTAGCAATCGGCCAGTCCCACGTAAGCCTGGGCATAGTTGGGATCGTGGACAATCGCCTGGGTGAAGTAATCGACGGCTCTATTCAGAGATTCGGGGGTGCGCTTGTCCCACTCATATCGGCCCTTGAGATAGAAATCCCGTGCCTCAGCATTTGTGGTGTGACCCGCGGCCAGCGACTTTCCCGCGGCAGCGTCCGGACGGACGGAGCGTAACGGCACCCGCCTAAAATATAGAAACCCGCCCATGACCACGAGCAGGGCAACTAGCACCAAAGCTCCAAACAGCCGCCCCCTTCGTGCTGGGCGGACTTGGTCGGAAGCGCGGCGCCGCCGATTGACCTCGCCCTGAGCTGGTACTTCCTGGGTAAGAGTCGCAGCCTGCGGAACTTCTACGGCTGAGGTGTCAGGGTCCGCTTCCGCGGGCTCCAAGGTCGCAGCAACGGATTCGGCCGAGACCGGCGATTTCATCCAGCGCAACAGTTCATCGGAGTAGGCGTAAACCCGGCCGGTCGCACTGCCTTGCAGGCGATGCACCGGCAGCCCGCGTTCCTTCTCCCAACGCTTGACGGTGCGTTCATCCCGGCGAAAGAAGGCGGCGATCTCCTTCCAGGAATCCAGCCGCTGATTCGGGATTTTCGCCTCCTTCAAGTCGCCCATGGCCCGAGATGTCCCGAAATGTCCCAAAATGTCCCGCAATACCTGTTGCCCGGGTTTTCCAGATTCGACGATAAATATACGACAGACCAACCGAAAAAGCTGCTACCGAAGCACGGGTGATCGCCGGGTTCCCCGCGCGGCGACAGGATGCTTCCCATCATAGGCAAATGCCTTGCAGCGACGTGGAGAGAAAACACATGCGAGTCCGTGGCTTTACCTTAGCCTCCCTGTTCCTATTCCTGTTCGCAACAGCCATCCTGCCTGCGGCAGCTCAGACCATCCTCGCTACAGTTCCGGTAGGACAGGACGGCTTCTATCTGGCCGCCAACCCTGTAACCAACAAGACCTACGTAGTGAACTATTGCGGCAACGACCCGGGCTGCGGGAGTACAAGCCCCGGAACGGTAACCGTCATCAATGGACTCACCAACACGGTTGACGCTACCATCACGGTTGGCGGCCACCCCACCTTCGTGGCGATCAATCCCTTGACCAACAAGCTTTATGTCCCCAATCGCCGTGACAATACGGTTTCGGTAATTAACGGGGTCACCAACACGGTTATTAAGACGATCTCCGTCGGCTCGCATCCGACCTACGGGGACCTCAATGTCTTAACCAATAAGATCTACGTGGTCAATAACGGCAACGGACAAGGCACCACGATGAGCGTGATCGACGGGAACACCGACACCGTCGCCGCCACGGTCACGGTGGGAAATTATCCCCAAGCGGCGTCAGTCAACCCCTTGACGAACAAGATTTATGTGGTGAACTACTGCGGCAATCAATTTGGCTGCAACCAGACCTTTGCCAATGGGACGGTCAGCGTTGTCGATGGCGCGAGCAACACGGTTAC
>PLYW01000227.1 GCA_003151875.1 Acidobacteriaceae bacterium
TGCCGCCCGGCGGCAGCAGCCGAAACCAGGAACAGGAGGGAAGCACAACCGGCAAACACTCCGCGTCGGAGGCGCCGAGGCTGATCAGTAATCGCCATCGTCCTCTTCTTCCTCGTCCTCTTCTTCCTCCTCGTCCTCTTCCTCGACGCGAGTCAGTTCCAGAGGCTCCACGGCCACGACTTCAAAATCGGTCCCGCATTCCGGACAGGAAACGATTTCGCCCTCGTCAACCTCATCTTCTTCGATGTCCAGATCGCTCTCGCATTCAGGACAAATAACCATGATCATTAGCCTCCCGCTTCTCGCTGTTGCCGCGCCGTCAGAATTAGGCCCGCACGTCACTGCATTTATATTTAGAATCTCTTGACAGCGTCAAGTGATAGACGCACAAGCTTTCCTGAGGTTCCCGGAGTTCCGATGCCTACTCTGCATTCAATCCTAAACGGAATCGCGGTTTTGATGCTGACCATCGTCCTCTCGGTTGCTGTTTTTTCGCAGCCGCCGGGCAATACCTCCCCTGCAACGCCGGACCCCCAGATCGCGGCGGCCCTGCACGAGGTCTCTCCCGCCCGCATTCAGCAAACCATCGAAAAACTGGTCAGCTTCGAGACCCGTTCGACGCTCTCCTCTGACATGCCGGCCTCCAGCGGAAAAGGCGCGACCGCTACAGCGGAATGGATCCGCAGCGAATTCGAACGCTACGCCAAAGCGTGCAACGGATGCCTGGAGGTGAAGACTCACGAATTTACGCAAGAGCCGGGGCCGCGCATTCCGACCCCCACAAAGATCACCAACGTCTATGCGGTGCTGCGCGGGACCGACCCGGCAAACGCCGGCCGTATTTATCTAGTTAGCGGCCACTACGATTCCCGCGACAGCGATAACAACGACACCAAGGGGGCCGCTCCCGGCGCGAATGATGATGGCAGCGGCACGGCGGTCAGCCTGGAATGCGCCCGCGTGCTGAGCCAGCATCGTTTTCTCGCCACCATCATCTTTCTCACCGTGGCCGGAGAAGAGCAGGGGCTATACGGCAGCGCCCACTTTGCCAAAATGGCCAAGGCGGCCGGCTGGGACCTTGAAGCGGTGTTGAACAACGACATCGTTGGCGGCGATCGCACTCCCGGAGACACCTCGCAGGATGCGCATGTAGTGCGTGTGTTTTCCGAAGGAATTCCCAGCAGCGCCGATGAGAAGCAGCTTAAGATGATTCGCGCTTTGGGCGGCGAGAGCGACGGCCCTTCGCGGCAACTGGCGCGCTATGTCGGATCCGTCGCCAAGGAATATCTGCCGCCCACCACCTTCAGTCCCCTGCTGGTCTTTCGGCACGATCGCTATCTGCGCGGCGGAGATCACTCCTCTTTCAACGCCGAGGGATTCGCGGCGGTGCGGCTGACCGAATTTCGCGAGAACTACAACCATCAGCACCAGAACGTGCGCACCGAGAACGGCATCGAATACGGTGATCTGCCGAAATTCGTGAATTACGATTACACCGCGAACGTAGCGCGGCTGAACGCGGCGACCCTGGCGTCGCTGGCGTCAGCTCCGGCGCCGCCGGCCAATGTGCGCCTGCTGACCAAGGAATTACAAAACGATTCCGCGCTGGCCTGGGAGCCGTCGCCCGGCGGAATGGCCACCGGCTACGAAGTCCTGTGGCGCGACACCACCGCGGCCGACTGGCAACACGTAAAGCCGGTGGGTAATGTCACCCAGGCCACTTTGCCGCTTTCCAAGGACAATGTAGTCTTTGCAGTACGCGCCCTCGATGCCAAGGGCCATCGCAGTTTGGCGATCGTACCGCTGCCGGAACGCTGAGGCCCGGCGATGCGGAGAACGGAGTAAGCCATGCCACGCGGCTCGTCGACCATGTCCATGAGTTTCCCGCCCTTCACCCGCGCGGTGAAAGAGCTGCTCATCGCCAACGGCGTCGTGTTTCTGCTGTTCTGGTTCCTGCGCGCATTTACGGCCACCGCCCCGTTCGGGGACTGGGCCTACGTCCATCTCGGACTCGAAGGCGCGGCGGTCGTGCATGGCGAGATCTGGCAGTTGGTGACCTACTCGTTCCTGCACTACGGCGTGCTGCACATCCTGTTCAACATGCTGGCGCTGTGGATGTTTGGCGCGCAACTGGAACAGGATTGGGGCTATGGCCTCTTCATGCAGTTCTATTTTTTCTGCGTGATGGGCGCGGCGCTGGTCACGATCGCAGTTTCCTTCACGGGCCTGCTCGGCGTCTCGCCGCGAACTCTCACCGTCGGCGCGTCGGGCGGCATCTATGGATTGCTGCTGGCCTTCGGCATTCTGCACGGCGAATCGCAAGTGATGCTCTTCCCGCTTCCCTTCCTCATCAAGGCCAAGTATTTCGTGATCGGCATCATCGCCCTGGCGATGTATGGCGCGTTGTCGTCGGCGCAGGGCGGAGGCCAGTCGATCGCCTACATGGCGCACCTGGGCGGCGCGCTCTTCGGATACGTCTGGCTGAAGTTCATCCCCCGCCGCGGCTTTGGCTACGCCGCCTCGGAACGCGCCTTCGGGCTGCGCAACTCCTATTACCGCTGGAAGCGGAAGCGCGCCGCGCGCAAGTTTGAGGTGTATATGCGCAAGCACGATCGCGGCGACTACCGGCACGACGACTACTTCGACGAACACGGCAACTTCCGCGATCCCAGCACTCGCGATGTGCGCAAGAAAAACGGCGACTCCACGCCGCCGTGGGTGAACTGAGAAGCCTCGCTCATTTGAACCAACGCCGCGCTCCGGTAGAATCCGGTCAGGCCATGACTCCCGAACCCAAGCTCCTATCATTTTCCGAAGCGCGACAAACGGTTGAGCAATACGCGGCCACGCTCGGTCCGACTCAGCCCGAGATGCTGTCGCTGCTTGACGCTCTCGGTCTTGTGCTCGCCGAAGACTTGCGCGCTGACCGCGATTTCCCGCCTTTTCCGCGCTCCACGCGCGATGGATTTGCGGTGAGGGCTGCCGACGTCGCTGCAACACCTGCGCGCCTGCGTTATGTCGGGGAGATCAAGGCCGGAGCGACAGTCGAGGAAAGCGCGGTCAAAATTGCAGCCGGAGAAACGGCGGAAATCATGACNNGCGCGATGGCGCCGCGGTGACCGTTCAACGCCCGGTGCGAGCCGGCGAGAACATTGTTCCCGCCGGAGCCGAAGCTCGTCAGGGCGCGACCATGGTCGAGCGCGGGACTCGCGTGAACCATCCCATCGTGGCCGTCGCCGCCGCGGTGGGACGCGCAGAGATCGCCGCTTATCGCCGGCCACGCGTTGCCATTCTCGCCACCGGCGACGAACTGGTGGACATCAACCTGCCGCCCGGCCCCAACGAAATTCGCAATTCCAACAGTTACTCGCTGGCCGCCCAGGTTTATGCCGCTGGTGGCGAAGCGGTGATTCTGCCGGTCGCGCCCGACAGCGCCCATGAACTGGCCCTGCTGTTACGCAAAGGCTTCCAAAGCGATCTGCTGCTCATCAGCGGCGGGGTTTCCATGGGCAAGTACGACTTGGTCGAGCAGGTATTGGCTTCGTTCGACGCGCGGTTCCTGTTCACCGGCGTTCGCATTCAGCCGGGCAAGCCGGTGGTGTTCGGAGAAGTTGCGCTGCACGGCCGAGCCGTGCCCTTCTTTGGGCTGCCGGGAAATCCGGTTTCGACGATGGTCACATTTCAACTCTTCGCCCGCCCGTTGCTCGATGCGCTGGCCGGCTCGAAGCCCCAGCCGTTGCCGTTTGCGCAAGCGAGGCTGAAGGAGGAGTTCACCACCAAGACAGGGTTGACGCGCTTTCTGCCGGCGACACTGGGCGGCACGCACCAGCAGCCAGAGGTAGAACTGGTGCGCTGGCAGGGCTCAGGGGACTTGATGGCCGTCTCCCGCGCGAACTGCTACATTGTGGTACCGCCCGATCGCGGGCGATTCGCTGCCGGAGAAGCGGTGACGGTGCTGCTGTTCTGATTCGAGTGCTACATCGCCTGTGGCCCAGCCATAGGAATGAAAAATAACCACGGAGGCACAGAGATCACGGAGAAAGCTCGACAAAAACCAATAACTCCGTGTCCTCCGTGTCTCCGTGGTAAATGATTTTCGACGACGCCATGGCAAAGCGGAACCACAAATCGAAGAAGCTGTCGCACTACGATGCCGCTGGGCGGGCGTCGATGGTGGACGTTTCCGCCAAGCCGCCCACGCTGCGCGAAGCCGAGGCGCGCGCCTTCGTGGCGATGGGCCGCGCGGTCATGCGGGCGCTGCCGCAAAATCCCAAGGGCGATCCGCTGGAAGTCGCTCGCGTGGCCGGCATCATGGCCGCCAAACGCACGGCGGAGCTGATCCCCATGTGTCATCCGGTTGCGCTGAGCAAAGTCGATGTTCAGATCGAGGTGCAGAAGAACGGAGTCGCCATTCGCAGCCTCGCTCGCACCACTGCCGTAACCGGAGTAGAAATGGAAGCGTTGGTCGCGGCCTCGGTCACCGCGCTGACCGTTTACGATATGTGCAAGGCGCTGGACAAAGGCATTGAGATTCGCGAGATTATGCTGGTGCGCAAGTCGGGCGGCAAGAGCGGCGACTACCAGCGCGGGAAATCTTGAGTGTCATCCTGAGCGACGAGCGGAGCGAGGAGTCGAAGGATCCCTATCGTCACCAGCAATCTCAGACAAGTTGTGCCGGACGGCCATACTGTGATCGTCGAGCTATAGGGGTCCTTCGACTCGCTGCGCTCGCTCAGGATGATACCTCAAAAGAGACACTGTCCAAGCTGGGATGAAATAATGTGGAGATGAGGAATTATGAGAACTGCTGCCGTCTTAACCGTCAGTGACTCCGCCGCGCGAGGCAAACGCGCCGACCACTCCGGGCCGGCCACTGTCGAATTGCTTCGCCAGGAAGGCTTCGATGTCATCCGCATGGAGATTGTTCCCGACGATCAGCCGACCATCGAGTCGGCGCTGGTCCGCTTGAGTGACGAGGTGCCATTGATTGTGACCACGGGCGGGACCGGCATTGCCGATCGCGATGTCACGCCCGAGGCCACGCGCGCCGTGTGCTCCAAGCTGATCGAGGGCATTCCAGAGAGAATGCGCGCTGAGGGCATGGTCAATACTTCCTACGCCATTCTCAGCCGCGGGGTTTGCGGCGTGCGCGGGCGCACCCTCATTCTCAACTTGCCGGGCAGCCCAACCGGCGCCTCGGAGTCGCTACTGGCCGTGATCGAGATTCTGCCCCACGCGCTCGATCTGGTGGCGGGCCAAACCGAGCATGACGATGCCCATCCGCCAGGCGACACTTAGCTCTTCCGTTCAATCCATCACGCGCCTGCGTACAATAGCTCTCTTGCTGTGCCGAGAACTACCCGGGGAAAGACTTGGACCCTCTCACTCATTTGCTGACGGGCGCGTGCATGGGGCGCGCAGGCTTCAATCGCAAGAGCGCCCTCACGACACTGACGATGGTGCTGGCGGCTGAGGCTGCCGACGTCGACGTACTTTGGGCAATCAAAGGCTCCATCGCCGGGCTCCAGCATCATCGTGGCATCACGCACAGCTTCGTGGGTGTGCCGTTGATTGCCGCCGCGGTGCTGGTCTTCGTGTATCTCAGCCATCGGCTCAAGCTGCGACTGCGGCCCCCGCGTGCGCGCTCCCCCGAAGCGCGGCCGCGGTTGCCCATTCGCTGGGGATATCTCTATTTCTGCGCGGTGGTGGCCGCGCTCAGCCATTTGCTGCTGGACTACACGACCGCCTACGGCATTCGCCTGTTCGAGCCGTTCAACTTCCGCTGGTACTCCTGGGACATCGTTGCCATCATCGAACCCATCATGCTGCTCGCGCTCGTGGCCGGGCTGGTTCTGCCTGCGCTGTTCGGCTTGATCAACCAGGAAATTGGCGCGCGCAGCAAAGGGCCGCGAGGCCGCGCGGGGGCGATCTTCGCCCTGGTTTGCCTGGTGCTCATTTGGGGCTTCCGCGACTATCAGCATCGCCGCGCCGTCACCGCCATGAACTCGTTCCTCTACCACGGGGCTACGCCGTTGCGGCTGGCCGCGTATCCCTACATGATCAATCCATTCCGCTGGCATGGCGTGGTCGAGACGGCCGACTTTTTCGAAACCGTTCCGGTGAATTCGCTGGCGCCGCAGGTCGATGACTCGCACGGCCTGGTTTTCTACAAGCCGGCTGAAACCGATGCCAGCCGCGCGGCAAAGTCTTCGTACCTTGGGCAGGTGTACCTGGATTGGGCGGTATTTCCCGTGGTGGAAGTACAGGAGTTTCAGGGCGAGAACCGCGGCTATCTCGCCGAGTTCAAGGACCTGCGGTATACCTTCCCGGATATGCGGGGCCGACCGCCGTTGGGCGGCTACGTCGTGCTCAGCTCCGATCTGCGCGTGCTGCAGCAGGGGATGAACTCCAGCCGCTCACCGACGGTGGACAGCCTGGAGCATGGGCCTGATCGGCAGTGATCCGGCTTGTTCGCCGTCATAATTTGTCGCCACCCGCTAACCCCCTTGACGGACGGCGACGCGGCGTACAGAATCAAAGAGTTGAGGTGAACATGCTGGCGTATGTCTTCGTACTTGTTGCCGTGGCCGTGCACCTGCGCTTTTTCGCGATGCCTTTCAGCTTCACGCCGGTGGCCGCTGCCCTGCTGTTTTTCGGGGCGCGCATGCCCCGTAAGCAGATGTGGATTCCGGTGGCGTTGCTGATCGCCTCCGACGTGTATCTCACGCGGGTGACCTACGCCTATCCGCTGACGGCCGATCATTTTGTCACCTGGGCCTGGTATGCAGCCATGCTGCTGCTGGGTGGGGTGCTGATCAAGGGCTTCTCGGCGCTGCGCATCGGCGCCGCTTCCCTGACGGCATCGGTTTCGTTTTTCCTGATCAGCAACTTCGCGGTGTGGATGGTCTGGCGCGACATGTATCCCAAGAGCTTCAACGGCCTGATGACGTGCTACGTCGCCGGCTTGCCCTTCTTCCGCGCCGAAGTCGTCTCCGACCTGCTGTTCTGCGGGGCCTTCTTTGGCATTGCGTACCTGGTGAGCCAGCACGCGACGGAGCCGGCTTCGGTCCCGGTTAGCCGCAATCTTCGCTAAGGTCCTCGTGAGCACGAGAAACAGCCGGACAAAATTGTCCGGCTTTGTTATTGCGCTTACCCCTCTCTGGAGTTGTCATTCCGAGTGCAGCGAGGAATCTGCTTTTGTTAGCGCAGGAATGACCGCTGATCGAACCCGGGATTTGCTAAGGGCTAATTGCTAATTGCTAGTTGCCAGTTGCTACTTGCGATATGCTAGGACTTCCCATGACCGAAAAGCGCAAAGTACTTGGCCGCGGCCTGGAGACCCTGCTCCCGCCGCGACACCTGCCTCATGCTTCGACCGCGGTTTCGCCCGCTGCGCACACAGCGCCGGGCGATCGCCCCGGCGAGGCGCTGCGGCAGATTCCGCTCGACCACCTCGACCACAATCCTTACCAGACGCGCACCGTGTCTCTCGACCCGGCCGCGCTCAACGAGCTGGCCGCTTCCATTCAAGCCGTAGGCGTACTGCAACCCATCGTCGTGCGGCCAGTCGCGGGCGGCCGCTATCAGGTCATCGCCGGCGAGCGCCGCTGCGAAGCTGCGCGGATGCTCCACCATCAAACCATTCCCGCCGTGGTGCGCCCGGTTTCCAACGAGCAGGCCATGGAGATGACCATCGTCGAAAACCTGCAGCGCCTGGACCTGACCCCCATGGAGGAGGCCCGCGGCTATGACCGGCTGTCGCGCGAGTTCGGCCTTACCCAGGAGCAGATGGCGCAACGCACCGGCAAGGAACGCTCCTCGGTGGCCAACTTCCTGCGCCTGTTGAAGCTGCCAGCCAGCGTGCAGGTCATGCTCGACCAGGGCGAGATCAGCTTCGGCCACGCCAAGGTGCTGATGACGCTGGAATCGCCCGACGCCATCGAGAAGCTGGCCCACCGCGTGGTCGCACTTTCGCTTTCAGTTCGCCAGACCGAGCAGGCAGTTACTAATCTGGTTCACCCCCCGGAAACGGCCGAAAAAGTCCGAATTGTGGACCCAAACGTCAAAGAAGCCGAGCAAGAGCTGCAACGGGCGCTGGGCGTCCGGGTCGCCATTACCGACCGCAACGGCAAAGGCAAGATCCTGATCGAGTACTCCTCCCTGGAGGATTTCGACCGCATTCTCGAGGTCATGAAGGCCAAGTGACGGGCTGGTCCCAGCCCGGCCCCGCAAGATAGGCTTGACGACACCCGCCAGCGGTCCTGCTCCCTTTCCCCGTTTCTGTACATCCCGCAGTGACTCCCGTCACCGACCGACCGCCATCGCGGGGCAGAATATCGTCTGGTAGCACCTTCCGGCGGCGCGACCAACAACACCCTGTCTGACAACGTGGGGGTTTAGCCCGTTGTCCTGGCGAATCCGGTGACGATCGGCAACCAATGCAGCAGCAACCACGTTCTTCGCGGAAGTTCGGTGCTAAAGGAGTACGACTCATGCGAGGCAAGAGACTTTCCATCGGATGGATGGGGACCCTGGCGATCTTTGCTGCGACCTTGTTTGTGGTGAATATCCAGGCCGCCGCCCAAATCCAGGAGAAGGTGCTGCACAGCTTCAACAACGACGGCACGGACGGGGCTTATCCCCAAGCCGGGCTGATCTTCGATGCCGCCGGCAATCTCTACGGCATGACGGGCCGGGGCGGTACCTCCCGCTACGGGACGGTATTCGAATTGACACCCGCAGCGGGCGGGACTTGGACGGAAAAGGTGTTGTGGAGATTCAGCGCCGGCACGGACGGGGGCTATCCCTACGGCGACCTGATCTTAGATGGTGCCGGCAATCTCTACGGCACGACCTCGGTTGGCGGCACTTATGGCAACGGGACGGTATTCGAGTTGACGCCCGCAGCGGGTGGAACCTGGACGGAGAAGGTGCTGTACAGCTTCAACTACACAGACGGGGCTATTCCCCGAGCCGGGCTGATCTTCGATGGCGCCGGCAATCTCTACGGCACGACCTCCGGGGGCGGTACCTCCCAGTACGGGACGGTATTCGAGTTGACGCCCGCAGCGGGTGGAACCTGGACGGAGAAGGTGCTGTGGAGCTTCGGCAGCGGCACGGACGGGGCCACTCCCTACGCTGGCCTGATCTTCGATCCCGCCGGCAATCTCTACGGCACGACCTTGCAGGGCGGCACTCATGGTGGCACTGGGAGGGGCGGGACGGTATTCGAGTTGACGCCCGCAGCGGGCGGAACCTGGACGGAGAAGGTGCTGTGGAGCTTCGACAGCGGCACGGACGGGGCCAATCCTGTAGCCGACCTGATCTTCGATGGCGCCGGCAATCTCTACGGCACGACCTCCGATGGCGGCACTTACGGCTACCGCGGCACAGTGTTCGAGTTGACACCCGCAGCGGGCGGGACTTGGACGGAGCAGGTGTTGTGGAGCTTCGGCAGCGGCACAGACGGCGCTTATCCCCGGTCCACGCTGATCTTCGATGCGGCTGGCAATCTCTACGGCACGACCTCCAATGGCGGCACGTCCAGCTACGGGGCGGTATTCGAGTTGACGCCCGCGGCGGGCGGAGCCTGGACGGAGCAGGTGTTGTGGAGCTTCGGCAGCGGCACCGACGGGATCTTTCCCTACCCTGGCCTGATCTTCGATGGCGCCGGCAATCTCTACGGCACAACGTACGCAGGTGGCGCCTACAATTACGGAACGGTGTTCGAGATCCCAGCTGTTCCGGAGCAATTCGTCCCTCTGAGCCAGCCGTGTCGGGCTGTCGATACTCGGCCGCCGAACGGTAACGGTCCGATCCAAGGCAACACACATCAGGAATTTCCCATTTCCGGCGAGGGCGGCTGCGCGACTCTGCCGAATGCTGCGGCTTATTCCATGAACGTCACCGTAGTTCCGGGACCGACACTGGGCTACCTGACGATATGGCCCGCGGGACAGACGCAGCCGACGGTTTCGACGCTGAACTCGGTGGATGGCCGCGTCAAGGCCAACGCGGCGATCGTGCCGGCAGGCACCAACGGAGCCGTCAGCATTTACGTCACGGACACGACCAATGTGATCGTTGATGTCAACGGCTACTTCGCACCGGTGTCGGGTACTACGCTGGCCTTCTATCCGCTGACACCCTGCCGCGTCGCCGATACGCGCTACAGCAGCTATCCGGAAGGCCTGGGACCGCCATCGCTGACGGGCGGCCAACCACGTGACTTCCCCATCCTGAATGCCACCACAACCTGCAACATTCCCCCGAGTGGCGTCGCCGCGTACTCGCTGAACTTCACGGTGGTGCCGCACGGCAGGCTGGGTTACCTGACCGCCTGGCCCACCGGCCAACCCCAGCCTACGGTTTCCACGTTGAACGACGTGCTGGGGCGGGTCATCGCCAATGCCGCCATCGTGGTTGCAGGCACGGGTAGTGAGGTCTCGGTTTATCCGACCAACGATACCGACTTGATCATCGA
>PLYW01000239.1 GCA_003151875.1 Acidobacteriaceae bacterium
GAGATTCAGTTCCTGGTGGAAGAGGGTGAGAGTGAGCAGCGCGCCGACGCCGGCTGAAGGCAGACCCGAGAGAATGGTCAGGGGATGAATGAAGCTCTCATACAGAATTCCCAGAATAATGTAAATCACCAGAATCGCCCCCAGTAGCAACAGGCCCATGCCGGTAAAGGAGTTCTGGAAAGCTTGCGCGGTCCCCTGGAAGGTGCGTTGGATGTCAGCGGGAAGCACGCGATTGGCCTCGCGCTCGACCAGTTTTGTAGCGTCGCCCAAAGCGACTCCGGGCTTGAGGTTGAAGCTGATGGTGGCCGCCGGCAACTGGCCCAGGTGATTCACGGTCAGGGGACCGACGGAAGGCACCAGCTTGGCGACGGTGTCGAGCGGAATCATTTTCCCGGCGCTGGAGCGCACGTAGAGAAGGGAGAGCCGGTCAGGATTGTTCTGGAATTCGGGCAACAATTCGATGATGACGTAGTACTCATTGTTGGGCGTGTAGATGGTGCTGATCTGGCGGGTGCCGTACGCCGAATAGAGCGCATCGGAAACCTGGGCCGGCGTCAATCCCAGTGCGTAAGCTTTATCGTGATCGACTTCTACGCTAAGCTGCGGGTTCTGCACCTGCAGGTCGCTGGTAACGTCTTGCAATTGCGGAAGGGCGCGGAGAGCGCTCTCCAGCTTGGGCGCATCCTGGTAGAGTTCCGTCGTGTCGGGCGATTGCATCGTGTACTGATACTGTGACTTGGTCAAAGTTCCCCCGATGCGGATGGTCGGCGGAATCTGCATGAACACATTCAGGCCGGGAATCTGCGATATCTTGGGACGAAGTTCCTGAATGACCTGCATCGCGCTCATGTGGTTGACGCGGTCTTTCTTGTCCTTCAGCCGAAAGAACATGCGGCCCTGATTGGTGGGATTGCCGAGCGAAGACATGGTGTTCATGACGTTGGGATCGAAGCGCACCACATCAGCAGCCTCTTGCTGCAATTGCATCATGTCCTGAAATGCAATTCCCTGCTGCGCTTCGGTGAACGCGAACACCAGGCCCTGGTCTTCGTCGGGAATAAATCCCGTCTTGGAGATGGTGTACAGATAAAACGTCAGCCCGATCAGGCCGAATGACACCATCAGGGTTGCGAACTTGTGCCGCAGGACGCCCTTGAGGCTGCGGTTATAACCGCGCAACCAGGCATTGAAAATCCGCTCGCCCAGATTGAACAGCCGTCCGTGCTCCGACCGCTCCTGGTGACGGAGGAAGCGGCTGCACAGCATCGGAGTCAGGGTCAGCGATACGAACCCCGAAACCAGGATCGCGGCCCCGATGGTGACCGCGAATTCATGCAGCAAACGTCCGATGATTCCACCCATGAACAACAACGGAATAAAGACCGCGGCCAGCGACAGCGTCATGGAGAGAATGGTGAAGCCAATCTCGCCGGCGCCATCCCGCGCGGCCTGTAGCGGCCGTTTCCCGCTCTCCATGTGACGAACAATGTTCTCCAACATGACGATGGCGTCGTCCACCACAAATCCCACCGACAACGTCAGTGCCATCAGGGAAAGATTGTCGAGACTGTAGCCCAGCAGGTACATGACCGAAAAAGTGCCGACGATGGACATGGGCAAGGCCAGCGACGGGATGATGGTGGCGGATATGTTTCGCAGGAAGACGAAGATCACCATGATGACCAGAGCGATGGTCAGCAGCAGGGTGAACTTTACGTCGTTGACCGAGGCGCGAATGGACACCGAGCGGTCATACAGCGTGTCGACTTTGATCGCCGCAGGAATATGCTCTTCCAGCCTGGGCAGCAGCTTGTTGATGCTGTTTACGACGGCAACCGTGTTGGTCCCCGGCTGCTTTTGAATTGCCAAAACGATGGCCCGAGTCCCGTTAAACCAACTCGCAGTCTTGTCGTTCTGCACACTGTCAATCACCCGGCCGAGATCGCTCAGGCGGACCGGGGAACCGTTGCGATAGGCCACCACCATGGGCGCGAACTGCAGAGCATTCATGCGCTGCCCGTTGGACAGAATGGTGAAGGTATGGTTCTGTCCATAAAGGGTGCCGGTGGGAAGGTTGGTATTTCCCGATTGCAGGGCGGCGCTGACTTCGTCGATCCCGATCTGGCGTGAAGCCAGGGCGCTGGGATCGATTTGCGCCCGCATGGCATACTTTTGCGCTCCATACACCATCACCTGCGCCACGCCGTTCACCATGGAGACGTTCTGGGCAATGGTGGTCTCGGCGGCCTCGTCGATGTCGGACAGCTTCATCGTCGGCGAACTCAGCGCCAGATACAGGATGGGTGAATCGGCAGGATTCACCTTCTGGAAAGTCGGTGGCGTAGGCATCTCGGGAGGCAATTGCCCCCCGGCGGCGGTGATGGCTGCCTGGACGTCCAGGGCGGCGCCATCGAGGTTGCGGCTAAGGTTGAACTGAATGGTGATGCTGGTTTGCCCGAGGGAATTCGCCGACGTCATCGAATCAATGCCGGCGATGGTGGAGAATTGCTTTTCCAGCGGGGTGGCCACCGACGAAGCCATCGTGTCCGGACTCGCGCCCGGAAGAGAGGCACTCACCAAAATGGTGGGAAAGTCCACGTTCGGCAGGTCGCTGACCGGCAGCAGTTGATAAGCGAAGATCCCAAAGATCAAAATCGCGGCCATGACCAACGTGGTCATAATGGGCCGCTTGATGAAGATCTCGGAGATGCTCACAGTCCGCCTCCGGCTGCACCCTTGGCGGCAGACGAATCCGTCTGGGTTGCTGGCAAGCGGCTCTGCACAATTACTGCTGCATTAGGGGCCACACGCAACTGGCCGTTCACAATCACCTGTTCGCCGGCGTTCAATCCGCCCGCAATCAGGGTCAGATTCTGATACACGCCCAGCGTCTTTACGGGGCGCGATTCCGCCGTGCTGTCGGCTCGGACCACATACACGTATTCGCCTTGTTGTCCGGTTTGAATCGCTTTGGTCGGGACCACGACGGCATTCTTTTGCATCGAGAGCTGCAACGCAACATCCACGAATTGACCTGGCCACAGCCGCCGGTCCTTGTTCTGAAACGTGGCTTTCAGCTTGAACATGCCGGTGGTGGTGTCCACTCCGTTGTCGATGAACGTCAACTGGCCCTCTGCCGGACCGTCCGGTTGTCCCTTGGGATAAGCCAGAACCTTAAGTTGTCCAGCGGAGAAGCGCTGTCGCACCCGGTCGAGATTGGCTTCGGGCACAAAGAACGTGACGTAGATGGGAGTGACCTGGTTCAACTGCACCAGATACGGCGTATCGTTCGCCTTCACCAGATTGCCCAGATTGATCAGCAAGGCTCCTGCGCGTGCGGTGATGGGAGCAACAATATCGGTGTACTGCAGTTGCACGCGGGCGGCATCGACGGCGGCCTTGTCGGCCTCCACCGCAGACGCATCGGCCTTGGCCTGGGAGGTCAGCAGGCCGCCCTGTTCATGGGAGACGATGCCTTCTTTTTCCAGATTGGAGTAGCGCTCCACCTGCATCCGGGAATTCTCCGCCGTCGCCTGATCGTGCTTCATCTGGCCAATGGCTTTTTCAAGGTCCGCCTGGAAAGGCCGTTTGTCCAGTTGAAACAGCGGCTGGCCCTGGCGCACGTCCTCTCCTTCCTTGAAGAAGATTTTCTGGATTTGACCATTGACTTGCGACCGGATCTGCACCGTCTGGTAGGCTTCCACGTTGCCGATGGCGTTGATCTGAAGTGGAATGTCCCGCTGCTCGACACTGGCCACCACCACGGGTGCTGGTGGACGACGCGCGGAGCCGCCTCCCGCCTGTCCTTTGTTCGTACACCCAGATACCAGGAGAACAGCAGTCAGAGGGAACAACAACATCGACAACCGCAGTCGCTCGACGGCGCGCCGCATTACCGTAGGCTCTCGCAAGCTTGAGACATACATGGATTCTATATTGACGGGCGGAACCGGGTTTCGTCAGTGACCGCTATCACTGTGAATCCAGTGGCCAAATTCCGCTGATGCCACAGGTCAACCACGTCATATTGCCTTGGTCGCAACGGGCTGCGACTTCTTCTTGAGGAGAAGGGTAAACCGACCGAGGCTTATGGCGAAATCCTGTCCCGAAAACCGCATCTGTGACTTAAGTCATTCTGCCGGAGGCGCCCCCATGCTGGAATGAAGCTGCCGGCAACACGCTGAAGCCCGGTCTGTGCTCAGCGTGATATTTTGGAAGGGGCCGAACATGCAGTCCCAATCTTCTGCCAAGCTTCAACTGGCTCTCGGCACGGGCGCCTTCGCCCTATGCTTTGCCGTCTTCGGTTCCATGTCGGCGATGATGCCCATCATCAGCAAGCACATGGCGCTGACGCCGGTGCAGAAGAGCATCGCCATCGCGATTCCGGTGCTGCTGGGTTCGCTGGGGCGCATCCCGCTGGGCGTTCTCACTGACCGTTTCGGCGGCCGCATCGTGTTCAGCCTGGTGATGGTGTTCTCCATCATCCCGGCATTTCTGATGGGCGGCGTCAGCAACTACGCACAACTGCTGATCTACGGATTTTTCATCGGCATTGCGCTGGCCAGCTTCTCGGTCGGCGTGGCCTTTGTCAACGGATGGTATCCGCCGGAGCGACAGGGTTTCGCGCTTGGCATTTACGGCGCAGGTAATATTGGGCAGTCTCTCGCGGCTTACGGATCGCCGGTGCTGGCCGCGGCGGCGGGATTCAAGTGGGGCTTCTGGACCTTCGGCGTGTTGCTCTCCGTGTGGCTGGTGATCTTCGCCAGCATGGCGCGCAATGCTCCCGGTCGCGGGCCGGCAAAATCATTCGCCGAGATCGTGCGGCCACTGAACGACAAGCGCAGTTGGGTCCTGAGCCTCTACTACTTCCTCACCTTCGGCGGCTTCGTCGCCATGGCCGTTTATCTGCCCACGCTACTGACCGAAGTATTCAAGCTCACTCCGCAAGATGCGGGCTTTCGCACTGCGGGATTCGTTGTGTTGGCGACGGTGTTGCGTCCGATCGGCGGCGTGCTTGCGGACAAGATTGGCGGACGCGCGATCCTGAAGTGGGTCTTCCCTGCCACCGCGGTGTTTGCCATTTTCCTGGCTTGCCCCCTGATGTCAACCTTCACCATTGGCGCGCTGGGCATGGCGGCCGCGATCGGACTCGGCAATGGCGCCGTCTTCAAGCTGGTTCCGGATTACTTCCCTAAATCGGTCGGAGGCGTAACTGGATTGGTCGGCGCGGCGGGCGGACTGGG
>PLYW01000168.1 GCA_003151875.1 Acidobacteriaceae bacterium
GAGAGGAGCCTCATGGCACCGTTGACTTCCGACGCATTTGTCTTTTTCGGCGCCACCGGCGATCTCGCCCACAAGAAGATCTTTCCCGCCCTGCAGAGCATGGTGAAGCAGGGCACACTCAACGTGCCGGTGATCGGCGTGGCCAAGTCCGGCTGGAACGTCGAGCAGCTCCGCGAGCGGGCCCGCGATAGCCTGACGAAGTTCGGCGGCGGGGTGGACGAAGTAGCCTTCCAGAAACTTTGCCAGCTGATGAGCTACATCGATGGCGATTATAACGACGACAAGACCTACACCACCCTCCGCACCACGCTGGGTAATGCCCAATCTCCTACGCATTACCTAGCGATCCCGCCCACCATGTTTCCGGTCGTGGTAAAGGGGCTGGCAAACTCCGGATGCGCGGAGAACGCGCGGGTCATCCTGGAGAAACCCTTCGGCCGCGACTTGGTCTCGGCCCGCAAGCTGAATGAGACGCTGCACCTAGCCTTCCCCGAAGAACGCATTTTCCGCATCGATCATTACCTCGGCAAGGAGGCGGTCGAGAACCTGCTGATTTTTCGCTTCGCCAACAGCTTCCTCGAGCCCATTTGGAACCGCAACTACGTGCACAGCGTGCAGATCACCATGGCCGAGTCGTTCGGCGTTGAGGGCCGCGGAAAGTTCTACGAAGAAGCGGGCGCCATCCGCGACGTGATACAGAACCACATGCTGCAGGTGGTTGCGTTCCTCGCCATGGAGCCGCCTACGACAATGTATGTGGACTCAGTGCGCGACGAGCAGGTAAAAATCTTTCGCACNNCTGCCCACCACCGCGACGGAAGTGTTTGTGAAGTTGCGCAAGCCGCCGCTGAGCAAGATGGGCGCGGATGGCCGCAACTATTATCGCTTCCGCCTGGGTCCCGATATCGAGCTGAGTCTGGGCGGCCGCGTGAAGCGGCCCGGGCCGCTGATGGTGCCCATGCCGGTGGAGCTGTCGGCGGTGAAGTACAGCACCAGCGACGAGATGGATGCCTACGAGCGTCTGCTGACCGACGCCATGAAGGGCGACCAGTTGCTGTTTGTACGGCAGGATGCGGTCGAGGCCGCTTGGGCGATTGTCGATCCCATTCTTGGCGAGTGCTGCCCGACCGAGGTGTACGAGCCGGGCACCTGGGGTCCACCCGACTCGCGCGAATTGGCCGCCGACATCGGGGGCTGGCACGATCCNNTAATGCGCTCCGGCTGATAGCCGTCGTCCGCAAACCACAGGTCCGACGCAGGCGAAGTGAGGTCCTTGTCGTTGTCCCGGAGGCGCGTAATGCCGAGCGCCTGCGACATGCGCCCCGGGCCGCCGGCGATCAGTCGCAGTTGCGTGGGCCGCGACGTGGCCGTCAGTTCGAGACCGCGAGCTCGGGCCATCGCTGGTAGTCCAAACACGGGCTCCATGGCCCGCAGTAGCAGGCAGCCAGCATGTCCTTCGGGCATGCAGGAAACATTCAGGCAGTAGTGATTGCCGTAAATGAAGTACACGTAGGCATGTCCCGGTGGCCCGAAGAGAACGGCATTTCGCGGAGTGCGCCCCGAGTAAGCGTGCGCCGCCGGGTCCTCCGCTCCGAGATAGGCTTCATCTTCGACGACACGCCCGGCCAGGAGCATCCGGCCTGCGCGGCGGATCAGTAGCTTGCCCAGCAACTGGCGCCCCACGGTCACAGGATCGCGATTGAAGAATTCGCGCGGAAGGATTTGAGCCTGCCTCAGCATTGCAGCCGTGAGGCGGCCGGCTGGCGGCGCGGGCTTCTCCGTGGCTGTATGGCGATTCCGCATTGTAAGTAGCATCCAATGTCCGCGATCAATTTACAATCATCCTGCATGATCGCGCATCTTCGCGGACGGCTCATCGCCAAACACCCGAACCAGGCCATCGTCGAGGCGGGTGGCGTCGGCTACGACGTCACCATTACGGTGCCCACATTTTCCGAACTGCCCGCGCCGGGCAGCGAGGTCGCGCTGCACATTCACACTCACGTACGCGAAGACGCCCTGGCGCTCTTCGGGTTCCTGCGGCGGCAAGAGAAGCAGCTGTTCGAGAAGCTCATCACGGTGAGCGGCATCGGGCCCAAGTTGGCCATCACCATCCTGAGCGGCATGGCAGCGGCCGATATGGTCGGCGCGATTCGCGGCAACGATTTTGCGCGGCTCACGCGCATCCCGGGCATCGGCAAGAAGACCGCCGAACGCATGTGCGTGGAGCTGCGCGACAAGCTGGAAGGATTTGGCGCGGCGCAGCCCGCGGTGACCCATTCCGCCGTCGAGGAGGACGTGATCTCGGCGCTGTCCAATCTCGGCTACCAGCGCGCGACTGCAGAGAAAGCTGTGGAACGCGCGGCGCAATCGGCCGGGCGGGACAGCTTCGACGCGATGTTCAGGGCCGCGCTGGGAGCGTTGTCGAAGTAGTTCAGCTGCAGAGAAATCGGGGCTAGGCCGATACGGCCTAACTCCACTCCAGCAGCGCGTGGTGGGCATTCTCCCCGGCGTCGCGAAACTGGGTGTGCTTGCAGGCGGAGCATTGGGCGCGGATGGCCTTCAGGTCGATGGTGGGAAAGATGGTGTCACCCGATTCGACGCCGCCCGGCGTTCTTTCCTTCAGCAGCGCATAGGCGGGCTCGCCGCATCGTGAGCAGTGAAAGATGTAAACATTCAGACGCGCCATGGCGACCCTCCGGTGATGGCCGGATTATATGCCTATCCTCTCTAAAGACTTGGGGGGAGGCCGGGTAATGGGCTAACGGAATTAGCCCACTACAGGAAGCCGAGTCGCCTCGTGAGGCCAGGAAATTTCCGCTTGCGCTTGTGACATTGTCAACGTTTCTGCCCCTATCGCCGGCCCAGCGCCGGTCGTCGTATCATGGCGCGTATGCATACGGGGTGCCTACCGCTGGTGATGATGGCTGCGTTGTTCGTTCAAGCACAGTCGAACTCCCTGGTCACCAAACCGGCTGCGGGTATATCCATCCCAGCGGAACTTACCAAGACGGTGCGCGCGGACAAAGCTCATCGAGGCGATCCCGTGGTATTCACCACTCTGGAAGCCATATTGATCGGCCAAAACGTGGTGATGCCAGCTCAAACCAAGCTGTTCGGCCGAATCGTGGGCGCCGCCCCACGTCAAGGGGACAAGCCATCCTGGCTCGTGTTGCTGGTGGAGAAAGCCGAGTGGAAACAGCATAGCGTTCCTCTGCATGCCTTCATCTCCGGGCAGATAACCCTGGCGCTCCCTTCGAACCAGAACAACAGTTCCAGGGACGCGCCGCCTGCCACCGGCAATCGGCGCCGGAAAAGCGGTCGTACTGGAGGTGAAACCGGCGCGGTGCCATCGCTGGAAAGATTTCCTCAAGATGAGACCGCAGGGCCGCAAGATCAAGTCGTGGCAAAGCTGGCCACGCTCCAGGATGTTCGTATCGTTCGCGATAAAGATGGAACATCGTATTTGGTCTCCACGAAAACAAATGTGAAGCTTCCCGGCGGCACCCGCTTCATGCTGCAAAACCTTTCCCCCACCGCGCCGGACCAATCTACGGCCTCAGGACCACGCTAGTGTCCGATTGCCTTTGGGCCCTGATATTACTTTCCGATACAGAATGAGCTGAAGATCAGGTTCAGGATGTCGTCGGCGGTGGTGGCGCCGGTGATGTCGTCCAAGGGACGCAGCGCGCCGTAGAGGTCCAGCAGCACCATCTCGTGCGGTGTTTTCACGGGAACCGCGCCGGCTGCCTTGTCGAGCGCGGCAATTGCGTCCTCCACCAGCTTCTGCTGGCGCACGTTGGTGAGAAAACCGCTTTCCTGCTGCGCGCCAGCATCGCCGCCCAGCAACCGCAGAATTTGCGTGCGCAACTCCGCAATGCCCTGACCCGTGAGCGCGGAGGCCTGAACCACCGGCAAGGTGAGCGCCGCGGGCGGCGGCGCGGCGTTGTTCGCGATATCGATTTTGTTTTGAGCTACGACTGCCAGGCGCTGCGCAGCCAAAGCGACCAGTTCGGCGTCGCGCACGCGTGCTTCCTCATCGCCAGCAGGATGCGATGCATCCAGCACCACCAGCACCATGTCCGCATCAGCCAGCGCCTCCATCGATTTGCGCACGCCAATGCTCTCAGCTTCATCCAGCGCGGTGCGAATGCCGGCGGTGTCCACCAACCGCACGGGAATGCCTCCGATGGCGACGGTTTCGCTCACCAGATCGCGCGTGGTGCCGGGCGTCGCAGTGACGATGGCGCGTTCGCGTTCCACCAGGCGGTTGAACAAGCTTGACTTGCCGACATTGGGACGCCCTACGATGGCAAGAGTTAGCCCTTGATGTACAACCTTTCCAAACGCGAAGCTGGCCAGCAGTTCCGCCAATGGCGCGCGAATCGTGGCGATGCGAGAGAGAACCTGAGCGCCGGAAATTACGGCAACATCGTCCTCGGCAAAGTCCACGCCTGCTTCCATGATGGCAATCAGTTCCACCAGCTTCTGCTTGGTGGGCTGCAATCGCTTCGACAACGCGCCTTCCAGTTGCCGGGCCGCAACCTGCGCCTGATAGAGGGTTTGCGACTCGATCAAATCGCGCACCGCTTCGGCCTGGGTGAGATCGATGCGGCCGTTGAGAAAGGCGCGCATGGTGAACTCGCCGGGTTCGGCCAGCCGCGCACCTCGCGCCATCGCCATCTGCACAACATGCCGCAGGACCACCGGCGAACCATGGCAAGAGATTTCGACTACATCGTCAGTGGTGTAGGAGTGCGGCTTGGCGAAGAAAGTGACGACGACCTCGTCGATGCGCTCGCCGCTGGCGGGCTCGATCAATTCCCCGAAATGGGCGCGGCCCGGCTCGAAGTCGCAGCCGTGAGGCAGTCGCAGCATGGGACGCGCGATGTCACGCGCCGCCGCGCCAGAGAGACGCACCACGCCGATGCCGCCGCGTCCCGGAGGCGTGGCAATTGCGACGATGGTGTCGTCGAGATGCATGGAGAACATTATTCACCACCGAGGCACAGAGGCTCTTCGCTCTTCGCTCTTCGCCTTTCGCTTTAGCCCAGGCGATTCATCGGCGGCTGTCAGCCTTTTGCGAGCAATCTGAAGACTCCCCTCTAATCGACGATCTCCCATCAAATCGACGTGATTCAAACGTCCGAATGTGAGAGTCGCGCAGCCGCGAAGAGCGAGAAGCGAAGTGCGAAAAGCGATCGTTATCTTCGCCGCGAGACCGGCGGGGCGGGCGGTTTGCCCTGGTAGTCCTTGGGATAGACCACGACGTGGCGCTGCAGGGCTTCGCCGTCGCTGTCGGTGCGCAGGTCGTCGAAATCGCGCAGTGCCAGATGAACGATGCGGCGCTCCCGCGACGACATGGGTGCAAAGGCGTACGGCAAGCCAGTCTTGCGGACCCGCTCTGCCGCTACGTCTGCCGCCAAGCGAAGCTCCTGCAGGCGGGCGGAACG
>PLYW01000362.1 GCA_003151875.1 Acidobacteriaceae bacterium
TCGACCAGGGCAATAAACCGGGGCCGCCGATATGGGAGAAGTTCCCAGACGACGATACCTGGAAGGTCGCTCTGTCGGGAGTCAAAGAAGGCACCTCGGGACCTGAGTGCTACTACGGGGGGGGCCAGCCTAAACAAAAACAGTAAGGTTTGCCCAGACTGGCCCGTTTCCTTGCATGGCTAACGCGCCGTGACCAGGAACGGGCCCCTTTTGCTTACATGACGATGCGTATGCTTGCCCCCGGCATTCTGTAGCCGAGCTTTGTCAAATCCGCTTGGTGATTTATCCTGTTACTTCTGGCCGAAATTCATAAAGCAAGTGCTCGCGTTTCTGCAAGATACTCATATTCTGTTTCATAGAAGGGCCTCATGAAAATTCTGGTAATGGGTGCAGGCATGATGGGTTGGGCTGCGGCGTTCGACATGGCCCGCAGCCCCCGAGTCGAGGCAGTCACGCTCGCCGATTCCAACTCACAGCGTTTGCATGACGCTGTCACCCGGATCAACAAGCTCACCGGCAATCACAAGGTCACGCCCATGCAGGTGGACGCCGCTGACATCCCAGCGGTGCTACCGCTCATGCGCGGTCACGATGGCGTGCTCTCCGCGGTTCCGTACTTCTTCAACCTGGAACTGGCCAAGGCCGCGATTGAAGCGGACTGCCACTTCGCCGATCTCGGCGGTAACAACACGGTGGTCAAGCAGGAATTTGCGCTGCACGACCAGGCGCAGGCCGCGGGCGTGGCAATTGCTCCCGATTGCGGTCTCTCACCGGGCATGGCCTCCATCCTTGGAGGCGAGCTGCTGCGCCGCATCGGCGGCAAGGCCGACGCCCTGAAGATTTACGTTGGCGGTCTGCCACAGACACCGCGCCCGCCGTTCAACTACCAGCTTGTCTTTTCCGTCGAAGGCCTGATCAACGAGTACAGCGAGCCTGCCAAGATCCTCCGCGACGGAAAGCTGCTCACGGTCGAGCCGCTGACCGAAGTCGAACCCTTCCGCATGAATGGCTTCCCTGAGCTGGAGGCGTTCCACACCTCGGGTGGAACATCTACTTTGCCCGAAACGTTCCAGGGCAAGGTTGGCGAATGCTTCGAGAAGACGCTGCGCTATCCGGGACACGTTCGCATGNNGACCGGCATTACTTCAATGATGCGGACCACGGCGTGGCCGGCGTCGATTGTGCTGCAAATGCTGATTGGCGGCGAGATTTCCCAGCGCGGAGCTGTGCGCCAGGAGGTCGATGTTCCGGCGCAACTCTTCCTCAATGAGATGGCTTTGCGCGGAGTGGTGATTAGCTATCGTATCGAGTCCGTGCAGGAACTCCCCGAGGAAGTTCTGGCCGCGGCACAGGAGAACTGATTGAACTTCGCAAATCGCCTGCAACCCTTGGGACTGCTGGTTCTGCGCCTGGCGCTGGGCACAGTCATGATCGCGCACGGCTATCAGAAGGTTTTCGGGGGCATGCCGCAGTTCATGCAAATGCTGTCGCACATGGGAATCCCGGGGTGGATGGGATACCTGACAGCCGCGGCGGAGTTTGGCGGCGGCATTTTTCTGGTGGCGGGATTTCTGACGCGAATAGCGGCCATCGCCATTTTCCTCGACATGGCCGTCGCTATCTCGAAGGTGCATCTGCAGCACGGGTTGTTCTCCAAAAACGGAGGCTATGAATTTCCCATGGTGTGCGCGGCCGCCGCATTTTCGTTGATCTGGAGCGGCGCCGGCCCCATCGCCATTGATTGGCTGTGGGGGACCAAGGGCGGGCGGTAACGAATCCGAAGAAAAAACAATCGCCAGTGCGGATTCTCCGTTGGGCGATTTTGCTTTGCCAGAAAGGGCCTGCGGTTCGCGCACAAACCCCGACTCATGGGACAGCCTAAAGTAGGCTTATGGACACCGTTGACGATCTCTTGCGACGAGTCTTTCAACTCGCCGAGTTCCGCCCCCATCAGCGAGAGATTATCCAGGATGTCCTGAACGGCCACGATGTGGTTTGCGTGATGCCGACCGGCGCCGGCAAGAGTCTGTGCTTCCAACTTCCAGCGCTTGCCATGGATGGGCTCACGGTGGTCGTGTCTCCCCTGATTTCCCTAATGGCCGACCAGGTGAAACAACTTCAGCGGCTGAGTGTTCCTGTCCGGTTTATGAATTCTTCGCAAAACTACGAAGAGCAGCACCAGGTCTTCGCGGAACTCAAGAAAGGTTTTGCCGGGCTGCTCTACGTCGCCCCCGAACGATTCTCGACAGCGTTGTTCCAGCGCATACTCCCAGAACTGCGGACGCGACTCTTCGTGGTGGATGAAGCCCACTGTCTCAGCTTCTGGGGACACGATTTTCGGCCTGAATATATGCGCCTGGCGGAAGTGCGCCAGCAGTTGGGATCGCCGTCCACTATGGCCTTGACCGCGACTGCCACGCCGAGCGTGCGCGATGACATTATCCAGATGCTCAAGCTGCGCAGCCCCAAGGTGCACGTCACCGGCTTTGATCGCCCCAACCTCACCTATGCCTGCCGTCGTCTGGACACGCAAGCCCAAAAAGATGAGGCCTTGTTGCACGGTCTCTCCAGGCACCCAGGCAGCGGCTTTGTCTACTGTTCCACGCGCCGGCTGGCAGAGCAGCTTGCGGCATTGCTGGTAGAGCGCTTTCCC
>PLYW01000079.1 GCA_003151875.1 Acidobacteriaceae bacterium
TCGGTGAACCTGGCGGCGAGAGTGCGCATGTGATCGTAGCGCTGGTCCACTTTGGCGGCGAGGGCATGCACGTCCGTCTGAGCGACGAGGGGGGTTGAACCGAGCAGCAAAAGCAGTACAACCGCAGCAGGATTCCAGCGGGATGGAACGATGATCATGATTGAAAGGGCACGGCTTCAGCCGTGCCGTAAGCCGCTATCATCCTGGTGGCTTTAGCCACTGAGGGACTTCGGCTTTGACATGAACTGCTAATTCCCTCAGGGGCTGAAGCCCGACTCTCCACGCTCACGTAACGGCACGGCTGAAGCCGTGCCCCTTCAAAGCTGAAGAGAGGCTCTACTCGAACATCGGCAACAGGTCCTCGACTTCTTCGGCCAAAGGATCGCTTCGATGCCGGGATCCCAATCGCCCGCCTTACTGAATCACCTGGCTGGTCGCATCCGCCACGCCGGAGGAGTTGTAATGGATCTCGCCCGCCTCGTCGGAGTAGAACCGGCGCTGCCCAGTGGTGCCCACCTGATCGGGCACGCCCGTGATGGTGTACGAGCGGATCGCGCCGTTCACCTTCTCGCCCGGCGTATAGGTGAAGGTGTAGCCGCTCTTGCGGCCGCTGGCCAGGTTATTGTCGATGGTCCCCTCGCCGCCGGTCTGCGTGGTGCCTCCCAGCATGGCCAAGTCGGGTGTGAAGCCTACGTCCGGATGACTGCTGGCATAGATCATTTCCGCTTCATTGATGGCTCGGATGCTGGCGATGGCAGAGGTTTCGTGCGCCGGGATGGTCGACTTCGTGAGCTTCGGTATGGTGAACGCCGCGATGATCAGAATAATGGTTACGACGATCAGCAGTTCGATCAGGGTGAATCCCCGGTCGCGGTTACGATTCCGTTTACGCATAACTGGCAACCTTTCTCAGCCGCCCTGGCCGGTCCTGCGGTGCCCTGCCGCCCGAATTCCGGCCTTCTACCGGGAGGAAAACGACCGGCATCCGAACCTCGGCACATGCAGCGCTTCACCGACACCACGGCTTACGTGGAGCTTAGAGGGTCGCTTTGGATTTCTTCTTCGGCGGCTTTTTGGCTTCGCGCTTTGGTGCGTTCTTATTTCCCATGCCCACAGCATCGCACAGAATTGAAGATGATGCGAGGGGTCAGCAAAGCAAACGGCACCTCAACCCCCATTTATTCCCAAATCCAGAATCTGTCAATTTGGACGTTCGCCGCCGGGAAAGGTCTTTTGCTTCGGGATTCTCAGGCCGCAGGAACTGGCTTCCAGGCCTGCAAAATTCGAGTTCCCTCACGGGCTGAGAGCTGACGGCTGATGGCTGACGGCTCTTTCCTCAGCAGGCCAGGGAGTCGCGGCTGATCTTCAATCCGTTGAGGTTGCCCAGCACAGTCACAGCGATCCGATCCGGCTGGAACAGTTCGTTGGCCGATACCAATATGCTTTCCACGGTCACTGCCTGGATGCGCTCAATGATCTCGTCCATGCCGAAAAAGCGGTCGTAGTACATTTCCTGCCGCGCCAGGTTCGACATGCGCGCCGTGCTCGACTCCAGGCTCAGCATCAGGCTTCCCTTCAACTGGTCCTTGGCGCGTTTCAGTTCTTCGTCGGAGATGGGATTCAGTTTCAACTGGCGAAACTCGTTCACGATGGATTGCACGACCTTGGGGGCGGACGCGCGCGAGGTGCCGGCGTACACCGACAGCAGCCCGGTATCGCGGAAGGGATTCAGTTCGGAGAAAATGGAATACACCAGTCCCTGCTTCTCGCGAACATTCTGGAACAGCCGCGAACTCATGCCTCCGCCCAGCAGCGTATTCAGGATGTACGACACATAGCGACGCTCGTCGCTGATGCGGTAAGACGGAACGCCCACGCAAATCTGCACCTGCTCCAGAGACTTCTTGTTGCGCAAGATGATGCGGGAATGCACCTTGGGCGGACTATCATGCCAGCCGTTGGAGCCCGCCGGCAACTGCCCGAAGCCGTGACGCAGCAGTTCGACAAACTCCTCGTGGTTGACGTTGCCTGCCGCCGAGATGATCAGGTTTCCGGGNNCCCAGGATCGGCTTGCCCAGCGGGTGGTCCTTGAAGAAATTCTGGGTGAAGATCTCATGCACCAGGTAGTCGGGATTGTCCTCATCCATCTTGATCTCTTCCAGGATGACGCCGCGCTCGCGCGTGATTTCGTTGGCGTCGAAGACCGGATGCAGGACCATGTCGCTTAAGACATCCACCGCGATGGGCAGATGCTCATCCAGGACCTTGATGTTGAAGCAGATGGTCTCTTTGCCGGTGAAGGCGTCCATGTTGCCGCCAATGGAATCCACCTGGCGCGCGATGTCCTCGGCGGTGCGGTTGGTGGTGCCCTTGAACACCATGTGTTCGACAAAATGCGAGATGCCGCCCACCGTGGGATCTTCGTGGCGCGAGCCGGTCTTCACCCAAATCCCCATCGACACCGAACGGATGTGGTCCATGTGTTCGGTCAGGATGGTGAGCCCGTTGGGTAACACCTCGCGACGTATATTGCGGATTTCTTCCACCATTTTTATTTACTTGTTTATTTCCTTGCTGCTCCACTGCGACATCCAAGCTGACTCAGCAACTTGGCAACCGACCCTGGGCCGAATTCCGTGCTTCTACGCCTGGCGCCGAGGCCCTCGGGATAAAATGATCATTCACTAGTTCACTAGAATGAATCGGCAATAACGAAAATGCCCGCAGCGTCGTCGGGCCCACAGGAATCTAACTTAGTCAGCATATTGGATGCATGAGCGACCCGCAATATACCGAACTATTAGGCCTTACGATTCAGCAACTTACGGAGATTGCTGAAGGCCTCGGGCAACCCGGCTACCGCGCCCGCCAGCTTTTAGACGGTTTGTACCGGCAAAGGTGGTCGGCACTGGAGCAGTTCACCATGCTGCCCCTGGCCTTCCGGCAGCGTCTGCGTGAGTCTGGCTACGCGGTCGGTTTGCCCGCAATCGAGAAGAAGTTTGTTTCCGCCGACGGCACCATTCGTTACCTACTGGGGTTCGCCGACGGCCAGAGTGTCGAGACGGTGTGGATGCCTGACGGCGATGGGGGAGAAGCCGGCGACGGCTCCGAGGATGGCGATGCCGAACTGCGAGAACAAGCATTCAGCCATCAGCAATCAGCGCTCAGCCTCGAAACTCGAAACTTGAAACTTGAAACTTCCCCCCGGCAGCGCGCCACCATCTGCGTCTCCAGCCAGGTAGGCTGCGCGGTGGAGTGTGCCTTCTGCATGACCGCGCTGCTGGGACTGAAGCGCAATCTAAGCGCGGGCGAAATCGTGGGCCAGATCCTCGCCGTGCTCAACGACCAGCAAGTCGAGCTACAGCGTGACCGCGTCAACCTCGTCTTCATGGGACAGGGCGAGCCTTTCCTGAACTACGACAATTTCATGCAAGCGGTGCGCCTGCTGGTGGAAGCGGTTGGCATTCCCGAGTCGCGCATGACGGTTTCGACTTCGGGCATTGTGCCGCGCATCGCCGACTTCGGGGCCGAGCCGGTGCGGCCGAAGCTGGCGGTGTCGCTGAACGCTCCCAACGAAGCGCTGCGCACCGAGGTCATGCCGATCACCAAGAAGTGGACCATCGAGAAGCTGATGGCNNGGCGGCGTCAACGATGGCGTTCAGCACGCCCGCGAGATGGTTGACCTGATTCGCGGGCTGCGCGCCAAGGTAAACCTGATCGCGCTGAATTCCGGCCCGGAGATTCCGTTTGCGACGCCTTCTGACGAGCGCGTGCTGGCATTTCAAAGCGTGCTCACGCGAGCGGGAATTCCGGCGTTCGTCCGCCGTCCCCGCGGCCGCGACATCTACGCCGCCTGCGGCCAACTGAAACACACCACCGAACTGGTGCAGGTGAAGGTGTAGGTCTGTTCTCCCAATTTCGTCCTTCCCAATTTCGTGCAACGTCCGCCTCTCCCGGCACATCTAAACCTTGACAATGATTCACTCAAGTTCTATAGTCAGCTTGTTGTAAGGCTTGAGATGCAGAAAATAGCTATTATTATCAGTAACTTACGAGCTTAGGAGGGTGGCAGCAATGGGAAAGATCATCGGAATTGACTTGGGGACCACCAACTCAGTAGTGGCCGTCATGGAAGGTGGCGAGCCCAAAGTCATCCCCAACGAAGAAGGCGGGCGAACCACGCCATCGGTCGTGGGATTCACTAAGAACGGAGAGCGGCTGGTCGGCCAGGTTGCCAAGCGCCAGGCCATTACCAATCCGGAGAACACTGTTTACTCCATCAAGCGCTTCATGGGCCGTCGTTTCGACGAAGTCAATGAAGAGATGAAGATGGTGCCCTACAAAGTGGTGCAGTCGGGCGATCACGTGGCCATCGTGGCGCAGGGGAAGGAATACACCCCGCCGCAAGTCTCGGCCATGATTCTGCAGAAGCTGAAGAAGGCCGCCGAAGACTACCTCGGCGAGACGGTGACGGACGCCGTCATCACTGTTCCCGCTTACTTCAACGACGCGCAGCGCCAGGCGACCAAAGACGCAGGCAAGATTGCCGGCCTTGAAGTCAAGCGCATCATCAACGAGCCGACGGCGGCCGCGCTGGCCTACGGGCTCGACAAGAAGAAGGATGAAACCATCGCGGTGTACGACTTCGGCGGCGGCACCTTCGACATTTCAATCCTCGAAGTCGGCGAAGGCGTCATCGAGGTGAAGTCCACCAACGGCGATACGCATCTGGGCGGCGACAACATCGACCAGCGCATTGTGGATTGGTTGATCGACCAGTTCAAGAAGGACGAAGGCCTGAACCTGCGCGACAAAGGCAATGAGATGGCGCTGCAGCGTCTGCGCGACGGTGCCGAACGCGCCAAGATCGAGCTTTCGACCACCATGCAGACCGAGATCAACCTGCCGTTCATCACGGCGGATGCCAGCGGTCCCAAGCACCTGGTGAAGACGCTGACCCGCAGCAAGCTGGAAGAGATGGTGAAGGACATCATCGACCGCTCCATCGGCCCGTGCAAGGCTGCGTTGAAGGACGCCGGCATCACGCCGGACAAGATCGACGAAGTGGTGCTGGTCGGCGGCCAGACGCGCATGCCGCGCATTCAGGCGCTGGTGAAGGAGATCTTCGGCAAGGAGCCGCACAAGGGCGTGAATCCTGACGAAGTGGTCGCGGTGGGCGCTGCCATTCAGGGCGGCGTGCTGGGCGGCGAGGTGAAAGACCTGCTGCTGCTCGACGTGACTCCGCTGACCCTGTCGATCGAAACCATGGGCGGCGTGGCAACGCAGATGATCCCGCGCAACACCACCATCCCGACCAAGAAGTCGGAGATGTTTTCGACCGCGGCCGACAACCAGACGTCGGTCGAGGTACACGTGATGCAGGGCGAGCGGCCGATGGCGCGCGACAACCGCACGCTGGGCAAGTTCCACCTGACCGGATTGCCTCCGGCACCGCGTGGTGTGCCGCAGATTGAGGTGACGTTCGACATCGACGCCAACGGCATTCTGAACGTCAACGCGAAAGACATGGCAACCGGCAAGGACCAGAAGATCACCATCACGTCGTCTTCGGGTCTAAGCAAGGAAGAGGTCGAGCGCATGGCGAAGGACGCCGATGCCCACGCGGCCGAAGACAAAGGCAAACGCGAGGAAGTGGAAGCGCGCAACCAGCTCGACGGCATGGTGTACAGCATCGAGAAGATGCTGCGCGAGCACGGAGACAAGATCTCCGGGCAGGAGCGCAGCGACGTCGAGAACGCGCTGGCCGATGCCAAGAAGGCGCTGGAGGGCACCGACGCGGGCGCGATGAACAAGGCGCGCGAGAACCTGACGTCGGCTTCGCACAAGCTGGCCGAAGCCATGTACAAGGCGAGCTCGGCGCAAACGCCGCCAACGGGCGGTCCCGCTCCGGGTGGAGACGGACACGCCGCGGGCGGCGAGCAGAAGAAGAAGGACGAGGGTGTGATCGACGCCGAGTACGTAGATGTGGATGAGAAGAAGTAACTAGCAGCCAGCAATTAGCAGCTAGTTTTTCGAGTTCGGGGCGCGCAAGCGCCCCTGCTCACATGAGTTGTGATGCTGAGCGAGGACGCGGCGAACAAATCGTGTCCGAGTTGGTTTTGGTTTGCGAAAAGCGAACCGCGAACAGCGAAAGGCGTGTATTAAACGTGCGATTTGAAGTGAACGGTCAGTCCTACATGTTAAGTTTCAACAACGACGACGGACGGTGGTACTTGATCACCGCCGGCGCCGACGGCCGGATGAAGGCCATTCCGGTGATTAGCGATGAATTTGGTTTCGTCCCGCGCGACGTCATTCCGATGGGCGACGGCGGACAGGCCAGCATTAACTGAGTATCTACTGCTATGCATGCCACTCTTCCAGATTGGTTAAGTAGCGAGAAATATCTGAGCCTAGCAACATGGGGGCTGGTATTTGCCACATCACTTCTCGTGCTGGCTACACTTCTGCTCTACCTCGACGGTCGCTCAAAAGCAAGAGAGCAGAGGAAGAGGTGGGAAAAAGAAGATAAGGATCACGACCGCGAGTTAAGCGAACTGCGTTCTCGCTGGACGCGCGAGGATGAGATACGCGAGAGCCAGCAGGCTCTAAATTACAGGTTTGGGATTGTCGCGAGGGACGCCAAGGTCATTGTTTGGGTCGCGAATCTTGGAAGCACCAGTTTCTTGGTGAACAGGGTGTGGTTGGATATTGCAAATCCGTTTAACCCATCCGAGCGACTACTGCGGAAGAAGGGATTCGAATGGAATGCTGTGGTCGCAGCAGGGGCTACTGAAACAAACGAATTCGTACTACCGGATGACTTTTTGCTTGGTAGCCCTGTCGACAAAGATGAGTATGGCTGCGGCTACCATGAATGTGAGGTCTCAATCGGCATCGATCACCTGAATCACCCGACAATGAGTCCGGCAAAGAAGTTCCGAGCCGGAGTGGACGAGGAGCATCGATTGGAGATGTTCGAGAAAGACTTCGAATGATGAGACTTTGCTAATTGCTAGCTGCTGAAAATGCCCACAACCGCCAACAAAGACAAAGACTACTACGGCATCCTCGGGGTGAAGAAGACTGCCTCGGCGGACGACATCCGCAAGGCGTTTCGCAAGTTGGCGCGCAAGTATCATCCCGACGTGAATCCGGGCGACAAGTCTGCCGAGGAGAAGTTTAAGACGCTCTCCGAGGCCAACGACGTCCTCA
>PLYW01000353.1:0-1322 GCA_003151875.1 Acidobacteriaceae bacterium
AGCTTGCCTTGTTTCTCCAGCGCGCTCAGATTATCCAGCAACGGGTACTTCGCCGTGGGATCGAAGCGCTGGATGGCACGGTACGCCCGCAACGTTCCCGCCAGACCGGCCGCCTGGATAGTGGCCGCGTTCTTTTCTTCCGGATGCTGCAGCAGGAATGCCGCCTGCGAATAAATAACTTGCATCCGCAACTGGTTGGAATACGTGTTGTTTACCTTGTCGAGCGACTCCAACTCCTTGCAACAGGCATTGACGGTGACGTCAGGGACCTGCACGATCCATTCGGTCAGCCACATTCTTTTTTCGAGGCCATCCTTGGCCAGCGGATTCTCTTCCAGGCTACGCACATACTCGATGGCGCGCGCCCGTTCCTCCGGCGTGGAAGGGCCCCGCATCTTGGCCGCAGAAGGAAGCGATGCCGCAGTGGTGAGGACGATCAGGACTGCCAAAATCTTGCTTACCATAATGCCTTCTCCCTGGAAATGCTCGGGCGGGCCAGATGGGTGTTGAAATGATACTCCGATTAGGGGTAGCGAAGGCAAGCGGGAACTGAAATGGTCAACCAGCCACGCTGCAATTCGTCCCGTTCAAACAGCGTTTTGTCCCAAGCGGCGCTCGGTTAAGGGGGCGGCGACTGCCGCCACGCTTGTTCCGCCGCGTCGTGGCATAATCGCTCAAGCGGTTTGCCTTATGAAACAAGTGGTCCACGCTGCCTGTCCTCACGATTGTCCCGACGCTTGCGCCGTGCTGATTACGGTGGAGGACGGACGCGCTACCAGGATCCAGGGCGATCCCGAGCATCCCATCACGCGCGGTTTCTTGTGTGCGAAAGTTGCGAAATATCTTGACCGTGTCTATTCGCCGGACCGCGTCCTCTATCCCCTGCGGAGGACGGCCCCGAAGGGCACGCACGGCGATGGTGCTTTCCAACGCATCCCCTGGGACGAAGCTTTGGACGAGATAGCGGCCCGGCTGGGCCGCATCAGCACGGAACACGGGCCGGAGGCAATCCTGCCGTATTCCTACGGCGGCAACATCGGCGTGCTTAGCAATGCCTCCATGGATCGGCGGTTCTTTCATCGCCTGGGAGCGTCGCAACTGCACCGCAGCATCTGTTCGCAGACCGGCGGCGACGCCATTATCTCGATCTACGGCGGCAAGATCGGGACCGAACCCGAACAATTCCGTCACGCGAAGTACATCATCGCCTGGGCCGCCAACATTCACGGGAACAACGTTCATCTCTGGCCGTTCATCGAAGAGGCGCGGCGCAACGGGGCCAAGCTGGTGGTGATCGATCCCTATCGCACCCGCACCGCCGG
>PLYW01000353.1:1369-5603 GCA_003151875.1 Acidobacteriaceae bacterium
ATTGAGCGGCTGGCACGCGAATACGCCACCATCCGCCCCGCCGCGATCCGCCTGAACTATGGCATCCAGCGTTCGCAGAATGGAGGCGCTGCGGTCCGGGCGGTGTGCATGCTGCCGGTCATCACGGGATCATGGAAGGAAGTTGGCGGCGGGCTGCAACTGTCCACCAGCGGCGGCTTTCAGCTTGACCGGGCCGCGATGGAGCGGCATGACCTGATGCGGAAGAGTCCTCTGGGACGGCCGGCCCGCACGGTAAATATGGTGCAACTCGGCAAGGCCCTGACCGAACTCGACGCTCCTCCGATCAAAGCCTTGATGGTTTACAACTCAAACCCCGCTGCCGTTTGTCCCGATCAGAACCTGGTCCGGCGCGGGCTCAAGCGTGAGGACCTGTTCACGGTGGTTCACGAGCAGTTCCTCACCGACACCACTGACTTCGCCGATCTGGTTTTGCCGGCCACGACTTTCTTCGAGCACAAAGACCTGGTCCACGCTTATGGCCACTACTACCTGCAAGTGTCGCAACCGGCGATTGGGCCGCGGGGCGAGTGCAAATCGAACGTAGAGTTCTTTCGCGAACTTGCCCTCCGCATGGGATTCGAGGACGAGTGTTTCCGCGAACCGGTTGACGCGATGATCGACGCGGCTTTGCAGTCGGGTGTGCCGCAGCTAAAGGGGATCAGCCGGCAGCGCCTGGAGAGCGACCCGTACGTGCGTCTGAACCTGCATGGAGACGAAAGCGACCATCCGTGGCTACCGTTCGCAAACGGATTCGATACGCCAAACCGAAAGGCGCGACTCTTTGACCCGGCATTGATTGCGCACGGCATGGACCCGGTAGCTTCGTTTGTCCCGCCAGAGGAGTCGCGTCACCGCCCAGGGACGCAGAAATTCCCGTTGGAGCTGCTGGCCCGTAAGGCCGACAATTTTCTGAACTCCACGTTCGTCAATCTGCCCAGCCTGCAGAAGATGGAGCGGCAGCACGAGCTGGAGATCAGTCGTGCCGACGCGGAGCGCCGCGGCATAGCCGATGGCGACCGTGTCCGCGTGTACAACCAACGAGGCGAGATTTTCTTGCAGGCACGGGTCAACGGCACGGTGGCCGCCGGCGTCGTCGGGGCGCAATTGGGTTGGGCAAAGTTGTCCGGAGCCGGTCTCAACATCAATGTGTTGACCTCGGACAGACTCACCGATCTTGGCGGCGGTGCTACGTTCTATTCCACCCTGGTTGAGGTCGAGCGCGTTCCCGAAACTTCGTGCTCCAGCAAGGGTTAGGGTTGCCATCCGTCGTGGACAAAGCGAGCGGTTGGTTTCCAAAGCAGAACACCCGTACCGTATAATTGCGCTTTCATTAAACCTGTACTGAGGTTTCGTCATTTCTTGCCATCTTCAGGTAAGACCCGCGGCCCTGTTGGCTCGCGGGCCGCGTTACTGTGCCACGGCAATAAGCCTTTTTTGCGCCCTCCTCCTGCTTGCAGGAATGTGCGCGGCGCAACAGGGCGTGATCGAGAGCATCGTGATCCAGGGCAATCGCCGGATTCCGGCGGAATCCATCCGGGCACGCATGTTCACCAAGGCCGGTGACGTTTACGACCAGGCGGCCCTGGAGCGCGATTTTAACTCCCTGTGGAACACGGGCTACTTCGACGATTTGCGCATCGAGCGGGAGCCCTCCGCCAAAGGCTGGATCATCCACGTTTACGTCAAGGAAAAGCCGACTATCCGCGAGATCAAGTACGTGGGCTTGAGTTCCGTCTCCCAGAGCGACGTCCTCGACAAATTCAAGGAGCGCAAGGTCGGACTTACCCAGGAGAGCCAATACGATCCGACCAAAGTAAAGCATGCCGAAGTGGTGCTTAAGGAACTGCTGGCGGCGCACGGTCATCAGTTCGCAACCGTCCGCTCGGAAGTGCGCCCCATCCCTCCCGCAGCCGTTGCCCTTACCTTCGTGGTGAAGGAAGGTCCCAAGGTGAAGGTGGGAAAGATCACCTTTGAAGGCAACAAGGCCATCAGTTCGCGGGAACTGCGCAGCGCGATGAAGAACTTGAAGCCCATCGGCATTCCCCACTCCATCTTCCTGGAGAACCTGTTTGCCCGCACCTACGATTCCACCAAGTTGAGCGAGGACGCCGAACGCGTCCGCTACTACTATCAGACCAAGGGCTACTTCAAGGCGCTGGTTGCCGATCCCAAGACGCAGATCCACGACACCAGCGGCATCCGTTGGTATTGGCCGTTCAAGTCGTCGCCCGGTAAATCCGTCGATATCCGATTGCCTGTCGAAGAAGGCGCACGCTACCGTCTGAAGGAGATCACCTTCAGCGGCAACAAGGCGGTGACCAATACAGCTGGACTGCGCGCCCTCTTCAAGATCAAAGATGGCGAGATTTTCGACACCGAGGCCGTCCGCAAGGGTTTGGAGGGCCTGCGCAAGGCCTACGCGGCACTTGGCTACATCAATTTCACGCCGGTGCCGAACACCGAAGCGGACGATGAAAAGAAACTCATCAGCCTGCGCATTGATGTGGACGAAGGCAAGCAATTCTTTGTCCGCCGAATCGAATTCCAGGGCAATACCACCACGCGCGACAAGGTCATCCGCCGCGAACTGGCGCTGGAGGAAGGCCAGGTTTACAACGGCAACTTGTGGGAGCTGAGTTTGCTGCGCTTAAACCAGTTGCAATACTTCGAGGTGCTCAAGCCCGAGCAGGATTCTGAGATCAAGCAGAACGTGCAGGATTCCACGGTGGACATCACCTTGAAGGTCAGGGAAAAGGGCAAGAACAGCATCGGCCTCACCGGCGGCGTCAGCGGCCTGTCGGGTGGGTTCATCGGCCTCAACTACACCACCAACAACTTGTTTGGCAAAGGCGAAAGCTTGTCGCTCCAGTTCCAGGTCGGCCAGTACCAGCGCAACGAGAGCCTCAGCTTCACCCAGCCCTACCTGTTTGACAAACCCTTGCAATTTGGCTGGACGGTGTACCACAACAGCTACAACTACAATCAGGCGGCACTCACCTCGATCCAGGTTAACCAGACCGTCGCCCTGCCCGCGAGTTATCAGGCCCTGCTGCAGAATTTCACCCAGACGAGCACGGGTGCCACAACTTCCATAAGCTATCCCATCAAGCGCTCGTTCAAGCGGATAGGCATCACCTATTCGTTCGACGACTCCTCGGTGCAGACGTTCAGNNCCCAACGCGCTCAATGGCATCACCACCAGCAAGGTTGTGCCAAATTTTTCCTACAACCGCATCGATAACCCGCAGCGTCCGCACTCCGGGCAGAGCTTGTATTTTGCCACCGAATTTGCCGGCCTCGGCGGCAATGTGAAGTACGTCAAGCCGGTTGCCGAGTACAAGAAATTTATTCCCGTCAACAAGGGCCGCAATACCCTTGGGTTCCGGGTTTTGGGCTCGTGGATCTCGGGCTACGGAGGTCAGGTGGCGCCCCCCTTCGACCGCTTCTATATGGGCGGCGATACCGACATTCGCGGCTTCGACGTTCGCGCCATCTCTCCGGTGGCGTTCTTCCCCAGCGCCGTGACCATTCCCCTGCAGAATCCCGACGGAACCACCGTGCCCCTGGATCCGTCCAATCCGCGGCGTGGGGCATACGGTATCACCATCCCGGTGGAACAGATCATCTTTCCCGGCGGCGACACCAACGTGGTCAATAACCTGGAGTACCGCATTCCCATCGTTGGACCCGTGACCATTGCCGCCTTTGTGGACACAGGATTCGACTTCATCTCCAATCAATCGCAACTGCGGGTTGCTGGCGCCCAGTTCAATCTTCTGCAAACCACGGTCTTTGGCTGCCCGACCTTGACTTCCACTTTCACCTGTGCGGGCGGAACCACGATTCCGTTCTCGGCAGAACTCAAGCCGGTCTCGGGCACCAATTACCAGCCGCGCATGTCAACCGGACTGGAATTGCAAGTCATCATGCCGGTGGTGAATGCGCCCTTCCGCGTCTATTACGCCTACAACCCGATGCGCATTGATGAAACCATTGCCTCACCGTCACCCATCACCCGCAACATGTTCCCTGCGGGAGCCGCCGGTGATTTCACCTACGCGCAGGCGATTTCGACCTATCAGCCGGGCTATCTGTTGCGTGAGCCGCGCAAGACGTTTCGCTTCACCGTCGCCACCACCTTCTAGGCGCAAGGTTCCGCGCTGAGCGGGATCGATAGCCGCTGTCCGGCAGCCATCCGCAACCCCCGGTTTGA
>PLYW01000268.1 GCA_003151875.1 Acidobacteriaceae bacterium
TCTGGTTCTTCGTCGATCCGGCATGGAGACATGCCGGGCCGCTGCTATGGGCCGGGAATACTCTAGCCGGTCTTCTCTTCGTATTCCTGTATCTGTATTCGTTCTCTCGCCCCGAGCCGCGCAGGCTATTTGCGACTGCCGCGATGATCGCGATGGCGGCGATCGCTATTCCCTTCAATGGTGGGGGTGTGGGCCTACTCATCTACGCGAGCGCCGCTGCCGGCTTTACCACCAGTCTTCGACGCGTAGTTGGGCTCATCGCGCTCGAGGTCGCCATCCTTGCCTTTTACGTGCACCGCCTGCATCTGCCCGTGGAGTTTTGGGGCTCGATGCTGCTGCTGATCGTGCTGGTGGGAATGGGAAACCACTTCAGCGCGGTCTCGCATTGCACGTCGCAGAAGCTGCAACTCGCCCAGGACGAGATTGAACACCTCGCCAAGGTCGCTGAGCGGGAACGCATTGCACGCGACCTGCACGATTTGCTGGGACACACGCTGTCGCTCATCACCCTGAAGGCGGAGCTGGCGCGCAAGTTGGTGGACCGCGATCCGCAGCGCGCCAAGCAGGAAATGCAGGACGTCGAGCACACTTCGCGCGCCGCGCTGGCCGACGTGCGCGAAGCCATCAGCGGATATCGTGGCCAGGGACTCGCCGCCGAACTCCTGCGCGCCCGCCAGACGCTCGAAACCGCGGGCATCACCGTGGACTGCGAAGCCTCGGAGGTCCCGCTCACCCCGGCGCAGGAAACCGTGCTTGCGCTGGCGCTCCGTGAAGCCGTGACCAACGTGGTGCGCCACGCCCAGGCGCAAACCTGCAGTGTTCGCCTCGCTCGCGAAGAACGGCTATGCACTCTGGAGATTGCCGACAACGGTTGCGGCGCCGATACTCCGGAGGGCAACGGCCTGCGCGGCATGCGCGAACGGCTGGAGGCGATCGGCGGCTCGCTGCAGCGCCAGACCGCCGCCGGCACCCGACTGGTGATTCATTTGCCGCTCGCGCCCTTGGCCTCGGTTCTGCGAAACTAAAGGCATGTCCGTCGCCAAGCGCGACAAAATCAGGGTCGTCCTCGCCGAAGACCAGGCCATGGTGCTGGGCGCGCTGGCCGCGCTGCTCGAGATGGAAGACGACATCGAGGTCGTCGCCCGCGCCGGCTCCGGCGACGAAGCCCTGCGCATGGTGCAGCAAACCCGCCCTGAGGTGTTGATCACCGATATCGAAATGCCCACGCTGACCGGTTTGGAAGTCGCAGCCGAACTGAAGCGCCGCGGCGTCCCGGTGCGCGTCATCATTCTTACGACGTTCGCCCGCGCTGGATACCTGCGCCGCGCCCTCGACGCCGGAGCTTCCGGCTATCTCCTGAAAGACATGCCCGCGGAACAACTCGCAGAGGCGGTGCGCCGGGTGCATCGTGGACTGCGCGTCATCGATCCGCAACTCGCCGCCGAGGCCTGGACCGACGAAGCCGATCCGCTCACCGAGCGCGAGCGCCAGGTGCTGCGCCTCGCCGGAGAAGGCAAAGCCAGCTCCGACATCGCCACGGAATTGAATTTGTCGGAAGGCACCGTGCGCAATTACTTGTCGGAGGCCATCAGCAAACTCGGTGCCGCCAACCGAGTGGAAGCAGCGCGCATCGCCCGCGCGAAAGCGTGGCTGTAGAAGCCGGCGGGACAGCCATCGTCCATTTAACGTTTCATGCCGTGTGCTTGATGAGCAGGACTTCGTTGCCCGCTTCGCTGTAGATCAATTCGTTCACGACGCCCTGCGCCAGCAGGATGCCGTATCCCCCGGGACGCATGCCCATTTCGTCCCGGTATTCGATATGAGCGGCAGGATCGTCAGGAGCATTTGCCACCGCAGCGTGCGCGATGGCATCGCGGCGGAAGCCTGCACCGGGATCGCGCACGTAGAAGACAATCGTCCGCTCGGTGCGCACCGCCGACACCTCGACCACCTTATGCCGATTGAACGCCGCGCCGTGTTCCATGGCATTCAGCAGAATCTCGCGGAAGGCCAACATCACGTCGTTGCGCGTGTCTTCCGGCAATTCCGAGCACAACTCGCGCAGAAAACTCACCACCCGCTCGGCGGTCAGCATGCGGCAGTTGGCGCGCAGCGAAACCCAGTGAGGTTGCGCTGATAAAACCTCAATGTCGGTGCGCCAGTCGGCGTCGGAGAGGGCCTCATGCGCAAAGTTGGCAATCTCGCCTGCGTCAAACGGGGCGCCGATGCAGACGAAGACACGCGCCCGCAACGTGGCAATGACCTCCTCCGGCGTGGCGTGCGGAGCCAGAACGATGGTCTTCACCCCGGGCCGGATTTGGCGCACCTCTTCGATCAGTGCCAGGTCTTCCTCAATGGTGGTTTCCGGGTCGGTGATGAGCACGTCGAACGACTGGTGACGCAAGCGGCGGATGGCGTCCGCCCCACCGTACGCGCATTCACTTGGGCAATCTTTGTCGCCAAGAGCTTGCGCGATGGAACGGGTGGTCTCCGAGTCTTTGCCGATGAGAAGAACTTTGCTCATGGGTGGCTCCTGCTTCTGGGTTCTTATAATAACGGCGGCAGGTCAATTAGGACGATCATTTCCCATCGCAGTCGACAGGAACAACAAAAACGCCCCGGAGCAGGAGGTGCACTCCGGGGCGTAGGTTCTATCCGTGCAGCTATGTCAGGAAGAACTCGCGGGTGATCTTGGTCCATTGCTCGTCGGGCATGGTGCTGGCGAGATCGTCGATGGCCACGCCGCCATCCTGGGCCAAGGCGCCGAGCGCGCTAGGCACGACGCGCTGCAGCCGCATCGAGGACTCTTCCGTCCACCACCGCGCCAGTGCGCCACTCAGCAGGTTGCGGAAGTTGGTCTTGGCATCGGGAGACTGCACCGTTACCAGCCAGCCATCGCCGTAAGGATCTTTCGTCGCCAGCGCCGGATCGTTGACCACGGCTTCGTTGATGTCGGCCACGCTGCCTTCGATGGGCGAAACCATGTCAACTTTGACGCCGTTGCGCACGATACTCCATACCTTTTGTCCCTGACGGATCCACTGGCCACGCTGCGGAAGCATGATGTGCTCGACCTTGCCGGTCAGCTTGGAGGCGAAGTCGTCGATGCCGATTCGCACCAGGTTCGGGCTCTCGCTCAGCGCCCAGGTGTGTCCGGGGTGATAGCGAAGATTGTCGGGGACTGAGAAGCCGCCCACCAGGCTGGGCCTCAAGCGCGCTGCCGCGTCCTGTTTGCGCATTGCCGGGGCCACCTGAAGCACGGGATGTTTCGCTTTGGAGTAGAAGAAATCAATAGTTAGGAAGATTGCGAACATCATGAGAACCAGAAGAACTGTCATAACCGCCTCCTGCCTCGCATCCGAGGGCTTTTTTCTCTGCCAGCGCTTGNNACTTTTCTTAAGGCATTCGGCGTACCAAATGAGCGAATGAGGAAGATTGTTGCGGTGAGGGCGTGCAAGTGGCGACGATTGTGTAAGTTGTGCACCCCTGTTGCAAACCTTCTCGATCCCAGAGTTGCATTCTGCAACGAGGTGATCTGTTGCGTCTTGCAACTAGAAATCCGTTGATTGCCAGCTGTAGCGAGCGCTCCTGTTCTGTATGCCCAGCGGAACCAGTGGCTTAGCTGGCATCGGAGACCCGCGAGGAGCGGTGTTGCAATTCTCATCGCGGTGATGCACTTCGCAACACCACCGAGGAGAAAAACAGCGGCCGAGAGCAGTCCGGGGAAGATTTATTTTCGGGAAGAGTGGACGCTAATCACCGGGAGGTGAGGTTGGATCATAACCGCGTGGCGGTTGAAACCTGAGCACGGCTGAAACCGCTCTCGTGGACAGAAACGCTCGTCTTTTTCTACTGCCCGGCGGCGCCTTTCACCACGATGCCAAGCTTCTCAGTTCCTATGGCACCCGAGGATGGAACGGCTACGGTAAACACCACCGTTCCCTGCTTATCTCCGACGGCACTGCCCGGCTCGCCTGCTGTATCCAGAGCAATTACTGCCGGATGGCTCGCGCCAGTGGTTTTGGCGCTCAGGGCAACCAACTTCTTGTAGAGGTAGCCTTGTTCCGGATCCGGGTCGCTGGCGACTGGAATGGCCAATAGGAAATCAGGATTAGGCGCGACACCCAGGTGGTTGCCGTCCTGCGGCAGCAATTGATAACGCAAGGTGTACACGCCGGCAGGAATTGCCTGTCCGCGAAAATCGGTCATGCCCTTGGGCAGGTTGACCACCCCGACGAATTCTGCATTCGCCAACTCCGGATAGAGCGCCCCCGCAACATCTTTCGCCGCGGTTTTAATCTGTTTTGCCAGCCAGAACTCTGCGGTCCAGTCGTGATCGAGCGTCACCCGGTATCCCTTTTCTTCGACCGCCTGCTTCAGCGCGTCAGAAGCTGCGGGCGCACTTAAGGCGCCGATTCGCTCAACTTTGGCTGTCAGAACGGCGGCCGCGACGAGAACCGCGGTCGCGACGCACAACGTCGCGCTCCAAACCAATAAGGAGCAAAGTAACCGTCGTTTAGCCATTGACCGGCTTAGCTCCATCCCGAAGCGGGCCAACTGCAGCGAGCGAGCTGGCTGGCCTCTTCGAACTTGCAGTCTGATGCTCCACTGAAGTGCCATAAATCATTCTGAACCAGACCATAATACAAGCTACAGCACGGTGCTTCCTTTTCTTCACGGCGCCATCTAAATAAATGGGTGCCTGGTTGGGTTAAAGGGAGAGAATTCGGATCGTTATCCAGTTACGTTTTATTGATTTGACTCTGTGCCCATTCGGGGATACGCTAGCGGCCAATGAGAGTTGTTTTTTCGCTTGGGCAATATTCCGGGCTTGATCCCTACCACTGCACAACATTGCCATGCATCCCAATGTCAGACCGAAGCGGTTGGTCTGTCGCCGGTCCATGCCGCTTTCGGAACTCAAAACTCCAATCCGCAACAGGGAGTTGCGGTCCGATACAAACGGAGGCTGACTTCCGACGCTAAATGAAAAAGAACATCGAAATAAGCCCGAACATCGAAACCCTATTTGGCACCCGAGACGAAAACCTGCGCCTGCTGGAAGATGGCTTGAATGTCGCCATCGCCATGCGGCCCGATTCCATCGAGATTGAGGGAGCGGCGGGCGATGTGGGCCGGGCGCAGCAGGTATTTGCCGACTACCAGCACCTGCTTCGCAACGGTTTCACTTTCGTGAACGGCGATCTCGGCGCCATGATTCGGGTCCTGACCTCGGACCCGACAGCCACCTTGCGCGGACTCGCCGAGGCCGGTAAACAGCGATCGTTTGGCAAGCGCAGCGTGCAGCCCAAGAGCATTAACCAACGGCGCTACCTCGAGGCCATCGAAAACAGTGACATGGTATTCGGCGTGGGACCGGCGGGGACCGGCAAGACGTATCTCGCGGTGGCGATGGGAATCGCAGCGCTGCTGTCGAAGCGCGTGAACCGCATCGTGCTGGCGCGGCCTGCCGTCGAAGCCGGCGAGCGCCTGGGCTTCCTGCCCGGGACCTTGCAGGAAAAAGTCGATCCCTACCTGCGTCCTTTGTATGACGCCCTCTACGACATGCTCGAACCCGACAAGGTGGACCGTTACCTGGAGAAGAACATCATTGAGA
>PLYW01000193.1 GCA_003151875.1 Acidobacteriaceae bacterium
GTCGCCCGCCTGCAACTTCAACTGATCGATGTCACAGTGATGGCCGGGAGCGCACAGCGGTTGCGGCCCGCCATCGCCTGCCTGCAGCTTCAACTGCTGGATGTTGCAGTGCTGGCCGGGAGCGCACAGGGGCTGCGGTCCGCCATCGCCTGCCTGCAACTTCAACTGATCGATGTCGCAGTGATGGCCGGGAGCGCACAGGGGCTGCGGTCCGCCATCGCCCGCCTGCAGCTTCAACTGCTGGATGTCGCAGTGATAGCCGGGAGCGCACAGCGGTTGCGGCCCGCCATCGCCTGCCTGCAGACGTAGCTGATCCCACGAGATCGACGAAACACTTTCAGCCGCAATGACCGACGGCGCCATCGGATTGGCGGGAATCGGAGTCGTAGAGGCGCACAGCACGCCAGCGGACAACAGCATGCAAATAACTAGAATCAAAACGTGTTTCATAACAGGTTCTCCTTGTCGTTATGAGCCGAGTTCTTAACCAGCAACAACCTGGTTGGGAGCGCGATGTTACTTGCTCTCGCTCCTCGCGGGGGGCAACGTCGTAGGCATCGGGGCGGATCCTTCCCCAATAAACACGACGGTATTCGGTTGACCGACGGAGGTCGCGCCACTTACGGCAGTAAGGGCTCCGGCTAACATTAAGGCGGCTAGGGCGGCGATCATTGTCTGTTTCACGGTTTTACGACCTCCTGGATCGAACGGTTTCTAGGCGTTGCATTTTCGGTTCTTGAGTGTACAAATCGTTGCCGGTGAGCCTCGGCCAGATTCCATCAGGGGGCTCTAACCGGAGATGCATCAATTAGTTAGCCAACATAGTTGCTTCGCATTTGCTGGGTCCCACGCGCTTTTTCGAAGACGGTGGCGTTTTATTTAGTCGCGCGTGTGTGGCCATCTAGACCCACTGCTACACTTCGCATTATAGATGCCGCTGCACCAATTCCCACAAAATTCGCGCTCCTGTTGTGACGGAGGTACATGTACTAATAGGGGATTCGGCGTACAGCTCTTGCGCGCGCCTATCCCTACCGAATTTCGCCTTATGATAGAGAATCCTGGGCTATTGTCACGGTGCAAACATGACGGACGGCGCAAGTAAAAACCAAAATCCCTTGCTCGGCGCAGACTTTGCGACAAAAGCCGCGCCGAGTGCTTCATTGCAGCCCTCACAAGTTTGTCCCAACTGTTCAGCGATCTTGCAGCACAACCACTGCAAGTTAGTATGTCCGGGGTGCGGATTTTTCCTCAGTTGCTCCGACTTCTACTGAACCCCTGCCAGCGGACCACCATAGTCGTCGAGTTGGATGCACGCGCTCTTGCCCGCGTCTCTCGCGTCCAGTACCGCGTCTCGTGTAACGTAGAGGTACAATGGATTCGCTTCCCAGGAGGACCGCATGCAACGCACAGCCAGTGCTCACTGGTCGGGTGGTTTAAAAGACGGGAAGGGCACCGTTTCGACCCAGAGTGGTGTCCTCAGCCAAACTCAATATTCCTTCAGCACACGCTTTGAAAACGGGGTTGGAACCAATCCTGAGGAATTGATTGCCGCAGCACACGCCGGTTGTTTTTCCATGGCCCTGTCCGCACAGTTGGGAAGCGCGGGCATGACTGCGGAAAGCATAGATACGAAGGCGACTTTGACCTTGGACAAAACCGAGGCTGGCTTTACCATCACCAGCGTACATCTCGACGTAAAGGTCAAGGTCCCCGGAGCGGACCAGGCGAAGTTCGACGAGGCCGCCCAGAATGCCAAGAAGGGATGCCCGGTTTCCCGGGTTCTCAATGCCAGCATCACCATGGACGCGCAACTGGTTTCCTGATCCGGTTGACGACGGCTGCCCGGGCCGAATCGGGCAGCCAACGTTCCTCCGTGGAAGCCCTTCAGAACACAAAGCGTGGCAACGTAGCCGCTGTGTGCCTGGCCTCCATACTTGGCTACCGCCCACATTCCCGGTTGTTAAAAGCTTGCCCTTGTTCTAAAGTTCTCAGCGCAGGGTCAACGAAAGGATTCTCATGACAAAGAAATTCACTTTGCTTTTGGTATGCTTTGCGATTTCACTGCCGCTGTTTGCGGAAAACAAGTATTCGAAACGCTTGGCTGAGTCAACCACGGTCCTCACGACCATCCTCGACAAACATGAGATACCGCAGGACGTTCTGGACAAGGCGGTATGCGTGCTGGTCTATCCTGGCGTCAAGAAGGTCGCCGTCGGCATCGGCGCGACTTACGGACGCGGCGTGCTCAGCTGCCGGACGGGCAACGAGATGGCTGGCAAATGGAGCGCTCCGGCCATGTACACCCTGGATACCGGCAGCTTGGGTGTGCAATTGGGCAGTACTTCCACCGATTATGTGTTGTTGGTTATGACCACAAGGGGCGCCAACAAGGTCCTCTCGGGCAAATTGAAGCTCGGCGCCGACGCCAATGCCACCGCCGGTCCCTCGAGTGCGAACGCGGCCGGATTCAATGACCCCAACGTCGACATACTTGCCTATTCCCAGGCGAAAGGGTTGTTTGCCGGAGTTGCGTTAGGCAGCGCTTCGATGGGGACGGACAACGACGCCAACAAGGAGCTGTACGGGAAAGAGATCGATGCTGCGCAGATGGTTCGCGAGGGCGCGACCCCGGTCCCGGCTGCTGGTAAAGGGTTGGTGGATGAGCTGAACAAGACGATGTCGCCGCGGCGCAAGTAATAATTTTCTCGTTGGCACACGGCGCAAGTTGGCGAGTACTGTTACGCGCCAACTCGCGCCGTCTTCAACCGAGCCTCGTCTACAGCACAGCGTTCACGCGCAGGCGTTTACCTCCAGGCGAGGCTACCAATTTGTTGTGTCGAAGCAGAAAGAAGTTAGACACCCTGGCGGCGGGTTTGCCCTTTTGACCTTGCGGATCATCCTGACTCCCGCTGACGACCCTCAATTTTGCGAACGCAGTATCTCGCGAATCTCGCGATTGACTCGGGCCGCATCTTGCGATGCTTTATCGATCAAGTCGAGCCACCTTTTATTGTTCTCGTCCAGTTTCGCCTGGGCCAGAAGATAGGAAGCCTGCATGATGGTTTCGATGTAATTGCTGAGGTCGTGGGACAGGATGCGGAGTTTGGTAACTGTCTCGCCTTGTAATTTCTTGCTCTCTTCCATTGCCGGTTGGGCCACTTGTTCTCTCCTGCCTTACCGTAACAACCATGCCGGGCGAATGCGACCCCAGCAGCGCGTGGGCCTCTAACATTGGACGCGAATCCCGAGCTTTTCGTTGTTCGGGAGCCCGCAAAGCCCAAGCAACCTTACCACACTGTTGCACGGCC
>PLYW01000123.1:0-5684 GCA_003151875.1 Acidobacteriaceae bacterium
TGAAGGACGGCGATGTCATGCACATAAGGCACAGTGGATGATCAAGCTGAGGTCGGCAGCTACTCGAGCGGATGCGCGTGACCGGCATACCGGCGTTGGCAAAGTGTCGGCATCTGCTCTACAGAGTTGGTGCTCAGGGCATCGCACTGTTGTAGTCTTGAAGGTCATCTTCAACATGGGTGTTAGTACGCACCAGACGAGACGAGGCTAAATATGAGTCGGCCTTGGCTGACGGCATTGCTTTCCGCGGTAATCGGAATCGCTGTAACCGTGGTAGGAGCAGTGATTTTGGACAAGGTCCGGCAGCGGGAGCCGCACTTGGTATATTCCGTTGCCGACGCCCCTTCCTTTAACGGTCCAACCGAGGCTGTTTCGATTTATCAGGTAACGGTAATGAACGATGGAAAGGGCGAAGTCGAGAAAGTAAGCTGTGCCGTGAGAATACCTCGCGCGAAGATTGAACAATACCGTACGAGCGGGCCGACTCTGGTTCCTATTATCGGAACCCTGAACGGTGATACTGTCCTCGTTGATATTGCTAATTTGAATCCGCAGGAGTCAGTGCAAATATCAGTACTCGCGTCCGGGGGCTATTTGCCGTCGCGTCCAGAGATTACAGTGCGGGCGAGGGGTTTGTCGGGTGTAGAGGAAGGAGCTACCGGAACAGGGCAGTCACAGAACTCGTTGTGGGCGGCGGTTGGAGCTTCCCTAAGCAGCGTTGCTCTTTCCTTTATCATTTTTTTCCGAACGAAACGGGGAGGGTTTGGCAGCCAGAAGGAAGTACTTGCGAAACTGTGCCGGATTCACGGCTTGGCGGAGGAGGCAGACGATTACGACAATTCAAACCGGAGTGTGCAGTATTATTCGGAGGCCGATCGGCTTACCCAATGGGCGATTGACAATTCCTCAGTTGATGTAAGGGAAAAGGTCGAAAGAGTCTTACTCGGGTTGCTGGCGGAGGAGGTTGCGAGGTCTTCGAAAGCACTTGTTCTGTGCGACCTTGCAAGGCTTGCTGCCTTCAAGAACGACATCAGTTCGGGTCGGACCTACCTTGCATCCGCTAAAGAGATTGCGGCTGACGAAGTCTCAAGTCGACTGAGAACTGACCAGCTGCTTAAGAAACTTGGGCAAGCCGAAGCTGGCGTAACGCCATGATGCCAGACGTTCTCATCATCTACTTATCCATGTGATGAATCCCATCCTTACCAGCATCTTGCTCGGCCTGACGGCTGCCGCCGCCAACGTTTTCGGCGGCGCGGTCATTGTGCAGAAGAACTGGGACCGCAGCTATCTGCGCTATTTTGTGGCGCTGGGCGCGGGTTTCATGCTGGCGACGGCGCTGGTTGAAATGGTCCCCGAGAGCCTGGCGCTCGCTGGGCGCAATGGAGCGTTGCTGCTACTGGGCGGCTATCTGCTGGTGCACTTCTTCGAGCACACCATCACCCCGCATTTTCACTATGGGGAAGAGACCCACGCCGACGAGTATCTGCATTCCCACCGGCGCGTGTCGGTGCTGTTTGGCTTGATGATCCACGCGTTTTTCGACGGCATCGCCATCACCGCCGGCTTCCTTATTTCGCCCTGGCTGGGCTGGATCATCTTTCTGGCAATTTTCCTGCACAAAATACCCGAAGGCTTCACCGTGACCTCAGTGATGCTGGCCAGCGGACTAAGCAAGACGCGGTCGTGGTTCGCGTCCGTGATGCTGGCGCTGGCCACGATGGCCGGTGTGCTCACCATGGCGATCGGCAAGCATGCTGTGAGCTATGGATTGCCCGTCGCCGCGGGAGTAACCATCTACGTTGCGGCGTCCGATCTCATCCCCGAGGTGAACCGCGAGCCCGGCGTGAAGATGGCGCTGGTCGTATTCATCGGAGTCGCCGCGATGTTCGTGCTCGATCACCTGGTGCATTTGCATTAGGGTTACTGCGCGGAACTGCGCTTCGGTTGGAAGGCATAGAAATACCACTTCAAGTATTGCGGCAACCAGGCCCAGATCTTGAAGCGCGATTCACCTTGGGTTCGGCCGCGCCAGGTTGTCGGTAGCTCCACAATGCGATAGCCGGCGAGGAAAGCTTTCACGGTAATTTCGAGGCTGAGTTCGAAGCCGGCCTTGCTCTCGATCGTCATGTTCTTCAGGATTTTGCTGTCGTACAGCTTGAACGCATTGGTAGCGTCGTGGGTGGGAATCCCGCGAAACCAGTGCAGCGTGAGGCCGGCAACTCGCGACATCGCGCCCTTCAGCGGAGGCGCATCCAGCAGCCGGCCGCCGGGCATGTAGCGACTGCCAACGACTACCTGGTATCCCTGGCGATAGCAGTCGACCATCTGGTCCACTTGCGCGAGGTCATCGGAAAGATCGGCCATGATCACCAGCACGGGACCGCCTTCGACTTGATTGAAGCCGGTGCGAATGGCCCCGACTACACCTCGCCCGACATTGTTTTTGACGGGAACTAGCCGCGTTTCTCCTGCCGAAATGATCTGCTGCAGAACGGGAACGGTGTCGTCTTCGTCGAAGTCATACACCACGAACGCCCTGAATCGCGAGCGGATTTGCGAGGTAAGCGCACTCCACAGAGCGGGGAAATTAGCGCCTTCGTTGTAAACAGGAATGACCAGGCTCAGTTCGGGCGAGGTGAGTGCAGGTACAACATCCACTAGATCTGACCCACTTCGATTTGCTCAGCGACCCACGGAATGACTTCGTCCAATATCGCGCTCAAGCTGGTGGTGGCTTCAAAGCCGAGCAGTTGTTTAGCCTTGCGCGTGTCAGGTGAGCGCTCCTGCACGTCGTATTCGAATGGCGGGTCCGAAACATGGCGGAACGGTTTGTTGTCGCCATGGACTTTGCGCCAGATGGTTTCGGCCAACTCCAGAACGGTAGTGCGAGCCGGAGTGGAAAGATTGAAATCCTGATTGACCGCAGCAGGATGCTCCAGACAAATTTTTATTCCCTTGGCCAGATCGCCGCCATAGGTGTAATGACGAACTTGATTTCCAGAACCGAGAATGTGGAGAGGATCCTGGCCCTTGAGCACCTTCTGCGCCAGATCGGGCACCACATGCGACATCGCAAGTTTCACATTGCCGCTGTAAATGTCATGATCATGCAACGCGCGCTTCTCTCCTACGCCGACGCAATTAAACGGACGCACAATGGTGTAGGGCAGCTTGTATTGCTCCCACGCGCCCTGAACAAAATACTCGGTCGCCAGCTTCTGAAATCCGTAAGTCGAACGCGGCGGAGGACAGCGATGCTCGGCGCCTTCGGGAGTGGGATACTCCGAGGTGCTCTCGAAGACCATGCTCGACGACATCACGGTTATCTTTTGCAGCTTCTGGTGTTGATGAGCATGGATTGCAGCATCGAAGGAGGCGGCGGTGATGCGTTCATTCTCCGCGAGCAGGTCGTAGGCGAACTCGTGGAAGTAGCTGATGCCGCCGATCATTGCCGCCGAGGCAACAAAGTGATCGCAGTCGGACAGCAATTCCTTCAGCAAGGAAACATCTTTGCAATTTGCCTCGACGAACTGATAGCGCGGGTGTTTGTCGTACGACTTCTCTACCCGCCCGTACTTGCTGAAGTTATCGACCCCAACAACTTCATAGCCCGCCTGAAGCAATTCCTCAACCAGGTAGCCGCAAATGAATCCCGCCGAGCCAGTGACCAGCACTTTCATGACCGCGCTCCTCCTGCCGCAACCGGTATCGGCGGTTGGGACGACTCGGCGTGCCGCTCCGGCCAATAGTTCCAGATATCAATCACAACCTTGTCGGCTGGGATCTGAAGATCGCGATAGGCCGCGTGAGGCGCTCCGAGCACAAAGATTTGAGCCCGACTGAGGGCGTCACTTAGCGGAACCAGTCGCGAGTCGGGCACGTACGGATCGGTGCAAAGGACCTCTTTGGCCTCGACTTCCAGCAGCTTCTTCAGCTTGTAAGACAGGCTGTCACGATTGTCGTCGGATTCGCCCTTGAAAGCCATTCCCAGGATCGCAACCGTCTTGTCGGCGAGGCCGAGCGGGCGCATCTGCGTCACAACGAAGTCGGGAAGGCCTTCGTTCACCAGCATGGCGGCGTGTCCGAGGAAGAAATGATTGCTGGAGAACGCCGAAAGCTGCAGGGTGTCCTTGAGCAGGCAAGGTCCAGCGGCAAAGCCGGCCCGCGCGAAACTTCGCATCCGGGGATATTCGCGAGTGACCGCATCATGAATGCGATAAAAGTCGAGGCCGTAGGTTTCGGCCAGCATATAGAACTGGTTCGAGATGGCGAAGTTCAGGTATCGCCAACTATTGGTAAACAGCTTGGCCAACTCCGCTTCCAGCGGCGACAACTCGATAACCGTGGATGCAATGGTGAGGAATAGCTCTTTTGCCCTCCGTAGCGCGACCGGTTCGAAGGCTGACACGATCTGGGGCAGCTTAACCAGTTCCTCCATGGCGTTGCCTTCGGCAATGCGCTCAGGACAGAATGCCAAGTCAATATCGCGTCCCAGAGATTTGATTCTCTGATAAACCAGTTTGGTCACACCCGGGCTGACGGTGCTGCGCAGGATCAGCAAGGTGCCGTCATTGATGTACTGGAGCATACCGTCCACGCTCTGGTACAACTCGTTAACCGTGGGATTGAGGTGCCGGTCAACGGGCGTGCCGACAACGGTTATGACTACGTCCGCTAATCGCAGGCATTGCGAGTCCGTGGTGGCCGTCAGAGTTTTGCCCAGGACTTGGCGCAGAACGGGCTCCGCTCCGGCTTCGCGGAAAGGCATCTGGCCGGAGTTGATTTTTTCGACCTTGGCCGCGTCGATATCGAGGAGAGAAACCGACAATCCACGGCTGGCCAGTACGATTCCCAGCGGCAAGCCGACGTGTCCGCAGCCGCCCACAATGACGAGGTTCTGTTGGGTTGACAAAGCAATATCCTCAGTCCGTTGTTAGCAGGGCGTTGAAGCGCAATTTTACCGCATCTGTAAGTCGGCGTCGCGCTGGGGCTTTGCTGCCGTCACCGAACAGTCACTCGCCAACGTGCCTGCTAATTTCCGGTCTTGAAGTTAGCTACGGGTTGGCCGCTTTTCAACGACCGCCCTCGGCAAGACTATTAGTTGCGTTAGGTCAAACTGTTGCGTACCATGACAAGTGCAGGGTGTCGGGAGCAGTTGCGGTTCATGATTCTCAGGATTCTTACTTAGGTGGAATCGCTGAGGGAGTGAACTGGGCTGGAAAGAATGTGCAAACATTTGCACTGCTTGCGTTCAAAGTTTTGCGATTCCAAAAAATCCATGATGAGAACTGCTTGATTATCAGCTATTTATCGAATATGCTATCCTGCACTCTCGGCCAAATAATTGCACACACCCCAATGGGACTGCCAGAGAAATCAAAATAGGGAGTGAGAACCGTTGGCGCTGGCCGGCACCAAAACGACGAGTACTGCTTTGACTACCCCAGTCGACGAACAAGTTTTGTTGGACGACAGTAGCGCTGCGAAATCTTCCACCTTGTGGCAAACGCTCAAGCCGTTCGGCTGGCAAGGGTTGTTGTTGGTCGCGGTCTTGGTTGCGCTATACGCACCGGTTTTGAAGACTCTGGTTCGTCAGTGGTACAACGACGCCGACTATTCTCACGGATTTCTAGTTCCCTTACTGACGCTTTACTTGCTCTGGCAGAGGCGGGAAAAGTTGG
>PLYW01000123.1:5713-9138 GCA_003151875.1 Acidobacteriaceae bacterium
CAATTTGTGGCCTCCAAATTCGCCACTTCGACGTTGGAGATGCTCAACCTGTTTCCCGTCATGCGTGAAGGCAACGTCCTGATTTTGCCCAATATGACGCTGGAAGTGGTGGAGGCGTGCAGCGGTATTCGGTCACTGATGTCGCTGCTCGCCCTGGCGGCTGGCTACGGGTATCTGGCCGAGCGCAGCACCGCCGTGCGCTGGCTGCTGTTCCTGGCCATGGTTCCACTGGCCATTATCAGCAACGGGACCCGAGTCATGATAACGGCTTTGATGGCGAACTACATCGGTCCCCGCGCCGCCGAAGGATTCATGCATGAGTTTTCAGGTTGGGTGATTTTCGTAGTGGCCACGGTGTTATTTTTAGGGTTGCACAGCTTGACGATTGTGGTGCGCAAGAAACTGGGATGGCTGCCAAAAGATGGGGGCCCCCTTGCAAAGGCTAAGGTCAGTCAATGAAATCCGGTATCCGCTATTGGCTCATAATTGCCGTGTTAGTGGGAGCGACAACCGCGATGGCTTATCTGTCAAAAAGAGAATCCACTCCCCCCGCCAAGCCGCTTACCGAATTTCCCGCCCAGGTCGCGGGATACAACAAGGCCGCCGATTGGCCACTTGACCAGGCAACTTTGGATGTGCTGGGCGTGACCGACTATCTCAACCGTGCTTATGTCTCCAAGTCGCAAGGCTTGATCACCTTATACATTGGGTATTTCCGCAGTCAGCGCACCGGCGCCTCCATCCACTCTCCCAAGAACTGCCTGCCGGGATCGGGATGGACGCCGATGACGGCGACCATCTATCAACTTCCGCTGGACGACGGGCGTAAGGTGCCCGTTAATCTTTACATCGTCCGCAAGGATTTGGACGAACAACTCGTGTTGTATTGGTACCAGGCGCACGGCCGCGTAGTGGCCAGCGAATACTGGGGTAAGTTTTATTTGGTGTATGACGCGATGCGCTTGAACCGCACTGACGCCGCTCTGGTCCGTATCACCACTCCGATCTACCAGGGTGACGAGGAGCAGGCGCGCACGCGGGCGCTGGCGTTCGCAAAACAGATTACAACTGACGTCGATCAGATCATCCCTCGGTGACCCAGGAGAAGGCATGCGTAACCGCTACATCAGTTTTGTGGTAATGGCTGTATTGTCAATCGTTTTCGTGGGTTGCACTCGTAACCCGGAAACCGCCAAGCGCAAGTACGTAGAGAGTGGCATGAAGTATATGGAGCAGAAGAAGTACGATTCTGCCGTGATTCAATTCAAGAAAGCCTTGCAAGTTGATCCACGATATGCCGAAGCCCATTATCAGTTGGGAGTCGTTCAAGTGGACTTGCAGCACTATCAGGACGCTTACAAAGAGCTGAGCGAGGCGGTTAACCTCGACCCCAAGCACATCAAGGCGCATCTTGAGTTGGGAGGCTTATTAATGGCCGCGCGTCAGTTTGGTAAGCCGGACGACGTGTGTCCCCCGGACCTGCCCTACCAAGTGACCTCAGCCCTCTGCGAAGCCCGCTACGTGGTTAAGCTGGACCCCAACAACGCGGACGCATTGGTCCTGCTGGGCAATGCCCTGGCGGCGGGAAGGCAGCCACAGGACGCCGTTGACGCCTACACGAAGGCGATTTCCGTGAAGCCTGACGACGCTGAGGCATACCTCCATCGGGGGATGGTGTACGCCTTTATGAAGCAGGACGCTTCCGCCGAACAGGACATGCGCAAAGCCATCAGCCTGGATCCGCAAAAGTTGTCAGCCTACGCAAACCTCGCCAGCTTCTACTTCTACAAGAAGGACCCCAAGAAGGCGGAAGAAGTGTACCGGCTGGCGATCCAAAATAATCCGGACTCGCCCGCTCCCTACCTGCGCCTGTCAGGCCTGCTGTTGCGTGAAGACCGCAAAGCGGAGAGCGAGCAGATCATTCAGCAGTTGCGCGACAAGCAGCCGACCTCGGCGGAAGTTGCCACCTCGGTGGGTGACTACTATATGGCCTTGAGAAATCCTGAAGGCGCCCTCAAGGAGTACCAGCGTGGTCTGAACTATGACCCCAAGAACCAGGAGTTGCAACTGCGGGTGCTGGAGACCTTGCTCAGTACCGGCAAGATCGACGATGCCAGCAAAATGGCCGATAGCATGCTGAAAGACAGGCCCGGCGACATCACAGCGCGCATTACCCACGCGCGTATGCTGGCGATTAAGGGAAAGAGCGCCGAGGCCATCACTTCGCTGCGTGACGTCATCCACGACGCTCCCGAAAATGCCCAGGCGCACTTTATTCTGGGACAGGTGCTGCGCCAAACCGGCGATCTGCCCGCAGCCAAGAGCGAGTTGCAAGAATGCGCCAAGCAGATGTCCTATAAGCGTCAGCCGGACAACCCGATGGTCCTCAAGGCGCTGGCGGAAACCTATCGTGACTCGCGCGATTACGATACGGCCAGAGAATACGCAGCGCGTTTGCTAAAGCTGAATGAAAACAATCCTGAAGCCCATTTCCTAAGCGCAACCATCGATATTGGCGCCAGGGAATATCCTGCCGCTCTCGAGGAATTGAAGGAAGTGCAGAAGGCGGCGCCCAACGATCCGATGGTCCACCTCCAAATGGCATTCGCCTACGCGGGGCAGAAAAAAGTTGCTGAGGCGGAGCGCGAATTCCAAGCTGCCCTGAAGGCGTACCCGACATTTGACACGGCTTGGGCCGACTATGTCGCTTTGATGTTTGCCACCAACCAGCCGGCCAAGGCACTGGCATTGGCCAACCAGTACGTCACCGCCAATCCTAACCGGGCTTCCGCGCACTTCCTGTACGGTTCCGCCCTGGCGACGACCAGAAAGTACGAACCTGCCGTGGCAGAATTCCAGAAGGTGCTTCAAATTGAGCCTAAGTCGACGATGGCTTACGTCCGTCTGGCGCAGCTTGATCTGGTGAGGGGACAACCCGACGCAGCTCTGGATTACTACCAGAAGGCACTCGCACTGGAGCCCACCTCGCCTACGGTGAATAATGCGATTGGCGATGTTTATCTGAGCAAAGGCGACTTGAAGTCGGCAGGCAAATACTTCCAGACGGCTTTAGCGCAGAATTCTCGTGACCCGGTCGCAGCTAACAATCTGGCATGGGTTTATGCCGTTCAGGGCGAAAACCTTGACATGGCGCTCAGCCTGGCGACGCAGGCGAAACAAACCGCCCCCGATATGATCGCGGTCAGTGACACCCTCGCCTGGATCCAGTACAAGAAAGGCAATTATCGCGTCTCCATCTCGCTGGCCGAGGACGCGGTGAAGAAAGAGCCGGAGAAGGCTGACTACCGCTATCACTTGGGAATGGCCCTCAACGGAGCTGGAGAAAGAGGCCGTGCCAAGACTGAGTTGCAGAAGGCACTGCAATTGAACCTTAAGGGCACGGACGCGCAGGACGCACAGAAAAC
>PLYW01000024.1 GCA_003151875.1 Acidobacteriaceae bacterium
GATCGCCTACTTGAACTGGAGCGGCAGCACATCATTCACATATTGAAGGCAACACACGGTAACAAGTCCGAAGCTGCCCGCCGGCTCGGCATCGAGCGCAAGACGCTCTACAAGAAAGCCGTACGTCTGGGCATCAATCTGCAATCCGTGGAAGACCTATGACGGCTGCGCAGCACCGGCGGCGAGAGTGGTGGCGGACGTTGTCGCTGGCTAGCACTCTCTTTCTGGTGGTGATGGCCGTCACCGCAATCCCCGTGGTACGGGATTTTCAGATGCGGATTGCAGATACCTATTTCCGCACCGCACCTCCTCCGCTGCAACCGTCGCCCGTGGTGCTGGTGCTGATTGACGACGAAAGCCTGCGGGACTACGGGCGCTGGCCTTGGTCCCGCGCTCGGGTGGCCGAGTTGGTACGGAATCTCGATCGCGCCAGGGCCCGAGTCATCGGGCTCGACATACTTTTCTCCGAGCCGCAATCGGCGGGCGCCGATGGAGAGTTGGCCGATGCCTTCCGCGAAAACCGGCGTACCGTTATCGTCGACAAGATCGGGATGTACCCGGATGGACCACATTGGATCGAACCGTTGCCGGCATTGGCGGATGCTGCTCTAGGTGTAGGACACGCGCAGGCACTACTGGATAGCGACGGACTTTGCCGCCGCTTCCCGCTCCGTGAGCTAACCCTTGATGCACCTCGGCTGGCATTTGCGCTGGAGGTTGCGCGCCACATCGATGCAGCGCGGACCGCACAGTTTCTTGCGGCGTATGGCATTAGCGACCAGGAAAATGGCTCCGCAATCACGGCCGCAGCGCCGACGCTGGCGCCCATCTACTTCCGCCGCGATGCCTTCCAAGCCATTTCGGCGGCGGCGGTGCTGCAGGGGCGCGATCTCGCCAACCTGCGCGGGCGGCCCGTTCTCGTCGGCTTCGGTCCCACAGAGATCGCGGACCGGCTAAGTACTCCATTGACCGGACCGTGGCCTGCTTCCGGGGTCGAAATTCACGCGCAAATCCTGGACGGCGTATTAAGCGGCCGCACCTTGCGCTCAGTGCCACTGTTGGCAAGCCTTGTCCTTCTTTTCGCGACGTGCATTGCTGCCGTGCTCTTCTTCCGCAACCGAAAAGGTTGGAGCGTCATTCTCTGGGCGGCGTGCTTAGGAGGTATCGTCTATTTCGCCGGATGGTCGGCATTTGTCCTGGGATCGAGAATTCTCGCGGTTGGCCCCATGCTGCTGGCCGTCATCTTTGCACCCGCGGCCGTGTATGCCGCCGACTTCGTGCTGGTGGAGCGGAGCGTCCGCAAACAGATGCAGCTTTTGCGGGAATGGCTGGTACAGCATCGGCGCTACGAATTGCGCGAGGAACCCGACGATATCGCCCGAAATCTCGAGGTGCTGCAAGAGCTGCAAATGCAGCTTGGAGCACTTTATGAGCTGCATGAAACCTTGCTGGAGGCCACGCGCGATGCCATCGCAATCTTCGATACTGACGGCAACTTGGTCCTGCAGAACCGAAGCTTCGCCAGAATATTCCGCAGCCACCAGCGGCTCACGAGCATGCATGAGGTGGAAGCAGCGATCCAATGGCTTGAGGACCAGGCACGGGTGAGCGAGAAAAAGGGCGTGGAAAGCGAGGCTTACGTTGGAGATGAGCTCTATGCGATGCGCCTTATCCCCCTTCCTTCGACCACGCTATCGCCGAAAGGCTGGACCATCTGGATCCTCACCAGCTTGAAAGCGCGCGAGGAGCGCGACCGATCGCGCGCCGAGGCACTGGGCTTCATCACCCACGAATTGCGCACCCCTCTCACCTCTATTCAGGGGTTCGCTGAATTGATGATGGAATATCCCAATGCTCCACAAAGCGCAGCCGCTCCGGATACCATCTATCGCGAAGCGAAGCGTTTGCTGGCGCTCATTCGCAGTTATCTTGATGTGCTGCGGCTTGACGCCGGGGCCCGCCCGCTGCAACACGAAGAAGTTCGCATAAATGAAGTTGTGCATCAAGTATTCGAGATCCTGCGACCCCTAGCCGCTTCCAACCAGATGCAATTGACCTGGCAGGGTGACAGTGTGATGTCCGCGACGGGCGACAGCGCTTTGCTCAGCGGAGCAGTGTTGAACGTGGTTAGCAATGCGATCAAGTACGGCCAGCCGGGGAGCGAGATTCGCGTTGCCTGTGCGCAAAGCGAGAACCAGGTGGCAATTTCTGTCCACAACTACGGCAAGCCGATTAAGAGCGTCGATCTTCCTAATCTGTTCTCGCCCTACTATCGCGGCAGCGATGAGCGCACCCGCGTGCCGGGATGGGGACTTGGTCTTGCCTTCGTCAAACGCATTGCCGAAAGGCATGGAGGCAGTGTCGATGTGGAGAGTTTCGATGCCGGGACAACCTTCACCATCCATCTGCCGGCAGCGATGCCTGTGGCTGCGGTAACGGGGGCTCGATGAAAACCAGACGGCTGGTGCAACTGTTCTTAGCGCTATTTTCGCTGACCGCTTTGGCCACCTCACAATCAACCCAGANNCGCGGCCAGGTCTTGCCCCCCGAATCCAACATTGAAACGGCGAAGGGAAGCCTGCTGTTGAGCTTGCAAGATGGATCGCAGGTGCTGGTCAAACCGCATAGCCATGTGGTCCTGAAGGCCCCGGAGCAGTCCCAAGGAAACTTCCTGCAGCTTCTTCTCGGCAACATCATCGCGAAAGTTCAGAAGAGGCTCGGCAATGCTTCTTCCTTTCGGATGGGAACGCCGACGGCGGTGATCACGGTGCGCGGAACGCGCTTCTCCGTCGAGGTCACCAAGAAAAACAAGACGATCGTCGAGGTATATGAGGGATTGGTCGAGGTCGTCGGACTCGCCATGCCGAACCATCCGGTAATGATCAGACCAGGCTTCTACACCCAGATTGAAAACGATCGGCCGCCGCAAAGTCCCCGAGAAATGCAGGGCCCTGAAGGCGAACGCGAATTGCCGTTTCAGCGCAACCAGGGGACCGGAGATGCAGGCGAACGCAACGTTCCACAAGCA
>PLYW01000208.1 GCA_003151875.1 Acidobacteriaceae bacterium
CCGAGAGTCGGGCCCAGCACCGGCGCGACAACCACGCCGAGCGCGAACACCGCCATCGCCATACCGCGCTTGTCCGGTGGGAAGCTCTCGATCAGAATGGCCTGCGAAAGCGGCTGCAGCGCACCGCCTCCCGCGCCTTGCACGGCGCGTGCCAGCAAGATCATTCCCAGGCTGGTCGCCGAGCCGCACGCAAAGGACGAAACCGTGAAGATCACGATGCAGGTGATCAGAAAGCGCTTGCGGCCGAAGCGCAATGCGAACCAGGAACTGGCGGGCAGGACCACCGCGTTGGCCACCAGATAACTGGTGAGCACCCAGGTGGCTTCGTCATTGCTTGCCGACAGACTGCCGGCGATGTAAGGCAGCGCGACCGACGCAATCGAGGTGTCCAGCACCTCCATGAAGGTCGCCAGCATGACCGAGACGGCGATCATCCACGGGCTGGAAACCGGCCGGGAAACGCTCATGCCCTGCGGAGCATCGACAGTCGCAGTCGCCATCCTCGGCTCCTTGCGCGAGAACTCGGCTGGCGCGGTTGGCCACTCCGCAGCCAGCGCTAAACGCGAACTGAAAGACATAAAGATGCAGGAGAGGCGGAGAACGATTCCTGGTTAAATGGCGCGCGAAAGCGGCGGGCGGATAGATTTGAGGCGACCCGCTCCAGGCCTTCTTTGGCTAGGGCGGGGAGTTCACGATTATCTACAATGCGATACACTGCTCTACGCTCAATCATGAACAACCAACACGGTTTCACTCCGGCGGAACTGCGCAAGCTGCGCAGTTTAAAAGATCCATATGGCATACAACGATTTCTCGATGAAATGCCCTACCATCTGGCCGACACTGCGTGGTCGCCGCGACGAGTGTTGCGCGAAAANNGTGAAGGGACATTGGGGCGCAGTGGCCAAGTCGAACTATGTGGGCTGCCGCTATCGCGAGCCGGTGTACCGCTCCCTGCGCGAACTGGCGATGAGCTACTTCAATATCTATTTCAACCTGCGGCGCGAGCGCACTCTTCGGACTTTCTCGCGCCCCGTGAATCTGGCGCGGTTCGACGATCAGGCGTGGATGACCACGGAGGAGCCGATCTGGTTCATCATTTATCACCTGCTGGAAATCCATCATTACAAGTTGCTGACGCCGGACATGATCAAGCGCCTGCATCGCATCGACGACAGGTTGTTTCGAGCTGAGACGTTGGGGAAGGCCTACCCACCGGGGAAGTCCCCGCTGCCATTTGGATAGGGCCGCCAAACTGTAGCCTAGACAGTTGAACGCAGACGGCAGATGCTAGGCATATGCCGAGGAGGCCGCTGTGAGCCGTGAACGTACCGTCAAACTCTTTAAGATTGGCCGCAATCAGGCGATGCGGATTCCGCGTGAGTTCGAACTTCCGGGGGAGGAGGCCATCATGCGCAAGGAGGGCGAGCGGCTGATAATCGAACCGACTCCCCCTAAGTCTCTCCTGTTCGTACTGTCGACGCTAGCGCCGCTGGACGAGGATTTCCCACCCATCCCTGACTTGCCCCCCGATCGCGTGGATCTCGAATGCGCTACTTGCTCGACACTAAGATCGTCTCCCATGCAACTAGCTTAGCAACCGGTATCGCTATCCACTGTCACCAAAATTTTGCGTAGCTGCCGCAGCGCCCAACTGAGGGCGGCCAAGCCCGCACCCCAAACAGCAAACGTGACGTTCACCGCCCAGCGTGGAGCTTCTCCGACCCGGCGCAGCAAGAAGGGAAGGAAGTTCCAGGTGTCGATGTGGACGTAGTCCCAGGGGTCGTAGGTCATGGAATCATTGTTCAGGCCCCACGCCTGCATCTTTCCCAAGGCAAAGGCCGCGATGTTCTTAAAGCGCAGGAAGACCACGAATGTCGGGTGGCCCAGCGTGTCCTCCTGGTAGATTTCCAGCGGCAGCCAGAAGGCGAGCGAGGCCAACTGGATCGCGGTGCTGAACGCGATCAGCGCGATTCCCGTCCACCACACCAGCTTTCCCAACGACGCGCGCCAGCGCAACAGCAACGGCACCGAGATGAACGCCGCCAATTCAACCGCGGTCGAGACATAACGGTCTCCCCAGGCAAAATCGCCGCTCCACACCGTGTATCGCGCGTAGAAGCTGATGTAGCCCAGAACTAAGAGGAAGGCCGTGATCAAGTAAGCCCTGACGTCGGGACGAAAACGCCTCCACGCGATCACCGCAAGAACAATCGTGAGCACCAGCAGAGGGTCAAACAGAAAGATCGATTTCTCCGGCATGATCAATGGCCCGAGAAAGCCCACGTGGAACGGCACTTCCCACGGATAGTTCGCCGGCAGCGACGGATTCAGCCGCCGCTGCTCCTGACCGGCGATTGTGGTGTAGGTATTAAACCAGGAACCGAAGCGGTAGAACTGATACAGCCGATCGATCAGTCCAAAGATCGCATAGATGGGCAGTACCGTCTTGGCGTAGGCCAGGAAACGCTGCCACAGCGTGCGGCCACGCACATTCTCGAACCACAGGACCAGAAGCAGAAATATTCCTCCGGCGAGCAGGTCAAGGCCCGTGGTGAGGCGGGTCAACAGATTCAGTCCGAAGGCAAGTGAACCGATGAGCAGTGCGCGTCCGCTGCCGGTCCGCAGCCACTCGTACTGAAACGAGAGGCCCGTCAGGGTCAGCAGCATGATGTAGTTGTTCTCCATCATGTTCTGCGTGTAGTGCAGGTGCGTGGTGCAGAACAGCAGCGCGAGGACGCCGGCGACCGACTGTTTGGTGCTGAACCCCAACTGGCACAGAAAACGGAAGCACACCAGCGCCGTCAGGACGTTGACCAGGACGTTGGTGCTGTAGCTGACGAAAATCGCGCGCACCGTAGGATCGGTGTTGTTGTATGCGTCAAAGATCGGCAAGTTCTCCAGGCCGGTGCCGATCAGGTCCGCTGGAAACATGAGCAATGACTGACCCATCCCATACCAGCTATGGAGCTTGCCTCCCCGGCCGTGAATGCCGAACTCGGGATACTCCTTGGGGAAAACCGGCGGTTCCGAGGTCCACCAGGAATGCGTAGTCTGCAGACGATGCGAGGTGTCGGAGGTGCCAAGCTCACCGGATTGGATGACGAACGCGCTGAGAGCTGCGACGACGATTAACAGGGACAGAGGACTGCGATACCAGCGTCGGGGAGCAGAAACCATGCAAGAGCAATAGTAACGGAGGGAAGGAGCGGGTCCAAGGAGCCAGAAACCAAGGGCTGGCCCGGGGCATCACTGGAAGAGGTCAGCTGGCTGCTTGGACAAGCCAAGATAGAGATTACGCAGAAGCATTACATGCCATCTCGTAAACAGGCATCATCCCCCAACTTTGTACAAAGTTTGTACAGCAGAAATGTACTGCCTGTAAGCCGCTGATTATAAATGTAGTTATTTTGGTGGAGCTAGTCGGGATCGAACCGACGACCTCATCGTTGCGAANNCTCCCAGCTGAGCTATAGCCCCACGAGGGTTGGGAACAAGGCAAGTGCGGGCGGCCATCAGACTGGCTCGCGTCCTCATTATACAAAGAATGCCGGACGCATGAAATACGCGACAACTCGCGATCGATCGCCGCGCAGTCCTCGGTTCGTTGGCGGGAAGTCCTGCACAAAGCGGTGAGAAGGATTGCCGCGCCGAGGTCTCGCACTAGGACCTTCCGGCAATTCTCTGCGCCAGCGCCTTGAGCGGAAACCTGATTCCTTCGAACAAGATCTTCCGGCTGAACTTGGACTTGCCGGCTTCGCGTTCGCAGAAAATGATGGGGAATTCACAAAAACTGGTTCCCCGACGGTGCAGGCTGAATTTCATCTCCATCAGGAACGCGTAGCCCTCGGAACGGATGTGGTCCAGGTCGATTCCGCGCAGGGCGGCGGCCTGATACCCGACAAATCCCGCGGTCATGTCATGGACGGGCACCCCGGTGAGAGTTCGGGCATAAAGGTTTGCTCCAAAACTTAGAAACCGCCGCGACCAACTCCAATTCTTCGCGCCGCCGCCCGCCACGTAGCGCGAACCGATCACCACCGGACAGACCTGTAGCAGCTCAATCATGCGCGGTAGCAATTCGGGCGGGTGCGACAAGTCAGCGTCGGTCTGGATCACGTAGCCGGCAAGGTCGTTGCGCAAGATTTCTTTCATCGCGTCGCGACACGCCGATCCGTAACCACCTTTGCCCGGACGGGCCATCAGGTGAATGTGACTGTCGCTTTGCTGCAGGCGGCGGATCTCATCCGCCGTGCCGTCGGGAGAATTGTCGTCCACGAAAAAAATCGGTTCATCTCCCACGGCCTTCCGGATTCTGGCTACCAGGACTGCAATATTTCCTCGTTCGTTATAGGTAGGGATGATCAGCATTGTGCCGGCCTTCCAAGGTGTGGGTCCATCATGCGCAGAATCGGCAATCCTACAGGATTCAGTAGCACCGTGGTCAACTATTGCGGCGCCAGTGTGAGCCAGACCGCGTCGGCGGACTCGAGTGTGATCGCGTCCGGCGTTTGTGAGACCCAGTCCAGCGGCGTCGCGACCAAGCGCAGCCCGGTAATGGCAGAGCGTGGACTGGGACGCCAACCACTTTCGTCCGCATTGAAATAATGGACCAGGTCTGGCGAACTCCAGGGATAAAACCAGACTTCCGTCGAGACGTTAGGCGGCAGCACGAACCATTGCAGGGTCTGGCTGCCGTTGGCGCGCGTGATTTCCACCTGCATGCGCTCCGGCTTGCGCAGCTTCCATAAGGCGCCATAGTGCACGGTGAGGCGCAACCGCAGAAAGTCTGCATTCGCGGGCCAGTTGGGGACCCCAAGATCAATCGTCGAACTGCGGTCGGCGATCGGATAGGTTTGCGCCGTGAGTCCGAGCGGCTGCGACTGCATGGAGATTCGCGAGGCCCGCGAGTCGTCTCGGCGCAATCCGAAAACTCCCGGGCTGAGCTGTTGCTCCGCGCGATAGTGATGCAGCAGCCAGAACCAAACCTCGGGAGTGCGCGTGAAATTGGCGACACCATCCACCGTCAGGCTCAAGTCGAGATTGCGCCAGTTGGCTATCTCGCGATCGGACCAGTGACTCAGATCGGGATCAGGCAAGTACAGTCCCGCCGTCGCCGGCGCGCGTTCCAATCCGGCGATCTCCAGTTGCGCCAGGTCCACGCCGCTGGCAGTGTAGGGTTGCATCAGTCCTCCCGCCACGTTGCGGCGTGAAGCAATCCCAAACCTTGTCTGGTAGGGGAACACCACGATGGAGTCGCTGGTTCCGCTGTACTGGTGCAAGTAGCTGGCCGCTGATCGCAACATTCCGGTAAATGCCGGCTCATAGCAACTGCGGTCGAATTCGCTGAATCCTGCGGGACACCTGGTCAAAGGATGTCGCACCTGCGCGTAGATCTGGGTCAGGCTCGAGGGCCGGAGTGCCGCCTCTCCCAGGAAGAAGGAACACAGGAGCGCCACCAACACGGCAGCCAGGGAGAGCTTTCCCGGTTCGAACGAAAACAAGATTGCGCCTGCCAGGAAAATCATGACAAAACAGGCCGAAACAATGTGGCCGATATCGGCGCGCACCAGGCCGCTCTGCATCACGATCAAGCCGAAGACAAAACCGCCAAGCAGGAAGCCGGTCCGTTGCGTGAGGGCAGAATTCCCGCTCCGTCGGACCCAGGCGCGAAGCAGGAAAATCACGGCTGCGACTATCAGTGTCGCGAAAAGATGGACCGCTCCCGCCGTCGTCATGGCAAACGGTGTTGCCCAGCGATAGGCGGAGACCTGCGCGAACGAATCCCTCCAGAAGCGAAGATCGAACGGCTTGGCGAATATCGAATTGATTACGATCACCAGCACCGCTGAGCCGGCCGCAATCGACAACACAGCGAGCGAAAATTTTCTGACGCCTTGCATTCTGTGGCGGGTATCGAATGCGACCGCAGCCAGCGTGACCAACAGAGCTGACATGGCGTAGATCCCCTGATCGGCAGCTACCAGGAATGCGATTGCGCAAGTTAGAGCTGCGACGCATCCGAACACATAAGGCTTGGCGCGGCCTTCGGCGACCGCGTACCAGCCCCGCAGGAAGACAGCGAAGGCGAGAAGCGCGAAACTGGTCCGCAAGGATGGTTCCCAGAAGATGCACAGCAACAGCAGCAGCAGGAAGCGCTTCCAGGGAAGTTGCTCAGGGAGCAAAAGTCGCAACGTGAAGAACGCGAGAAGCGCGGCGCACCACAGCGGAACCGTGTTCCAGGTCGGATAAATGCTTCCCATGGATACTCCCATGGAACGCCCCGGCACGCTGGAGAGCCACTGGAACAGGGGACCGTGGGTGAAGGCGACATCACGGCCAATCCAGATTCCGCGCGAAGCCTTGAATGCGGCGTCCAGATGCCAGTTATCGTCGATGAAGCCGGGGTTTGGGATTACGGTCACGGTGCGCGGCGACAGCCATACTGCCGGTATGGACGCAACCACAATCAGCAACACCGCTAGGAAGTCCGAGTATGGCGCAAGACGCTCGATCCGTCGTCTGCCGGCCGTCTGCGGCGGTGGGCTTGCGTTGCTTATCTCGGGATGGAGCCTCGCCATCATCGCATCCAGCATACCTTGCCGCCGGGAAATCTGGCTCTCGGAAGGCACTAAGTTGTCACGGGCAGGCACGAAGCGGGCGATTTTTTTGTCGGCAACAGCGATTCCTGTCATACTCGAAATTCAGCAGGCGACTCTCCGTTTTTTACGCGTCGGTAGCGTTCCCTGCGCCCCGGACTCGAGAAGGGACATGCAGATTACGACCACGGAAACGGTTCCAACTGCCAGCTCACCTCAAACCAGACCTCCGCGAAGCCGAAGCGCTGTCGGCAGTTTCCTTGCGGCGGCGATTCTGGCCGCCTTCTACCTCGCAACCAGTATCTATATCGCGTCCCACCGCCTCTTCTGGTTCGACGAACTCTTCACCATCCATATCGCGCGACTGCCCGATATCAGAGCTATCTGGACCGCTCTGGGTCACGGCGCCGATTCTTTGCCCCCGGCCTACTACATGGTCGTCAGGCTGTTTGGCGGCTTGTTTGGAAATAGCGAAGTCGCGGCCAGATTGCCATCCGCCTTGGCGCTGGCGGCCGGTTTGCTCCTGATCTTCGACTGTGCCCGCCGCCTGACCGATGGCTTGCATGGCTTGATCGCACTCTCGGTGGCCACCTGCTCCTTTTTGCCGTACTACGGTTACGAGGCCCGCTCGTACGCCCTCTACTTCATGCTTTCGGCGCTTGCCCTATGGGTGTGGTTTTGCACCCGCGACGACAAGAAGTCGTCGGCCATTNNGATTTGGGAGGTCCTTCGCGGAAAGCGCGGGCAACTGGCCTCGCCAAAACTGATTGCCGGATTTGTGGGAGCTATCGTTCCGGCCGCGCTATTGTCGCCGATTATCTTGTCGTTCTCGCGCAAATTTGCGACCGGCTTCTGGAACCGTCCTTCGCTCGGCGAACTGAGGGCAATTTTCCCGCAGTTATTTCCCGATGGTTTATTTCTGCTGGTGCTGATCGTGATCTGGATTGTCTTGGCTGACTCGGACAAGAAGAATGCTGTTTTGCAGCCCATGCAATCGGGCGAAGCCATCGGCTGGTTGTTTCTCTGCATTCCCTTGATCGGCTTCCTGCTGGCGGAGTGGAAGACCAATGCATTCTTTAGCCGCTATTTCATTGGTGTTCTACCAGGCGTGGCCATCGCATTTTCTTGTTGGGTGTGGCGGCACTTCCGCAATGCCTCGATGGTGTCCGTGGGAATATTTCTACTGCTCACAGGGTGGGGAATGGCGACACAGATGACGGTGGTGCGCCACCCGGAGTCGATTGAGGCCACTGGCATAAGGCAGTACCTGGAGTTGGAAGATTCGTTGGCGATCGAGGGGAAGCGCTACGTTGTGTTCTCGAATCCGCTTCTTTTCCTCGAGGCCCAGTACTATTCCAATCATCCCGAGGAGTGCATCCTGCTGCTGCCTTCCGACTTCACCCGGGAGGTGGATCCCAGGCGCACCAGCCCCGATCCCTACTTGCACCAGCGTCTGGAGTTGAACTTGTCGCAATATTATCCAATGCAATTCTGGAGAATCGACGACCTCAGAGACCATGCCGCAGGAGCCGCATTGATTGAACCGCCGCCGGACATCCTGAGTCAGGTTAAGCAGTCTGGCTTCGCCATTGAGCTGCGCTTCTCGAAACCGCTGACGGTTGCATATCTGCACTGAAGGCGGCGGCTTAACAGGCGCTTCTTAGCCCGCATGTGCGTGATCGGCCCCTTCGCGCAGGACCGGCAGCAGCACAGTTAATCTGGTCTTTCCCCCGGAGCACTCGGCCAGCAGTTGGCCTTCGTGCTTTTCGACCAGGTTCTTTGCCGACCACAAGCCCAAACCCGTGCCCACATCTTTCTTGGTAGTGAAGAATGGCTCGAAGATCTTGCTCAGATGCTCCTGCTGGATGCCACTGCCATTGTCCTCGACCTCAATCCGCACCGCTGGGCGGCCGTCCTTGTCGTCGTCGCTGACGTTGAGCGTAAGCTCGCCGTCGGGCGGCAGAGCATCAATCGCGTTCAGGATGAGATTCGAGAAGACCTGCCGTATTTCTCCTGCGGACCCCACAAACTGAGAATGGTTTCGATAGTTGCGAACGACGTGTATGTTTCTGGCTTCGATCCGCCGGCCGTAAAACGTCAGGATTTCGTCGAGCAGGTTGGGGATGTTCACGGGCGCGGGAGAGGTGTTGTCTTTGTAGAACGCCAGGGTTTGCCGGGCCACGGCTGCGACCCGGCTCAGTTCCTGTGCCGCCAGCGCCAAATAGCCGCGGCCCTCGCTGCTCAGTCCGGAATCGCGGTTGAGCAAGAACAGCAGGTTCATGATCGCTTCCAGCGGGTTGTTGATTTCGTGAGCGATGGTGGCCGCGAATCTTCCCGTGGTAGCAAGCTTCTCGGCATTGCGCAGCGCGGCCTCCACCTCGCGCTGTTTGGTTACATCGCGAAACACCAGCACCACGCCGATCAGCTCCCCTTGTGCATTGCGAATGGGCGCGGCGCTATCGTCGATGGCAACCTCGGTGCCGTCTGGCTGGCGCAGGATCGTGTGGTTGGCAAGTCCGACGACGGTGCCGGTGTGGATCACCTTCGCCACCGGATCTTCTGCGGGCTCACGCGTGACCTCGTTGAAGATGGCAAAGACCTGCCCGATCGGCTGGCCCCGGGCTTCGCTGCTGGTGTACCCGGCGAGCGTCGCCGCGACCTCATTGAGAAACACGACGCGCCCGGAGGTGTCGGTTGCCAGCACGGCATCGCCGATACTGCTCAACGTAGTATCGAGCCACTTCTTTTGCTCCAGCACAGCCGCCGCTGCGGCATCCGACTTGCCCATCTCGCGGGCCAGCAGTCCGCCGAAAACCAGCAAGGCTGCGGCCGCAATCGAAGTTGCAATCACAAATGCTGAGGTCGTGGAATGCGTGGCCGTTTTCATCTCGGAAACCCGCTCGGTCTGCAAGCGCGCCTCCACACCTTCGATTTCGGAAATCGAAGCCCGAATGTCATCCATGATGTTCTTGCCAACGTTCGATAGGACGCGTGCCTTGGCCTCCTCGGGTTGACCGGCTTGGGCCATGGCGATGGTGTCGGCGAGTTCTTTCAGTTGGGCGTGGCTGAGGTCGCGGAGTTGCTGCACCTGGGTCCGCTGCAGCGCAATATCGGCGGTCAGCGCGGCGACGCGATCCAGTTGAGCATCGACTCCGCGGACCGCTCGGTTGTAGGGCTCCAGGTAATGCAGGTCACCGGTATAGAGGTATCCCCTTTGGCCAGTTTCAGCATCCACCAGCAGGGATTTCAGGCGCTCGGTTTCCAGTAACACCTGCTGGCTGTGTTCAATCAGGGCGTTGTTCCGGTTTACCCGCTGAAACGACAAGAAAGTGACATAGCCGTTGATGGTTAGAACGATCAGGAGAAGAACGATTCCTAGCCACAGCGGTTTGAGATCGTTACGCATGGTGCGCGTTCACGGCAGTTCGACGTATCAGGACGAGCGTGAGGGACAGATTCTAACAGGTTTTCGGGCGCGCAATCG
>PLYW01000245.1 GCA_003151875.1 Acidobacteriaceae bacterium
GACGTGCTGCAAAACGGGCGCACGTCAGCTTACGCGGACTTTTTCGACATTGATTGGGAGCCGCTCAAACCTGAACTGCGGAACAAGGTCCTTACCCCGATCCTGGGAAACCCGTACGGTGAAGATCTGGAGCAGGGCAACGTACAAGTAGCGTTCGAAGACGGCCACTTCGTCGTGAAATATTTCGACAACGTGCTGCCCGTCGATCCGCAGACCATTCCCGCGATCTTCGCGGCGGGAGAAGAGCGATACGGGCGCAACCGCGACGGAGACGCTGCGGCATCGGAAGAACTATTTGCCCTGCTCGAAGCCTTGCAGCAACTTCCCACAAACCATGTGACCGACTCGGAACGAATCGCCCGCCGCCAAAGCCAGATTCCGCCATCGCTGGAACGCTTGCAGAAACTCGCCGAGGATTCCAGCGCGGTTCGCGGCGCAATTGCGGAAGCCCTGCGCGCGCTGAATGGAACGCCGGGGGACAGCGACAGCTTCGACGCTCTTCATGGCTTGCTGGAGGCGCAGGCGTACCGGCTGGCCTTCTGGCGCGTGTCGGGAGAGGAAATCAACTATCGCCGCTTCTTCGATATCAACGACCTGGTCGGCCTGCGCATGGAAAATCCGCTGGTCTTCGCGGAGACCCACAAGCTCATCCGCAAGCTCATGGGCGAGGGCCTCATCTCCGGGGTACGCATTGATCATCCCGACGGCCTGTTGAATCCTTTGCAGTACTTCGTCCGGCTGCAGATGTTGTATGCCGCCAGCCAGTGCGTGGGCGCCAATCCCCAATCTCCGCTCGCCGCGAACGGCATCGAGGAGGAAATTCACACGGTCTTCCAGCAACACGAATGGATGAACCACCATGCCCCGCTGTACGTGCTGGTCGAGAAAATCCTTGAGCCCGGCGAAAACTTGCCTGATAACTGGCCAGTGGATGGCACGGTTGGCTACGAGTTCGCCAATCTGGTGAATGGAGTCCTGATTGACCAGCGCAACGAGCGCCACTTCACCACTCTCTACCATCGCGTACTGGGAGGCACCGTTGCCGTCGAACAATTGATCTACGAAAGCAAGAAGCGCATCATGCACCGGGCGCTGGCGAGCGAAGTTCATGTGCTCACGCACGTGCTCAGCGAGATCGCCGGCCAGGACCGGCGCGCCCGCGACTTTACCTACAGCGTCTTGCGCGATGCCATCCGCGAGACCATCGCCTGCTTTTCGGTGTACCGCACCTACGTTGACGAGCGGGGAAACATGAATGAGCGTGACCGCCGCTATGTCCTGCAGGCGATCGCTCGCGCCAAACGGCGCAACGAGATCATGGCGCCCGCGGCCTTCGATTTTTTGCAGAGCATTTTGCTGCTGAAAGGCAATGACAGCGGCGCCACGATCTACGGCTACAGCAAGCAACTGTACTTCACGCTCAAGTTCCAGCAGCTCACCGGACCGGTGATGGCCAAAGGGCTGGAAGACACCGCCTGCTACGTTTACACGCGCTTCATTTCGGTGAATGAGGTGGGCGGTTCACCCGGCAACTTCGGAATCCCGGTGGCCGAGTTCCATCACGGCAACCAGTTGCGCGCCGAGTACCGGCCGAACTCCATGCTGGGGACATCAACGCACGATAGCAAGCGCAGTGAAGACGTGCGAGCGCGCCTGGATGTGCTTTCCGAGATGCCCCGCAATTGGGCGCCGCAGGTGATGAAGTGGCGGCGCATTAACCGCAATCGCAAGTTCGAGATGCCCGACGAGCGCAGTGTGCCCGACAACAATGAAGAGTACTTGCTCTACCAAACCCTGGTGGGGGCGTGGCCGTTTCGCATCGGCAGCGAAGAGGAGTGGCTCAACTTTGTCGGCCGCATAAAGCAGTACATGGAAAAAGCCGTTCACGAGGCCAAAATCAATGTGAGCTGGCTGAACCCGAACCCGGAGTACGTCGCGGGAATCAGTAGGTTCATCGAGGCCATCCTGTCGCCGACTTATCGGGGCAAGACGAACCTGTTCTGGGATTCGATGCAGAAGTTTCTGCCGGCCGTGCAGTATTTCGGCGCTATCAACTCGTTGACGCAGACATTGCTGAAGCTGACCTCTCCAGGCGTCCCCGACATTTACCAGGGTCTGGAACTTTGGGATTTCAGTCTGGTCGATCCCGACAACCGGCGTCCGGTTGATTTCGATTTGCGCGAGCGTGCTCTGCAACAACTAACGGGAGGTTCGCACTCCGACGACTTGCTGGGGCTTTGCGAGCAACTGCTGCGTGGCTATCAGGATGGGCGAATCAAGCTTTGGGTCACCATGCAAACTTTGAACTACCGGCGCGAACACGCGGAACTCTTCCGAGCTGGCACGTACATTCCGCTGCAGGTCAACCGCGGCAAAGAAGACTACGTCGTGGCCTTCGCGCGGGTGCGGCCGGGAGAAACCGCGATTGTAGTGGCTCCGCGGCTGAGTTACACCCTGATGAAGGGCAATACGGAGCAGCCCCTGGCTGCGGCCTGGAATGATTCGGAGTTAGTGTTGCCGCCGGAGGTGAAGGGTACTCAGTGGCACAACATCTTTACCGGTGAAGTACTCACGGTGGCAGAGCGCGCCCCACTATGCCGCGAAATCTTCGCTCACTTTCCCGTCGCTCTTTTCAGCGTGCGCTGACGGCTGTTTCACGCATGCGTCGCGGTCGGTGACCTCGACCAGGGCTGCCAGCTTTTCCGCCAGCGGTGCGGTCAACGCGCCGCGTTGCAATCGCCAAGACCAGTTGCCGGCCGTCTGGCTGGGAACATTCATGCGCGCCGCGCTGTCGAGCCCCAGCACGTCTTGAACGGGAACCACGCTCTGGTTCGCCACAGAAGTCAGCGCCGCGCGAATGAACGCCCAGTGCACTCCATCTTCCCCGATTCCCAGGTAGGCGGACGCCGCGGCCTTCTCCTCTGCGGTCGCGCCCGAGTTCCACCAGCCGACGGTGGTGTCGTTGTCATGCGTGCCGGTGTACACAACTGCATCGGGCTCGAACTGATGGGGCAAATATATGTGGGCGCCGCGATTTCCGAAGCCAAACTGCATGACCTTCATCCCAGGTATTTTCAGGTTTTTGCGCAGATCATGCACCTCACGGGTGATGTAGCCAAGATCTTCAGCAATGAAGGGCAATTTGCCCAGCGCGCTCTTGAGCGCTTTGAACAGGCCGGCATTCGGGCCTGCAACCCAACGGCCGTGGATCGCGGTGGGCTCCTCGGCGGGAATTTCCCAGCACGATTCAAAACCACGAAAGTGATCGAGGCGCACGATATCGCAAGTCTCAATCGCCCAGCGCATCCGCTTGATCCACCAACTGTAGCCGCGAGAACGGAGCGTATCCCAGTCGTACAGCGGATTCCCCCAGCGCTGCCCGGTTTCGCTGAAAGCATCAGGAGGCACGCCGGCCACCACCTCGGGTGACAGGTCCGGCTTCAGGCGAAAAATTTCAGGGTGCGTCCAAACGTCGGCGCAGTCGTAGCTGACGAAGATGGCGACATCGCCGATGACCCGAATGCCACGCTCCCGGCAATAGGAACGCAAAGCCGCCCACTGCTCGAAGAACGCGAACTGCAGGAAGCGCTCCTGGTCAAGTTGCTCGCGCAACTCGGCGTGCAGTTTCGCCATGGCATCGGGGCGCCGGCGAACAATTTCCTCGGGCCAGCTATTCCAGGGCTGCTCGCCGTAGCGTTCGCGCAGGCTGCTAAACAGGACGTAATCTTCCAGCCACCAGTGGTTGTCGCGGCAGAACTGGTCGTAGCGCGCACGCGCCGCGCCCGGCGCCGACCGCGCGAAGTTTATGGCCGCCTCCCGCAAGAGGGGAAGCTTATGCTGGCGCACGCGCTCAAAATCCACGGGAGAATCCAGGTCGGACGGGGGCCCGATTCGCTCACGATCAATCAGGCCGCGATCGGCGAGACGTTCCAGGCTGATCATCAGCACATTGGCGGCAAATGCAGAAGTGCAGGAATACGGCGAGTTGCCGTATCCCGCCGGGCCGAGCGGAAGAATTTGCCACAAGGTCTGCTTGGCGGCGGCCAGCCAGTCAACAAACTCGTACGCCGCGGGGCCTAAATCGCCGATGCCATCGCGCGAAGGCAGCGAAGTGGGGTGCAACAAAATACCGGATGAGCGTTGTGAAAGCATGAGCAACAGTTAGAGCNNGTACCTCAGCGGCTAAAGCCGGAACCGATAAATAGATGCTTAACGCGGGCCTGAAGGCCCGCACTACCCGAGTAGATTTCAGCATTTTTCCGCAGCCTGTTTCAGGCGTCCACAACTGCCAGCCGGGTTGGGTTACGTCCCCTCGGAAGGACTGGACAGGCGTTCCATCTCCGCCTTGTTGATTTTGATCTTCCCGTCCTTCTCCAGCCGATCACGCAGGCCTTGTACGTAGAGCCCTTCAAAATCGGAACGCTTCTGTCCCAGCAACGTCTCCTTCGCCTTGTCCCAGTTCTGCTTCACTTCTTCCGGCGAAGGCTTCTGAACTTCCAGCACGGTCAGCACCACTCCGTTCGGGCCGCCCTGCAGGGGACCGCTGATCTCGCCCGGCTTCATGCTGAAGGCGACGGTGGCAGCGCCGGTCATGGGACCGATTTCGGGGACCTGCGCATTGCTATCGACCAAATCGCTGGTCT
>PLYW01000065.1 GCA_003151875.1 Acidobacteriaceae bacterium
AGCGACGAGCCCGGTCGCTGTGGCGACCGGGCGAGGAGTCGAGGGACCCCTATAGCGCCACTTACTCTCGCCGTTCGTAAATGATTAAGCCTCACGCTCGAATCTGCTCCAGAAACTGCGTCAACTCCGGAGGCAACGGGGCGCTGAAGGAAAGCGGCTCTCCGCTTCGGGGATGGGTGAACTCGATGGCCGCCGCATGCAGAAAGTTGCGATTGAGGGCAAGTACGCTGGGCGGCTGCCCGGCATCCGACAGACTTGCCGCTTTCGAGGTCGCCTTGGTCGAGGCCTTTCGCAGGGCCGTAGGCCGGCGCAGTTCTTTCGGCGCGCGGTACAGCGAATCGCCCACGACCGGATGGCCAATCGACGACATGTGCACGCGGATCTGGTGAGTGCGCCCGGTCTCGATACGGACATCCACCAGCGCGAACTTGCCAAATGGCGAGTCGATCCGCTCGCGAACATCATAATGAGTAATCGCCGCGCGGCCTCGGCTGCCGCGCGTGGTCATGCGAACGCGCCGCACCACATCACGGCTGATCTCGGCATTGATGGTGCCGCGGTCCTTCGCGGGCCAACCATGCACCAGCGCCACGTAACGCTTCTTGACCTCGCGCTCGGAAAATTGCTGGCCCAGCTTGCGATGCGTCACATCGTTCTTGGCGACGATGATCAGCCCGCTGGTTTCCTTGTCGAGTCGGTGCACGATTCCCGGGCGCAACTCGCCGCCTACATCCGACAGCCTGGCGAAGCGATGCAGCAGGGCATTGACCAGCGTACCGCGATTGCGTTCGCTGTCGGTGGCGCCTGCGCCGGCGTGCACCATCATTCCCGCTGGCTTGTTGATGACGGCCAGGTCGTTATCTTCATAGATGATGTCGAGAGGGATGTCCTCTGCGATCGCGCGCAACGGCGGGGGTTCGGGATCGCCGAGGATGGTGATTTGTTCGCCGCCGCGCAACCGCAGCGACGGCTTGGAAACACTGCCGTTCACCAGGGCTTTCTGCTCCGCCAACAATTGCTGCACGCGCGCACGGCTGATGTCGGGGATGTGCGCAGTGAGGAATTGATCGAGGCGTTGGCCCGCCGCGTCGGCGGGAACGGAGATCGTTACGGGGAAGTTTCGAGTTTCTAGTTTCAAGTTTCAAGTGTGCGGAACAGGCGGGGTTTCGTCAATGACTGAGTACAGTGCCACGAGAACCGGCGCCTCAAAGGACCTGCCGTTCACGGCATTCGCCTTTTGCCGAGCCCACTGTGAACTCGAAACTTGAAACTTGAAACTCGAAACTGGTCTTGAAACTCGAAACTGATCTCGAAACCTAAAACTATCTTGCCGCTTTGACCGGTACTGCCGGGGCCAGCGCCGCCCGGCGCATCCACAGCAAGCCGCCGCTGATCACCAAAACCAAAGCGATAGCCTGCGTACCCGACATGAATCCCATGAAATCGCCGCGCCCGGGATCGTTGCGGAAGAACTCGATGAAATACCGAGCCACCCCGTAGATGATCATGTAGGTGCCGATAATTTCGCCTTCGAACTTCTTGCGCCGGAGCAGCCACACCAGGAACAGGCAGTTGGCCAGCTCGACCACCATCTCGTAAAGCTGCGTGGGATGCAGCGGCACATTGAGCGGGGTCCCGACGATTTCATTGGCCAGCGGATTATGGAAGGTCACGGCCCAGGGCACGTGGGTTTCGCGGCCCCAGCAACAACCGGCGGCGAAACAGCCGACACGGCCGAACGCGTGTCCCAGCGCCAGTCCTGGGGCAAACACGTCGCAAGTACGCAGCACCGGCAGATGGTTGCGGCGCATGTACCAGATGCACATCGCGAGCGCCAGCACAAAGCCGCCCGACCACACGCCCCCCGCCTGAAAGGTTGACAAGCTGAAGATTTCTGCCGGGTGGTCGCGGTAGTAGCCGAGATCGACGAGGATCATCAGGATTTTGGCACCGGCAATGCCCGACAGGATGGCAATGATGCCGAGGTTCCAAAGCTTGTCGGGATCGAGTCCTTGCTCGCGGCCCAGCTTGACGATGAGCATCAGGCCAAAGATCAGGCCCAGGGCCGCCATCAACCCGTAGGTGGGCAGGTTAAAGTTGCCAATGTGAAATAAACGGGGAAGCACGTGTCTATTTTAGATGCAGATGGGCAACTTGCGCTTCAGGACGCGTCGGCCGTCAGCCATCAGCTTTCAGCCGTCGGCCAAAACCCCGTCCCTCAGATCGAGAATGTTAGGCAAGGAAGAATTAGGCTGGCGGTTGGATCGATGATGGCTCGTGTCGAGCCTTACCTGACGGCTGAAAGCTGATAGCTGACAGCTAGTAAAAAGCCGACCCGCGGGGCCGTGTTCAGTGGGCCGTCAATGAACCCGTCCTATACGGTGGGAACCCTCCGCAGCTCTTTAGGCATTTCCGCATGGCGGAACATCGCACACCGAGCCAGATACGAGTAGGGCCCCCTGTTCATTGAGCATTGGTTCAAAAAACGGTTGCCACCAACACCAACTTTGCAGGCCGGCTTTCTGGTCAGATGCTATGGAAAAGTCGCAGGGATAACAAGGGCTGGGAAGTAAATAGTTGGCGAATAACGTGCAATATTCTTGAATCAGGGTGAGTCGGGAGGGCATCGAGTTTCCGCAAATAGGATTGGCAGGACATGAGTGTATTGCGTGCGCGCGCCGCGAGTCGGTGGTCAGCTTCAGCCGGCTCGACGCGGCTCCGCCAGGACCTCGTCCAGCGCGCCCGCCAGTTGCTCGGCCCGCTCGTTGTAGTCGGTGGCGATGGAGTCGTACTTGCGTTTCAGCATGTGGAACTCGTCGGCGATGTTCAGCGCGGCCAACACGGCCACGCGCAGGGAATCGACCGTAGCGGCCTGCTTGGAGATCAGTCGCATCTTGCTGTCCACGTAGTCGGCCAGTTCGCCAATGTATTCCGGGTCGGAGCCCCGGAGATGGTAGGTCTGGTCGTAAATCTCGACGCGAACGCTGCCCGCGCCGTTCCCGTTGCCATTGCTGGTAGATTGACTCAACTGCGCGCCTCCTGCTTCAGGGGTTAGGGGTCAGGGATTGGGGGCTAGGAAATCGACGATGCAACTAGCCCCTAGCCCCTAATCCCTAGCCCCTGCCTTGCATTATCCTGCCGATTGTTCCGCGTTCAAAGCCTCAATTTGGTCCAGCATCTTTTCTACTCGGGTACGTACCTCTTCGCGCTCCCGGCGCAGGCCGACCATTTCCTTGCGCATGGTGTCGGTCTCCTCTTCGCGCTCATGCAACTGCTGGCGCAGGCGGGAGGCATCGCGCTCGGCGGCGGCTTTGGCCTCGCGGGCTGATTTCAACAGCTCGATGGTGCGCAGGATTTTTTCTTCCAGGGACTTGAAATCGGCATTAGAAGAGGCGGAGACGGTTTCGACTGCATTCGCGGGCATATAAGGACCAGACCTCGAAAAAATTTGTTATCGCGAGCGCAGTATATCGCAGAAGTCGGTGTGCAAAACCGTGGAACGCGCGATTGCGTCGTCATTTGTGGTCGGCGAACCCGAATGTGCAACGTTGGCGGTGCAGACGGCCCCAAATTTGCTGATCTGTGTTTACGGTTGTGCCTTATTGCGCGCGCAGCACGCCGCCCAGCGCCTGGAGTTTCGCGACGATCTGCGCCGACCATTGCGCCACTTCGTCGTCACGCAGCGTGCGCTCNNCGAAAGATCTCTGCGGGGACGAACTGCTGCAACTCGCTCAGCCCCAACTCTTCGATGGCCGACCGGATGCGTGCGAAGCTGACCGCTTCCTCGAAGATGAACGAGAAGTCGCGCTCGACCGTGGGGAACTTCGAGATTCGCTGATACCGCGGCTCGCGCAGCGAGTGGCGATACACGCAGTCGAGCATGACTTCTGCGATGTAGATCTCCTGACGGAACTTGCGCGCGGCCGCCTGCTCGGGATTCAACTGCCCGAAGACCGCGACCGTCTCGCCATCCATGACGACGCGCGCCGAGCGGCCGGGATGAAGGTATCCAGGCGTGTTGCCGTCGAAGTCCAGCGAGTCGTGCTGAAAGGCGCTCAGCAGCTCTTCGATATCGCCCTTCATGTGAAAGAACGTGTAGGGCTGGGCGGCCGAGTGCACGCTCTTGGCAAACGCGTCGCCGGTGGCGACAAAGCCCAGGTGGCGGCGCTCGTCGTGGTGATCACCCAGCTTCTCGAAGACCTCGCCCGCCTCGAACAGCCGCACGTTGGCGTTGCCGCGATTCAGGTTGTAACCCACCATGTTCAGCAGGCCGGGAATGAGCGAGGTGCGCAGGTATCCCGCCTCTTCGCTCAGCGGATTGGCGATGGCCAGCGGTTCGCCCCCGCCGAAGGTTTTCGCTTCCTGCTCGGAGACGAAGGTGATCGAAATCGCTTCGTCGTAACCGAGCGCGAGCATGGTCTCGCGGACCTTGGCGTTCTTGGGCTCATCCGGCAGCGTGACGACTGCGCCGGTGAACGCAGGCAGCGTGTTGGGAAACTGGTTGTAGCCATGGATGCGCGCCAGTTCTTCCAGCAGATCAACCTCGCGCTCCACGTCGAGACGCCAGGTGGGAATTTGGATGCTGAAGCTGCCCCCCGGTGCGCGCGTGACGCCGAACCCGAGCCGCCCCAGGATGCGCTGGATCTCATCTTCATCAAAATCGATGCCGAGAATACGATTCACCTCCGAGCGATGCAACGCGATGGGTGCACGCTCTGCTTTGCGCGCGACAGTATCGATCTGTCCGCCATATAACTCGCCGCCGGCGCTCGCTAGAATCAGCTCGGCTACGCGATCGCAAGCCAGCGGCGTAATGCCCCAGTCAGCGCCGCGCTCGAAACGATGCGACGCGTCGGTGTGCATGAGGTGGCGCTTGGCCATGCTGCGGACCGTCGCCGGGTCGAACCATGCCGACTCGATGAGCACGTTCTTCGTCCGCTCGGTGATCATGGAGTCGAAGCCGCCCATGACGCCGGCCAGCGCCACCGGCTTCTTTCCGTCAGCGATGACGAGGTCCTCGGTCGTGAGCTTGCGGTCCACGCCGTCCAGCGTCTTGAGCACTTCGCCTGCACGCGCACGCCGGACGATGATGGTGCCGCCTTCCAGCAGGTCGAGATCGAAGACGTGGGTGGGATGGCCAAGCTCGTTCAGCGCATAGTTTGTCGCGTCGGCGGCGTTGTTAATCGGGCGCGAACCGAGCAGTTCGAGCCGCCTGGCGACCGGCTGCGGCGATGGCCCGATCTTCACGTTCCGAACGATGCGCGCGGTGTAGCGAGTGCAACCTTGGGCGTCGTCGATCACGATGGGGAAAGCGTCAGTATCAAGCGTAGCTGCCGCAGCTTCCATCTGCTCTGTAAGGCTTGTCATGCCGATCGGTCCCGAAATATTCGGCGGCGCTATGCGACGTACTTTTGGCTTCGGCAGTTTGGGTTCGACCGGTTTCAGATCGACATCGTAGATGGCCGATGCCTCGCGCGCCACGCCGTAGTGGTTCATGGCGTCCACTCGATTGGTGGTCAGGTCCATCTCGTAGATGACCGCGCCGTTCTCTTCCTGGACGGATTCCACCGCGATGCCCGCCGAAGTGAGGTCTTCGGCGAGTTGGCGGTCGTCGGCCGCAATGTTAACGAACTCACGCAGCCATGCGGGAAGGATTCTCACGCGAACTGCTCCAGGAACCTCACGTCGCCTTCGTAGAACAACTGGATCTCTTCCACCTCGTACTTCAAGATGGCGATGCGTTCCACGCCCATGCCGAAGGCGAAGCCCGAAATTTTCGATGAGTCATAACCGTTGTGCTTGACGAAGTCGAAGACGTTGGGATCGACCATGCCGCAGCCCAGCAACTCGATCCAGCCGCTGAATTTGCATTTGCGGCAGCCCTTGCCGCCGCAGAAGATGCAGCTCACCTGCATGTCGGCGCTGGGCTCGGTGAAGGGGAAGAACGACGGATAGAAGCGTGTCTTTACCGACGAGCCGAACAGCGCCTTCATGGCGTGGTCGAGCGTGCCCTTCAGATCGCAGAAGGTGATGTTGGTGTCCACCGCCAGCCCCTCGACCTGGTGGAAGACCGGCGAGTGGGTGGCGTCGAGCGGATCGTTGCGATGCACCTTGCCCGGGATCACGATGCGCACCGGCGGCGGTTGCTGCTCCATGGTGCGAATCTGCACCGGCGAAGTATGCGTGCGGAGCAGCAGACGATCGCGCGCGGCTTTGCTCTCCTGGCCGGCGATGAACAACGTGTCTTGCGTGTCGCGCGCGGGATGGTTCGGCGGGAAGTTGAGCGACTCGAAGTTGTAGTAGTCGGTCTCGACCTCGGGGCCTTCGCCGACGGAGTAGCCCATCGCCTTGAAGACGGCGACGATCTCGTCCATCACGCGCAGCACGGGGTGCTTGACGCCGATGGGGCGCTGGATGCCGGGGAGAGTGATGTCGAGGCGGTCGGAGTCGATCTTGGCACCGACGGCCGAAGCAATGAGTTTGCCCAGCACCTGTTCGATGGCGGCTTCGGCGCGCGCCTTGAGTTCGTTGACGCGGCGTCCGACTTCGCGCTTTGCCGCGCCTGGAGCGGCCTTCAGCCAAGTGTCATTGATTTGTGTGAGCACGCCGTTCTTGCGCGCGAGCCAGCGGTCGCGAAAGGTTTTCCAGTCGGATTCGCTGTGGAGATCGCGGCTCTCGGCGTCAAGCGCGGAGAAGAGGTCGGCAACCGCGCGATCGAGCGCTTCCGGCGAATAGTCCTCGAGTTTGGGGACGGTGTACATGCTGAAGGAACAAAGCGCAACGGGCGGCCGCGCGGGCCGCCCATCGGAATTCTACTGCAAGGTTTCTGGGATGGGCGGACTACGCCGTGGCGGCTTGCGCCTGCTTGCACAGCGCCGCAAATCCGGCGGCGTCGTTGACCGCCAGATCGGCCAGGATCTTGCGATCCAAATCAATGCTGGCCTTCTTCAAACCATGGATGAACTGGCTGTAGCTGATGCCGTTCAACTTGGCCGCGGCGCC
>PLYW01000351.1 GCA_003151875.1 Acidobacteriaceae bacterium
ATCGTCATTCCCGTCGTATTCCTGATCATCTTTCTCCTGCTTTACAAGACCTACAACTCAGCCAAAGAAGCCTTGCACGTCATCCTGGCTGTTCCGTTTGCCCTCACCGGAGGTGTGTTTCTTCTCAAACTGTTGGGCTACAACTTTTCCGTCGCTGTGTGGGTGGGGTTCATCGCGCTCTTCGGAACGGCGGTTCAGACTGGCGTCGTTATGGTCATTTACTTGGAAGAAGCTGTCGCCCGTAAGAGGGCCGAGGGGACGCTCACTCTCGAACGACTGCACCAGGCTGTAATCGAGGGCGCATTGTTGCGACTGAGACCGAAGGTAATGACGGTCGCGACCGTCGTGGCGGGATTGTTACCGCTCATGTGGACGACCCGCACTGGCGCGGAGGTCATGAAACCTCTGGCAACCCCCGTTCTCGGTGGAATGGTCAGCTCGCTGCTGCACGTCCTGATCGTCACGCCCGTGATCTTCACATGGCTACGCGAGCGCGAGATAAGGCGTTCCGGATCGTGATCAATGGTGCGTTTGACTCGCACACACTTCAGCCAATATTTTCAATGAGTTATTCGGGAGGGCACACCTGTTGGGCAATGCTCTTCTCCGCAACGAGTCGGGCCGATTGAGATGAAATTGTGATACCTCAGGACAGACAATTTAGCTGGGGTTTGTTGGTATGAGATAAAATCTGTTCGCACGAGGTGGTGTTATGGCTGTTATTAACGGTCGCCGCGTACTCTGGGGCGTCTTGGCCGGAGGCGTCGTATGGACCATCTGGAGTATGGTCGTCAATCTGGCGGTACTGGTTCCGCACTACGCAGCCGCCCAGCAGTCGGGCGCCATGAGGGCGCAGCCGCGCTATCCCTTCTTCGTCGGCCAGTGGATCGTGCTGCTGTTCGTCCTCGCCTACATCATTGCCTGCTCTACGCTTCCGCCCGGGCGACCCAGGGCGCCGGACCCAAAACCGCGGCGCAGATCGGTCTTTTTGTGGGATTCGCGGCTGGCTTTCCCAGCAACTTCGCCATGGCGACGTGGGCTCCATTTCCTCGCGTCCTGTCCCTGTGGTGGATGCTGGAACTCTGGTTCGGCGCCATTCTGGCTTCGCTGGTAGCGGGCTGGCTGTACCGCGATCAGTAGCCAGCAATTAATAGTGAGTGGCCCGTTGGCCTTTATGTCTGCTCACAACACAAAGCATTTACCTTAAGGCCCCATTGCACATCGCGTTTCCTCGCCATGGAGCAATTCCGGCAGCACCGTGGCATCGGCCACATTCGCCGCAGTCACTACCGACGTGTGGGTGATCTTGGTCTTGCTCGTGTGGTCAAAAATCTCAAACGCTTTGAAAAGGCTTGGTTTCCGGTCTCATAATTTTCTCGCACAGCTGCTTTCTCAAACCTCAAGAGCATGTACAGGTCGAGGCTGCAAGCCTCGCCTTTCCAACCCGTGCGATTTTTTTGACCATACGAGGTTCACGTCCGATTCTGAGAGAGCGCGGTGGTGAAACTCCGCCGCGCCACTCGCCCCAAGTTCACATTCCGCGGCTCTGATGGGCAAGTTTGAACTAATCCCGATCCATTGACCACTGTTAGCTGGGTTTTCATGTTTCCAGCGTGTAGCGCGTAGCCGCGAGCCGATACATTCTTCGCCAGACTAAGCGGTTCACGGTTACCACTACGATGGCCATCACAATGGTGGAAGCTAGCAGTAGGTCGAAATTACCGGCGTCACTGGCGCGCGAAATCGTCGCGCCCAAACCGACGGTCGTGTACGTCTTGTCCTTCAGACGAAAATACTCCGCCACAATGCTGGCGTTCCAAGCACCACCGGAAGCCGTCACCATACCCGTGATCAGATAAGGGAAGATGCCGGGCAGTATCAGTTTGCGCCAGCGTTGAGCGCGAGTGAACTTGAACAGGTCAGACGCTTCCCGCAGGTCGGTGGGAATCGCCATGGCGCCGGCAATCACGTTGAACAGGATGTACCACTGTGTTCCCAGCAGCAGCAGCACGATCGATCCCAGCCCCAGGCCGCCGCCAATCCTGATCAGCACCAGCAATACGATAGGAAACAGCGCGGTCGCCGGCACCGATGCGGCGATTTGCGCCAGCGGCTGCGCAATGCGCGCCAGTTTGGGATTGAAGCCGATCGCCACTCCCGCGGGGATTGTCCACGCCGCTCCAATAACCAGCGCCGCCACTACGCGGAGAAATGTCGCTCCAGCGCCGGTTAGTAGTTCGCGGTACTCCGAGCCATCCAAGCCGGTCAGCATGGCGATGGCCCTAGTCACGGCGTAGAGCACCGCGACCACGGCAATCGCGGCGATGGCGCGACCGGTCCATACCTTCCACAGCACGGGTGGAGCATCTTCCGCGCTGTCATGCGGGCGGACGAAGTGCATCGCCAGCCGCTCTTGCAACGGTCTAATCACACGTTTGCGCAGCCGGATCAATCCTCGCGAGCCCTGAATGACATTGAGGAACCAGGAGTGTGGAACGTCGGCGCTCTCGACCTGTTCCATCTTGAACTTCTCGGCCCAAGCGATGACCGGGCGCCACACGATCTGATCGAGCAGCACAATCACCAAGATCATGACTCCGACGCCCCAGAAAATGGCTTGGGTGTCACCCGCGCTTGCCGCAGTTTGCAAGTACGAACCTAGACCCGGGAGGCGGAAATCGCGCGAGCCCAGCACGAACATTTCGCAGGCCATCAGGAAGAACCAGCCGCCCGCGACCGACATCATCGAATTCCACACGAGGCCGATGGCAGCGTACGGCAGTTCGAATTGGGTGAAGCGCTGATACCAATTGAAGCGATAGATCTTGGCGGCCTCGCGCATGTCGCGCGGGATGCTCTTCAGCGAGGAATAGAAGCTGAAGGCCATGTTCCACACCTGCCCGGTAAAAATCAGCAGTATGGCCCCCATCTCGACCCCGATCTGATGATGGGGAAACAGAGCTACCATGGCCAGCATCACTCCCGGCAAAAAACTGAGCACCGGAATCGACTGCAGAATGTCGAGCAGCGGAATCATGATGCGCTCGGCTTTGGGGTTATACGCAGCGACGTAGCCGTACACCAGCGTAAACGCAAGGGAAAGAACATAGGCCACCGCAATCCGCAGCAGCGAGTAAGCCGCGTACATTGGTAGCTTGGTGGGGTCGCGTGAAATCTCAATGTGAGGATTAAACGGTCCGAGCCAGGTCCGTCCCAGTAGCAGGATGACGTAGAAAACCGACAACCCTGCGGCAAAGATCACGAAGTCAGTTAGTACCGACCAGGTTTGCGCCGGCAGCAACGACCACGGGCCCTTGCCCAATATCCGGATAGGCTGCCAGGTACCGCGCGCCATCAGCGATTTCCTAGCGAGGGAACCGTATCCGCCTCTTCATTGTGGAACAGGCGCTTGGATTCAGAGTCGTAGTCGAAGATCTCCGCGTACCGGCCCCAGTTCAGTGCGGTCTCGAATTGGCGCTCCACCTCATCGGCGCTGAAGTGTTCGTCGAGTATATCGCGAAAGAATTCCTCCCCGATCGCATGGTCGCGTTTGGCGTGCAACGTATTCTCGATGAGCCGCAGAAGCGCGATATGGTCCAGTGCCGCCTTGCGGAAGATAGCCTTTTGTCCCTGGATATCGGCCTCTCCGAAGGCCCGGCCCTCCGGCGTAATCGTGACATCGCCTTCCTGCAGGACCGCAAATCCCAACATGACGGAGGCGTCCACGATGGGAAGAAGATCGTCCACGTCCATCGACAGTTGATCGGCCAGTTTGTAGAGGTCTTCGGAACCGTTGCGATCGGTGAGCAACTCCATGAAGCCGGCAATCCCTCCCGGACGGGCGTGGGGCAGCATTTGGAATTTGGTGCGCGTACGGGGCTGGCCATCTGCGGATTGCCCGGCGGTCTTGCCGGGTATAACAGCTTCTTCTTCCGGACGTGTCAGGGTCTTGTAGATGTAATCCACATAAGCCAAAAAGTGCGGTGACTTACGGTCGCGATACTGCGGAATATCAATTTCGAAGTCCGAACGGATGCGCCCGGGATTTCGGCCGAGCACGATCACACGGTCCGCCAGCAAAACGGCTTCTTCGATGTTGTGGGTCACGATGAAGATGGCGGTGGTCGGCATCTTCTTGTTGAGCCATAGCTCAAGCAACTCGGAGCGAAGATTTTCGGCGGTCAGAACATCGAGCGACGAGAACGGCTCGTCCATGAACAGCACCTCCGGCTCAACCACCAATGCGCGCGCGAAGCCGACGCGCTGCTTCATTCCTCCCGACAGTTCTTTTGGGTAGGCAGTTTCGAATCCGTCGAGACCGACGGTATCGATCATCTTCAGCGCCCGCTTGTGCCGCTCGATTGCACTTGCACCTCTCGCGATGAGCGGAGCCTCCACGTTTTCCAAAACGGTGAGCCAGGGAAAGAGGGCGAAGCTCTGGAAGACGATGGAGACATTCGGAATGTGCCCGTCCATAGGCTTGTGATGCCATAGCACCTGCCCGGAAGACGGTTTAGACAGGCCGGTCAGCATACGCAGCAACGTCGATTTGCCCGAGCCCGATGGACCAAGCAAACCCACGATCTTTCCCGGAGAGATGCTGAGGTCCGTGGGGGCGATCACCTCGATGCGATTGCCGTCGGCCTGCGAATAATACTTCTCGACCGCACAGGCTTGAATGATTGCCTCAGACAAATTCCCACTCCTCTGCTCTGGTTTGCTTAGTCTATGGGTTGCGTGCCGATGCAGACAATCGGAAGGCATACGATTCGTGTGAATGGAGTGTGAATTTGATGCGGCTTCGGGGGCCGTTCAGGGCACTCGGCTGTATTGATGCCGGACTCGAAGACCGGTCCGCGCCCCACCGCAGTACGTGATCGAGTCCGATGCTGGTTAGGCTATTTCGCGGCCATCGCTTTTGCCTGGTCGAGTGCGAGATTGACCTCCAGAACATTGACCCTCGGCTCACCTAGCAATCCAAGCTGGCGTTGAGAGGTGTGTTGAGCAATGATCTGCCGCACCTGGTCTTGGCTCAAACCGCGTTCGCGGGCGATGCGCGGAACTTGAANNGCAGACGCGCAACGTCGGCCTTCACGCGATCGATCAGATGCTGGTTCGTCGGACCCAGATTCGATCCGCCAGAGTTGGCGGCGTCGTAGCCGTTTCCGGTCCCTGCCGCCGATAGCCGCGAGTGCAGGTATCCCGGCCCGACAAAAGCCTGCCCGATAATCCGCGAGCCAACGACTTCTCCGTTGCGCACGATGAGTTGCCCATTGGCCTTGTCGCGGAACAGCGCCTGCGCCAGGCCGGTCACCACCAGCGGATAGATGATTCCCAACAACACAGTCGTAACCACGGTCATGAGAATTGCAATCTTAAGATTCTGTTTCATAGCTTTCTGCCTCTATGCCAACCCGACACGAGTGATAACCATGTCGATCAGCTTGATCCCGATGAAGGGTACGACGATTCCGCCCNNACCGCCGACAGGATGGCGGATGCAGGTGTGCGCAGGTGCATGATGTTCAGCGCATTCAGCACCGGAAACGTGCCGGCAAACATCGCGGGAATGATGGCGAAGTACTTGGCGACATCGTTGGCGATGGAAAATGTGGTCAACGATCCCCGGGTCATCAGCAACTGCTTGCCGATGGCAACCACCTCGATGAGCTTGGTCGGATTGGAATCCAGGTCAACCATGTTGCCGGCTTCCTTGGCCGCCTGCGTGCCGGTGTTCATGGCGACACCAACGTCGGCTTGCGCCAGCGCCGGCGCATCGTTGGTCCCGTCGCCGGTCATGGCAACGAGTTTGCCTTCCGCCTGCTCGCGACGGATGAGGTCCATCTTTTCCTTTGGGGTGGCTTCGGCGAGGAAGTCATCCACGCCGGCTTCGCGCGCAATCGCCGCGGCGGTGAGCGGGTTGTCGCCGGTAATCATCACCGTCTTGATCCCCATCGCCCGCAACTGATCGAAGCGGTCGCGCATTCCCCCCTTCACAATGTCCTTGAGGTGGATTACGCCGAGGGCCCGTCGCTGTTCGGCCACGACCAGCGGTGTGCCTCCCGAGCGGGCAATCAGTTCGACACTGGCTTGCACTTCTGGAGGCATGGTGACGCCGCTCAG
>PLYW01000004.1 GCA_003151875.1 Acidobacteriaceae bacterium
AAAGATTGCGCTTCCCGGAGAGAGCCCACGCGGAGAAGCAAGCCTCGGCCGCAAAGTTACACCAGGACAGGAGAACAGCGACCCCACCAAAGCGGCAACGCCGATGCTGAGTGCGGATGTGCGGTCTACAGATCCCGCCCTGGCTGGTCAATTGACGCCGGAAGATATCGACCGGACCTCGCGAACCGGCATGGCGCCCAGGTCAACTGCAGCGAACACAACGGCAAGCAAGCCCGCGCAGGATTATGCGCTAAGCAAGGTCGATTTCTCTGACCCTTCCGTGGGACATGGCACGACGATCCCCAATCCGCCGCCGCCATCGGCATCGGACCCAACCGCCGATTTGAAAAAGCCCTCGCTGGTGTTTGTGCGCTCGACGGAAATCAAACCGGCGCTCAGGCCGAACTCACCCGAGGAGACGGACGAGACCCTGGCGCTTGCAGCGGGTACCCGGCTGGTGGCGCGACTGCAAACGCCGGTGAGTTCGGCAGTCGCCGCTCCAGTTGTGGCGGTCATTGAATACAACTACGAGCGCAACGGACAGATCGTGCTGGCGGCAGGATCGAAGGTTCTTGGCCGCCTGACGCAAGTGAATCCGTCCGGCTATGTGGGCATTCAATTCAGCCGGGTGGAAATGTCCGATGGAACGACCGAAAAGATCGATGCCTCGGCCATGAGCTTGAATTTCGGGCCACTCAAAGGCGACGTCTCCGGCAAAAAGACAGGCACAAAGTTTCTTGTACGGACCCTGACAGGGATGGGGACAATCGCGTCGTATCTGGTCGGCCCACAGGGTTCGGCGTCGAGCGGCCTGATCTCGCCCAACACACTGATGCGAGAGCGCCTGGCCGACAACGTCGCGACCGCAGGACAAGAAGAGCTAAACGGCCTGGCCTTCAATCAGAGCCTCGTGGTGACCCTGCCGGGCAACACGCGCTTTTACATCGTCGTCCAGAAACCATCTTCGGACCACATGGGCACGACATCCGGAACGCGAAACACCGGTACCAGTACAGCCAGCTTCACTGGCGGGGTGCCGACTCTCGAAGAGCTTCGTCAATTGATGCAGTTAAGAAGCGAAATCAACGAGCTCTATACCCAGGCCAGCAGTCAGGCGGCGGTTCAGACGCAGCCGCTGCAATGAAAGGCGATGCAAAGTGGAACCAAACTGGGCTCCTCTCGAAAACCGGCTGGGCACGACCAGATGCGTGGGATTCATGTTCATGGGCCGAGTCAACGGGATCAACCAGTACAAGCATGGGATCACCCGCACGTACTTGTACTTGGATGATGCAGGCAACTGTTACATGAAGGCAGAGAAAGGAGGTTATGTCCCTGGAAACTGGGGTGTCGAACTCGGCAAGATGGAGGCTTGCCTGGCCAGGCTGGATGCCAGCCTGGCCACCCCCTATGACGAAGAGTTTATCGTTCGGAAGCGTAACGCATTGCAGCAACAAGGGATTTCGCTGCTGACGATCGAGGTCCAGCCGCAGGACATAAACATTCACTGAAAACACGCCGCCACCGCTTGTCGCACCCGCGTTTCCTCATGTTTGGGTCACCCTTCCACATCTACTTCATAATCCAGCGGCCAAGCCCTGAGATGGGCTAAATTAAAGCTCTGTCGGGACGGCAAGGGCCGCAGGCTTGATTTTGGTCCTGTGCCGATTGGTGATGAAGTGGCGCGCTTGCCTCAAGAATGGTTCCTCAACACGCCCGTGCTGTGGCTGTTAGCACTCGTGTTGATAAGCCTTGTGCGAGGGCCACTACGAAATGCGCCGGCGTTATTGAAAAAGCCTTTGAAGTTCGCTGCGGCTAGCTGCGTTGCGCTCGGCTTAATAATTCTGGTGACGTGGAAGCCCGTCCTGCAGATGAGCAAAAGTAATTCCGGCCTCAGCCTACTGTGGTTCGCCCTTATGGGACTGAGCACCGCTGGTTGGCTAGCTTCATTCTTCTGGATTTTCCTGGCGCGACCTCAGCGAAGTACTGGAGCAGTCCCCGTCGCTATTGGCGGTCCGGTTCAGCGACCGGCACCGAAACCTATCGAAGGCGTTCGCAATGTACCAGCAGAGCGGTTCGCCGATCTCGGCGGTATGGAGGAGGCAAAAGAACAAATCCGCCAGGTAGTTCAGGGACATCTGAATCCGGGAAAGTACGAACGCTACGGGTTGGTTAGAAACGGGATCCTTCTGTACGGCCCCCGCGGAACCGGAAAAACATTTCTGGCGAGAGCGACCGCAGGCGAGTTCGGCCTGCACTTCGAATACATATCCGCGCCGAAACTGCTGAACCGCTGGATTGGAGCGACTGGCGAGAACATCCAGGGGGTGTTCGCGCAAGCTGCAGGCCACAAGCCCGTCCTCTTCTTCATCGACGAGATCGACACAATAGGAGGCGGGCGGCAGGACGCCATCAGCGACCCAGGCGGGGCGGGACGTGAGTTCAACAACATCACCATGGCCCTGATGAGCGCGATCGACCAGTACCGTGGAATCAGCGGATTCGTGTTGATGGCCGCGACCAATCGCCTGGATGGCCTCGATGAAGCGTTAATTCGGGAGGGAAGATTTGACATAAAAGTGCGTCTCGATCTCCCAGATGAAGCCGCGCGAATCAAGATTCTGGAAGCGCAGCTCAACAAGAAACCGTGGAAACGATTCGACCTGCAGGAGTTCGCACGCAGGACGCCGGGAGCCAGTGCGGCGAAGTTGCGCGCCTTGGTGGACCAGGCAGCGAATTACGCGCTGACGGACAACAGGAAGATCGAAGCAAGGGACTTGCAGCGGGCTCTGGACGGAACCGGCGGTAAGGACCGGCCACAGCTGGAGCGCGTGGAATGGGACGATGTCGTCATCGCGGAATCCGTCAAGCAGGACCTGAAGTCGCTCATTCGCCTACTCGAGGATCCAACGCGAACTCATTCTTTGGGGTTGCAGATCCCAATGGGTTTGCTGTTGGTCGGGCCGCCAGGAACAGGAAAAACGTTGATCGCAGGCTTGATCGTAAGCCAAACCAAGCGCAGCTTCTATCCGCTAACCGCTGCCAGCGTTTTGGGCGGAGGCGTCGGAGATTCGGTCAAGCGAGTAGCCGCTGTTTTCGCGCGTGCCAAGGAACACAGTCCCGCAATCGTCTTCCTCGATGAAATGGATGGGCTGTTGCCCGCGAACAACCGCTACCTGGCTCAACATGATGTTCAGCTTGTGGAACAGTTCCTTACGGAAATCAGCAGCTTGCAGCCGGAAAACAATGTGTTTCTGGTCGGCACGACCAATCATCCAGAAAACATCGATCCCCGAGTACTCCGAGGCGGCCGGTTCTCCGAGAAAATTCTGATCTCGCCTCCGGACTCTGCACAAAGAGTGCGACTGCTCGGGCTCTATCTCAAGGGCGTTCGACTGGAAGCAGGATTGACCATTGAAGAGATCGGCAAACGGCTGAACGGATTGGCGCCTGCGGATCTCCAGGCGATTTGCACGGCCGCAAAGCGCATGGCTTTCAATCGAATTGCCAATAGCGACCAACTGCCACCTCTGAACTGGTCCGATTTTGAAAGGGCCACCGAGCGTGTTCGCGGGAACGTGGCTCAATTGGACAATACCGGGTTGCAATAGCGAAGCACCCGGAAACCCGCTTTCGGTATTACCCTCTCTCCATTACTCATCTCTCTAGTCCCTCGATCTTTCATCCCCGCTGAATTCGCGCCCGTTTGACAGCTTTTAGTTTCCCGGCTACTTTCCGTCGCACATCGATCACTTTTCCGCCACCAATTTTGGCGAGCGGCGAGGCAATCGACCAGTCCTGGGAAAGGAGAAATCTTTGGTGAGGAAATTTCAGGCAGATCTCGGATGGAAGAAACCTCTGGTTGTGCTGGCGATCCTGCTGCTGGTCATTGTGCAGTTTGTAGCAGCGCAGAACCTCGGTAACTCTCCGCAATTCAATGTGGCCGTTCAAGGAGAGACCGGCGCACAACCGGAAGGCAGCTTCCTGAACTTCATTAACTGGATCGGGAACGTGATCGCACCGGTCGGCGCCGGAGGTGCAGTTCTTGGTGCCGTCGTGTCGTGGCTTACGGGACGCGGCTTTGGGCGGTGGTTGTTCGCGGCTGCGGCCCTGCTGGCTATCTCAGGAGTCACGCGTTTGATCGAGTTCTGGATCACAAACGGAACGGGCGGGGTGACTTAACCGTGCGTCCACGAGTAAAGGGCCGCACATCAACCAGGCAGCCCGCAACGGCTGTAAAGCAATGCGGGCTGCCTATAACCAGGATGCTTCTTCTCGATGTAAGTCCCAAGTTGGGGAATAGGACAGATGGCAACGCCGCAGCTGCTCAACGACATTATCTCGGTCCTGCTCTTGCTGGCCCCATCAGCCGCACTGCTGTCCCTGGTGATAGCCGGTGTCAATTTGCGGCGCGAGGGAACGATGACTTTCGCCATCGGCGGAGGATTCACCAAGTGGATGTTCTGGGCAGTCATATTCCTGACACTGCAGCCTCTTTTGAGTTGGTTCACCTCGTTCGGAGTACCTGTGCCATTGCCCAGTGGGGGAA
>PLYW01000010.1 GCA_003151875.1 Acidobacteriaceae bacterium
GCAATTGGCGGGTTGGTTCCGAGACGAAGAGTCCTGGCCGCAAGACCTCGGGTTCGATGCCTTCTGCCGTTGGTTTGATTTCCAACACCATTCAATGCTGGTGGACCTCTCCGATGAACCGCTGATCGACGAACTTGATTGACTGGTTTGCGTGGGTCGTGCAGCCCGAAAAACGATGCGATCTATTTTTGGCGAACGACACCGTAATATTGCACCCAGCGCCAGACCGTTGTGTGATCGACATTGAGNNCATTTGAAGATCGCGGGTCGGGTTCCCATTTCGCAATTCTTTCACGTCACCAGCCAGCCGCCCTGAAAGTTGCAACACATCCGTTTCTTGACCATAGGGGCTGACTTAGCCGCGCGCTCACACTGCGGCCGGTGTCTGGGCCGAACAATTCCGGATGGAGATAGGGTACACGGGAGACTGATGAGGAACGGATTCGGCTGTCCCCGGAATCCTATGGCAAGTTACCGGTATCCGGCAGGATGCATGGGCGAACGCACACCGCATCCCCGTGGAAGAGGAAAAGCCTGCGAAAGACCGCGGCACCTAGGTGGCTGCGCCGCGCCTCCGGCCGGGCTCGTCTTGGCGGGCAGTTTAGGTTGCGTGCGCTGCATCTGCCTGTCCTGTGCCGCCGACTTGGCGAAGCGTTCCGTCTTATCGGCCAGGCGGACATTTTCATAGCCTTTGCGCCGAGCCATAATCCGATAGTCGAAGGCGATGTTAGTTGTGCCGCCTCCCAGCTCTCGCACTTCAAAACTTTCGGCGGTTTCGTTGGTAACGTAAAGTCCTTTGCAGTCGCCCTTGGGCGTCAGAAAGACGTGATACTCCACTCCGCTGTTGACCGTCTGCGCGAAGATCGATTCGAGATGGACTACAGCCGAACCGTTCGCCAGAAGAGCGGAACCCGCATCCTCAAACCAGTTTTCCGGAGCCTCGACGGCGTAGAGCGCTACCCTGCGCGTACCGTTGTCCACGAGAGTTCCACCACTGACTGTGCCGGTACAGAGCAGGTCGCCGCTCACGTCGATAAAACAGGACCCGTCGAAGGCAGTACCGACCGTCCTAACGACAAGGCCACTAGGGTCATCTGCCTCCTGGTTCTCGAAACGCGCAGTGGCTGAATTGACCGAATAGTTGGCCCCTCCGATGGCGTAGCCATCGTCGGCAGTTCCGGCCACGGCGACGGCGCCGCTCTGATTGGTCGATCCCCACACTGCGACCGGGCGGGCAGCGCCTGTGGTTACGCTAGGCTCGACCGCGACTGCGTACATGCTTATGCCGCCCGTGCTGACAGTTAAAGCCGAGACTCCGAAGGCGCTGCCAGTAGTTGCCGTATTAATGCCGTAAACGCCCGTGCCGGTGGGACTACTACTCTTACCCTCGACACCCGCCGCCGTTGCGCTGGCAGCTTCGTTTTCGTTTTCAAAGTACCCGGCAGGACTAGCAGTTGAATTGTTTAACCCGACAGATGCGATTCCATTGTCCACTGTTCCCAGGACGCCTACGGACGGCTGTTCACTGCTGTCGCCCCACACCCCCACAGGCACTCCTTGACCTCCGACGCCTGTATTACTGGGGGTGATTCCGATGCCGACTACCGCAAACCCAGCAGAGGAGTGGGTGAAAGCCCCCACGCCGACGGCCTGCCCGGTGGTGGCAGAGTTACCGAAAAAGCCGCCGGCGCCGTCAGGATTAGCAGCTTGGCCCTTTACCCCATAGGCATTACCCAGGGTGCCCGTGGCGGTGGCAAGGCCGTAAACGCCCACGCCATCGGAACTGGCACTGGAACCAGATACGCCGATGGCTAGCCCGGTCTGCGTGTTGGCAACGCCAGAGACGCCGACACCAGCGGGGCTGTAAGTAAGACCGGACACTCCAATGCCCGCTCCGGTTAAGGAGTTATGGACGCCGAAGACGCCGATGCCCGTCGGACCTGTCGTGTGACCCCCCGTGCCAACACCACTGCCACTTGTGGCCAGGTTTTGGCCGGCAACACCTACTTCGGTACTGTCCGTTGTAGTGCCCGAAACAACAAACATGGAGGTATTGTCATGGACGTCAAGCTTGGCACCGGGAGTGGTCGTTCCGATTCCGAGGTTTCCGTGTGCAGGGTCCTGGTAGATCGCCGAGCTTGCTAAGTTGGAAGCGGAGGTCCACAGCGGCACGTAGTTAGTGGTGCCGCTGCCAGTCAGGCCTAATGGGTGGTCGTTCTTTACGTTGGGATTGAGACCGGAACGTCCGGCGGCAGCGCTCCCGTCGGAACTTGAGGAAGGCATGAAGGCCGAGGGCGGTTTGCCGCCGAAGGTTTCCGCATCAGCCGCCTTCAGAGCGTAGGGGACGCTCAGCAGCATGATGCGCGGCTGCTCAGCCTGCGCTTCCACTCGGACCCCCAACCACTGCGCCTGGGCAGAGGCGAAGAGATCCACGGGCAAGCCGTCCGGCTTGGTGGAACCGAGTTGCACCGTATAGTGGCCCGTCTTGTCAAGCTGCACGTTTTGTACTTCAGACCATAAAGGCGCTCCACCCGTCTGCTCTGCATACAGCGAGAAAGTCACGCCCACGTCGCTACTCGGCGCAGTGACGACCGCACCTGCCGCGTTGTCAGTCACGCTAGTCAAGGTTCCGCTGAAGCGCACCAGTCGCGGAACCTGAGCAGTGGTTGTCGCCGCAGCAACGGTTGCGGCGGGGTTGCCGCTTGTCTGGGCTGTCATCGACAAAACCAATGACACGAATGCGATTGAAACAACGCCGAGTCGAAGCTTCACAGGTTCTCCTAGAGTCGGAAATTTCTACAGATTCTCTTGCTTTTCCTGGGTCGGCCAGCAAGCCGCTCTGGGTAGGGAAAAATCCCCACCCAAGCGATTTACGGCGCGAAGTAGCTGGAGATGTCGAGGACCAGTTGCGTGATCCCATTCGCAAAAGCATCGACCTTTCCGTTGGTGCTGGGCACGATTGCCATGTTGCTGGCGACCAATCCATCCGAGGCGTTTAAGGTCGAAACCGTTGGCTGGTTGGTTAGGTCGGGCCACAGTGTCAGGTAGCCCAGGCTGCCTGTCGGCACCACCGTCGCATTGAAGACATAAGCCTGCGCGGTGGCCGGTGTTCCACAAACGCTGCCCCCTACATCCACTGGAGGATTCAGGGTGCCGCTGAACGGCTGCCCGTTGCCTACGTGGCGGGTGTCGATGACCCGGCAAGGCGCCACCGCATAAAGTGACAGCCCGCCTGTCCCGGCCGGCGCGAAATAGCCGTTGATGTCGATGATTAAATCGGTATCGTTGGTCGCGTAAGCCGAAACATCATTTCCCGTGCCTGCCACCACAATCGCGGCATTGGCGATGACATTACCAAGTACGTCGTTCAAAGTGGAAACCGTCGGCCGGTCTTGACCCGTGGGCCAGACCGTCAGGTAACCCAGCCCTCGGTGGGGCACGACCGTGAGGTTCAACGAATACGCGGCTGCGCTGGAAGGAATGTTGCAGCTCGCGGCATTCAATATGGGGAAGTCGCGTGGCTGTCCGCCCGTCAGCGACGGCGGTCCCAAGCCTGGGGGAAAGCTGGATTGGCGCGTGTCGGCGACGCGACAGGGTGGCAGAGGATAGAACTCCAGCGTGGAACCCGATACCGGGGCGAAGTAGCCATTGATGTCGAGGATCACATTGGTCGTGTCGGTCACGTACACATTGACCCCTCCGCTGGTGCCCGCCGGCACAATCGCAGCGTCGGCCTTGACGCGGCCATCGGTTGCGTTCAGGGTAGAAACTACAGGTCTCAGATCTATGCCCGCGGGCCACATGGTTAAGTAACCCAGCCGACCTATGGGCACAACCGTGACATTGAGCGAGTACGCTGCCGCGGTCGCCGGAATGTTGCAGCCACCCTCTAGCGGGATGGGGAAAGTTCGGAAGGAGCCGCCCTGAATCGGACCTCCGGTCTGGCGTGTGTCGATCAGCCGGCAGGGAGCTACGGTGACGAATTGATAGGGGGCTGGAGGCGCACCGGTAACCTCGAACACTGCTCCCTCATCGGAAGCGCCGCCAGAGGAGGTCGTGCCGTAGAGATTGCCGGCGACATCAAGGACCAGCCCGGCTACGGGGCCGGCCCCGTCGGTGCCGCTGAAGCTCTGCAGCAAGACCTCTCCCTGGGCGTTAAATCGAAATACCGTCCCCCCGCCATAACTGCCACCTTGGTAGGTCGTGCCGTAGAGATTGCCGGCGGTATCGAAGATTAGCCTGGCGTAGAGATTAGCCCCGTCCGTGCCGTTACCGAAGCTATGCAACACCTGCTCCGTCCAAGTTCCGCCTCCTGCGGGCGTCAGCTCGAACAGCGCCCCCAGGTTGTAAGTGCCGCCTTGGGTCGTCGTGCCGTAGAGATTGCCGGCGGCGTCGAAGATGACGCCGGCTTTAGGAACAGTCCCGTCCGTGCCGTTGTTGGCGAAGCTATACACCACCTTCTCTGTCCAAGTTCCGCCCGCTGCGGGCGTCAACTCGAACACCGTCCCGCAACCATAGGCGGTACAACCGCCGGAAGCGCCGCCCACCTCGGTCGTGCCGTAGAGATTGCCGGCGGTATCAAAGGTCAGGCCGGCGAAGGGCAAAGACGCGTCCGTGCCGTTGCCGAAGCTATGCAGCACCTGCTCCGTCCAAGTTCCGCCCGCTTGGGGAGTTAACTCGAACACTGTCCCGCTGCTGTAAGCACCGCCATAATAGGCCGTGCCGTAGAGATTGCCGGCGGCATCGAAAACCAGGCCGGAGTAGGGCGCGAACCCGTCGGTGCCGTTGCCATTAAAGCTATACAGCACCTTCTCCGTCCAGCCCCCGCCCGCTGTGGGCGTCAACTCGAACACCGTGCCTTTGCTATAAGTGCCGCCACCGGCGGTCGTGCCGTAGAGATTGCCGGCGGTATCAAAGATCAGGCCGGCGGCGGAAAAAGCCCCGTCCGTGCCGCTGCCGAAGTTATGCAGCACCTGCTCCGTCCAGCCCCCGCCCGCTGCAGGCGTCAACTCGTACACCGTGCCCACGCTGTAGGTGCCGCCCGCCCAAGTCGTGCCGTAGAGATTGCCGGCGGCATCGAAGATGACGCCGCCGTCGGGATCAATCCCGTCCGTGCCGTTGTTGCTGAAGCTATGCAGCACCGTGTCTTCGGCGGCCGCCCAGGTGCTGGTAGCAAACAGGATCGTAATAAAGATGGCCAGGGTGGCCATCAATCGGATGGAACGTCTCTTGACTCGCATAGGAGTCCTCCTTAGTACCGCAGTTGTGGTGCGAAGCAACTGGGCGTGCGGAGGACCAGTTGGGCGATCCTTGGAAAGGCAATCGACCTTTGGATGGGTGCTGAGGGATTATGCTGAAGTTCCTTTCGAAAAACAAGAGGCGATTTGAATCGTAATTTCCGCCCGATTCGTCGAGCGTAATAAAAATGGCTGTTTGTGGCCACAACCTGCTTTCGCCGGGCGTCAGCCGACAGCCGCTTCGATCGTCAACCAACCGACGAATCCGTAGGTTGTCGGCCTCTCATGTATCATGTTTTCGTCTAACCGGTTCCTGAGCTCCAATAGGAGTCTTCATGCCCCAGCCGCGCACCACCGGTCTTGTGAGCCTTGCTGTCGTCGTTCTTTGGCTCATCACATCTATCCCCTCTGCCCGCGCCGGAGGGTCGCTCAAAGTTATCGACAACCCCGGTGGAGGACAGGTCGTCTACGGCCCTGTCGACCAGAGCACGCCCCAGGGGGCGATGGCCGCCGTTCTGCGTTACGTCCACATCCACTTCGGCGACCGTCCACAGGTCGGCAAGGTCTTCAAGTCCACCGACGGCCAGATCTTCGGCGCCTTCTTCACCGTCACCGCGAAGAGCGATGGCAATAAGCCCATCGCCGGTCTCGTCATCGTCTCCCTGGCCCGCGGGAGCAAGGCCGCCGCAGCGGTGCTTCTTACGACGACTCCAGCCGCTTCGTCAAAACCGAACCCGTCCTCCTACACAAGCTAACCGACGCATGGAAGACCGCGTCCACGCCACCAGAGTCCTCCGGCACCTCAAACTCGGGAGCCGTCCCGCCGCTGACGCCCACCCGCTTTCCCGATGGCAGCGGCGCAGTCAACCTGCCCGCCGGCTGGCGCATCACGTTTGCTTCACATGGCGCTGCCAAAATCGTGGGCCCGCAAGGAGAAACCGTTCTATTCGGCAACTCCGTCGGCCCAATCTACGACCCCAACAATCCCCAAGTACAGGCGCGCCTCCGCTACGCCAATCCCAACAACCGGCCGATTCTGTGCCCTAACAGTGACGCCCTCCATACCTACCTCTGTCTCCTGCAGCGTGGCTCAGCCGCACAGCCCAACTTTCAGCTCAGGAATTCCTCGCCTATTCCGGCTCATGGTCTCGCTGTGCAAGCGGTCCTTATCGATGCCGACATCGATTTCCACGACGGCAGGGGTCTGATGTCCTGCGAACTTGGCCTTAGCATAACCTCGGTCAGCCCGCTGGGCAGTCGGACGCTGTTTATCAACGGCACTTGCGCCCCCCCAATCGTCCATCACGCAAGAACAGCCGACGCTGAAAGCCATCTGGGATAGCTATAGCATCAACGATCAGGTCGTGAGTAACGAATACAACGCGGATGTACGCAGAAGCCTACAGGCTGGAAACAATGCCAAGATCCAGGCCAACAACGCCCACGCCGCTGAAGACGCCCAGAGTGCCTCCTTTCAGGCCCATATGGACAACATAGACCGTTTCAGCAAGAGCTTTCAGAACTATCAACTTGACCAGACCGAGTTGCAGGACAACCACCAGAACGCACGCGGTGCCGTCTCCAACTCGACGGCCGACGCCCTGGTCAAGGCCGACCCCGACCGATTCCAGACAGTGCCTACGCAGAATTTCCTGAAAGGAACCGACTTCTAGCTCCCATCGCAATTTTCCGCGCAACTAGCGAAGGGCATTCCTGACTTATGCCGATAGCGAGCGATAACAGGCCAACTCACAACCTATTTGAACCGGACATAATGCTCTGAGTGGCGTGAGCTTGTCACATTGGCCCGAAACGAGGCTTCTTGGGAAGCGTCCGGTAGGGATCCGTCCAGTTCGTCGGCAATCAGTAAGTTATCCTCAGCGCCACCGGGCTCCATTGCTGTCCGCTAAAGACGGGGCGGTCTCACGATGGCCTCTGCGGGGGGGTGTCGTTCGCCAAAAATAGATCGCATCGTTTTTCGGGCTGCACGACACAC
>PLYW01000235.1 GCA_003151875.1 Acidobacteriaceae bacterium
TTCAACTCCCGCCGCCTCCACCATAGCTTTGGGCAGCCGACCCTTCGAGAACTGTTTGTGGAAAAACTCCGCTAGCTATAATGCGAACGCCACCGGTGCCACTGAATGCTGGGGCTTTCCATCCCTTCGGCAACACATATCAAAGATTGACATCGAAGCATCTTACGGCTAGGTTTGAGAACACGAAGATGCAGGAGGGAGCACCGTGGGTCAGATGAACGTATCGGTTACGGACCGACTCGCAGGCTATGTACGCCAAAAAGTAAAAAGTGGCCGCTACAACAATGCCAGTGAGGTGGTGCGAGAAGCTTTGCGGCGAATGGAGGATGAGGACGCGCGCACCCTTCGCCTGGCAAACCCCAGCGCCGAGGACATACTATCCGATCTCACCGGGCGGCAGCTCGAAAGTATCCGGCAGCGTGTGCGGTCGGGCATCGATTCGATCGAGGCTGGCGAATTCAAGCAATATAAGGGCCGCGAAGGATTGAAAGAGTTGGCGGACGAGGTGAAGGCGCGAGGCCGTAGGCTGCTCGTGCCGGAAGACCCTGGCCGCTAGTGCGCTATCGTGTCTCAAAACATGCCGGCCGCGATCTTGACGAGATTTTTCTTTATTGGGCAAAGCGGGCCGGGCTGAAGGTCGCCGACCGGCTGATTGACGCCATCACAGAACGTTTCTGGCTGCTCGCCGAACACCCCGATGCCGGCAGAGCATCCGCGGACATCGCCGCCGGCGTGAGATGCTTCCCGGCGGGCAAATACCTCATCTACTATCGCAAGGCCCGCCGGGTCATAGATATACTCCACATCTTTCACGGCGCTCGGGACCAGAAGAACGCTTTCGACAAGACCAAGGATCGGGGTGAGCGGCGCCCCCGCTAAACCCAGAAAGTCACTGACCCTCTCTGGCGCTCCCAGACTGGCTTTGTGTTACGCTTCTCTAGACCCTCTAAAAAACATTGTCCTTAGCCCACGGTAGGCGGCATTGGACTGGATTCCGAGATTCGGAGGAAACGCCGATGACGCGGAGATCTGCCGTCCTCACCTCTGTGTTGGCCACATTGTTGTCGGCCGGCATCATGGCTGCGCAGGAACAAGCGCAGCCCATCACGGTTTTTGTAGCCCAGAAGATCATTACCATGGACCCCGGCTGGCCCGAGGCAACCGCCGTGGCGGTACGCGATGGAAAGATCATTTCCGTCGGATCGCTTGACGACCTCAAACCCTGGCTCGATAAGAGTCCTTACAAGATCGACCGCACGTTCGCGGACATGGTCCTTCTGCCTGGCTTCGTGGAGCCGCATGGGCACCCGTTTATCGGAGGGACTGCGCTCTCGCTTCCGCTTCTGACGTACTTGCCTATTCCCAGCCCCTATTGCCCCGGGTTTCCCGGCGTGAAGACGCGCCAGGAGGCGGCGGCCAAGCTGAAGGAGTATGTGGCGCAGGCCAAGTCGCCGGATGACACCGTGCTTTCGTGGGGCTACGACCTGATCGCGATGGGCGGACAGCACCTCGACAAGACCATGCTGGACACGATCTCCGCCACCCAGCCAATCCTGGTGTGGGACGCCTCCGAGCACTTCGTTTACGCCAACACAGCGGCGATGAAGAGGTACGGCATCACGAAGGCCGACACCAAGATTAACGGAGTGATGGCCGGGCCGGACGGCGAGCCCAACGGGCAGTTTCTGGGCGTGACGGCGGCTGGCCGCATCCTGGCAGCACCCATGGGCGAACTGGCCAAGCCCGCGATCGCACTCAAGAACATGAAGTACCTGATGGACCTGAGCCGGAAGAATGGCGTCACCACAACCTCCGAGCTGGACTTTGGCGCGCTCAACATCGAGCTGGAACAGGGTTTGTTTGACCAGACGTTCAACAATCCACAAATGCCGATACGTTGCGTGGTGGTGACCGATGGCGCCGCCATGACGGCGGCCAAGGGCGACCAGGCGATCCCGTTCGTGCAGGGCCTGACCAAGAAGAACACCGATAAGCTCATCTTCCATGGCGTGAAGTTTTTCGCCGACGATTCCTTCCTCAGCCTGGGGATGGTGATGGAGAACCCCGGCTATATCGATGGACGCCAGGGGATCTTCCTCACGCCGCCCGACAAGATGGTGGAAACCTGGCTGCCGTGGTGGAAAGCCGGTTTTCAAATTAACGTGCACACCAACGGCAACGGCGGAAATCGGGCCACCATCAATGCGCTCGAGGCCCTGATGAAGGCGTATCCGCGCACCGACCACCGCTTCGCATTCCAGCACTATGGGATTTCGACGCCCGAGATGGCCCGGCAAGTCAAGGTATTAGGCGGTGTGGTCAGCACCAATCCTTATTACGTGTATGCTCGCTCGGAATTCGGAGCGCCGTACTTCGGCGCCGACCGGGCTTACGCGGCGGCCCGGCTCAAGACGCTGCTCGATGCCGGAGTGGTGACCTCGATGCACACCGACACCGCGGTGGCGCCGCCCGTTCCGCTGGAAGAGCTTTGGATCGCGGTCAACCGCTTCGGGCTGTCGGGTAAGGTGCGCGCACCCGAGGAACGGATAACGCTCGACCAGGCGCTGCGCATGGTAACTATCGATGCCGCCTACACGCTGGGTGTGGAGAAGGAAGTCGGAAGTATCCAGGCCGGGAAGTTCGCGGACTTTGTTGTCCTAGAACGGGACCCCCATGCCGTTCCCGTAGAGAAGATCCGCGACATCAAGGTGTGGGGAACGGTCTCCGGAGGCCGAATCTTTCCCGCCAGCGAGATCCGGCCGTAAACAACAGAAGGACTGCTGAATGAAACACGAAAAGCAAGGGCTGATCGCCCTCGTGATTCTAGAATGCTGTTCATACCTTCAAGCTTCACCCTCCGCCTGGTCCCCTGGCCAAAATCGGTCTAGAACGGGGTACCCATTATTCCTGCGTGCATCGGGTACTCGGTCTATACTCTCTTTTCGACCATCAGGGAGGAACGCCAATGAAGACATGTTTGCTTGCTTTATCGTGCTGCATCGCCCTGGCTGCGATGCTCGCCTATGGGCAAAACGCGGACGAAGGCTATCAGATGGCCAAGGTTGTGGCTTTCGAACGGGTCGCCGCTAACGCCCAGCACATGGAAGGTTCGGATGGCTACAAGATCTCCATGCGCATGGAGAATACGATTTACGTTTGTCGCACCAGCGGACCGGTGGCAACGTTTATCGACTGGACCGCCGGCAAAGAATTTCCTGCCAAACTAAATGCTCCCAACGGCAAGGTATTGCTGGTGAAAAATCCGGATGGCCAGATCTTAGAACTGAACATTGCCGGCAGGAAAACACCCAAGTAGAAACAGCCACCGTTTCGGCGGGTGTCCGGGGAGGCAGCGCGTCGCGCGTTCGTCTTGTTCAGGCAAATTAGCCCGGTGCCTGGAACAGAGGGAGGTTCGGGCGCGTGACAGAAACTGCTGCCTACCCAATCTTCTGCGTGCACCAGCTCAGATCCGTTCCAGTACCGCCTTGAGATACGTCCAAAAGCTTTCCACCGAAGAGATTTGTACGCGCTCATTGGGGCTGTGGGGATCGACGATGGTTGGCCCAAACGACACCAT